>JAUQPS010000008.1 GCA_030550205.1 bacterium
CTGAAATTCCTGGAACTACAAGAGATTATATTTCTGAATATATTACAATTAATGGGGTTTTATTTAAACTCATAGATACCGCAGGAATTAGGGAAGCATATGATTTAATTGAAAAAATTGGAATTGAGAGGAGTTTAAATTTAAGTAAGTTTTCAGATATTGTTTTGTTTGTATTATCTGCTGATAATATTGAGAATTTTGAGTTAGAGCTTTTAAAGAAAGTTCCAGAGGATAGATTAATTCTTGTTGTAAATAAATGTGAGATTAAGAAACCAAAAATTGAAGGTTATAATCCAATATATTTGTCAGTTCATCAGGATATTGGATTTGATGAATTGAAGTCCGCTTTATATAATAAAGCAATTTCTGAAATTTCTGCTGATTACTATTTTTCAAAAGATGAATTTGAATTATTGCAATATGCTTATGACAGATTGAAGGAAGTGAAAAATTTAATTTATGAACCTTTGGATATAATTTCTCATCAGATTAGAATAGCAGTAAATTCAATTTCAAAGATACTTGGCATTGAAGATTTACCAGAAGAGATATTAAATAGAGTTTTTAGAGATTTTTGTATTGGAAAGTGAATAGATTTTTTTTATTTATTTTTGTTTTTTCTTGTTCGGATGAATTTAAAATTAAAATTGAAGATTTAAATAAATTCTATATATATTGCCCAGATGAAGATGTTAGGAATTATTTTATTTCAACTTTTGATACGATGTTTTATAATTTTGTGAAATTAAGCAATTTAAATAAATTAAAGGAAGTAAATAATTTAATAGTTATTTTAAATTCTTCCGATAAGGAATTTTTTAGATTTTATAAATTTATAAATAGTAATTTTGGCTATAAGTTAAATGCTATAAGGGATGGGAGTTTTTTGATGGGAATTTTTGGTGAGAATGCAGAAGATTTAAAATATAATATCTATAAGTATAGAAGGTTAATTGATAGTTTATTAGAAGTGAGAGTTTATGAGCTTGCTTATAAAAGAGCATATTATTTTGGAGTTGATAAAGAGAAAAGTGAGATTATTAGTAAGCATTTTGGAATAGTTTTTAATATACCTGTTGGTTGGAATTTTTTAGAAGATTCTGTATCTTTTTCAAAAAACTATTTTACTATGTTTAAAAAAAATCCAGAGCGTAAATTTACTCTTTATATTCCAAAATCATATTTGGGTGTTGATTATGAGAGTGTTTTAAAATTAACAAAGAATTTCATAAATGATAGTTTAAAAAATGTAAAAATTTCAAAAAAAACAATTGAAAAAATTTGTATTGATGGAAATTATAAAGAGGGATTTTTTAGAAGTTGTATAAAAAATAATGCTTACTTTTATAATATTGAGGTTAAAGATACAAGTTTAAGAAATGCATTATTTTATATTATTGAAATAGATGGATTTTTAAGTAGGATTTATTAAAACACTTTCAATTCTCTTGCTTATTTCCTCAATACTTCCCATACCATCTATCTCATATAAAATTCCTTTCTTTTTATAATAATCAATCAAAACTTGGGTTTGTTCTCTATAAACTTTTATTCTATTTTCAATAACTTCTGGCTTATCATCAAGTCTGCCCCTTTTTAATAATCTATTTTTAATCTCTTCATCTGGAACATTTATATATATTACTTTATCTATTTTTGTAATTTTTTCAAGTTCTAATGCTTGATTTAATGTTCTTGGAAAACCATCAAGTATAAAGCTATTTAAATTTTTAATATGATTTTCTATAATTTTTATCATAATTTCATCGGGAACAAGCTCACCTTTTTCCATATATTGTTTTGCTATTTTTCCAAGTTCTGTTCCATTTTCCATTTCACTTCTTAAAATATCACCAGTTGATATTTTCTTTATATTATATTTTTTAGATATAATTTCTGCTTGTGTTCCTTTTCCGGCGCCCGGTGGTCCAAGAAATATAATATGCATATTGAAAATTTTAAAACATACTTTAAAATTTTGAAACTTTGGAAGAAAAAATTGAGGCTATTGTAAGTCCTATAATAGAAAAGAGTGGCTATATTTTGGTAGATATTGAATATAGAGGAGGGAAAATAGGTATTTTAAGAATTTTTGTAGATAGGAAAGGTGGAGGAATTACAATTAAAGAGATTGAAAAATTAAGTAAAGAGATATCCTTAGCTCTTGATACAGAAGATATAATTGAAAATTCTTATATTCTTGAAGTTTCTTCACCAGGACTTGATAGAGAACTTGTAAAAGATAGAGAATTAAAATGGGCAATATCAAAGAAAGTTAAGTTATTCTTAAAAGATGGCTCTTCTTATGAGGGTGTTCTTGAAAATTTTAATGAGAATGAGGTTGTTGTTTCAAATAGGCATTTTAAAAGAAGTGATATTGTTAAAATGAAACTAAACGAGGTATAAGCCATGAATAGAGAATTTGAAATGGTTATAGAACAGCTTGTAAGGACAAGAAATTTGGATAGGGATGATATAATAAATGTTTTTAAAAGTGTTGTATTAGAAACAACTGCAAAGTATTATAATACAAATGTTGATCTTCAAATGGATGATGGTATGAAAGTTGTTGTTTTAAAGAAAGTTGTAAGGAAGGTAACTAATCCTGCTAATGAAATTAGTATTCAGGAAGCAAAAAAATATGATAGTCAAGCTATTGAAGGTTCAGAAGTGAAAATTTCAATTCCCATAGAGCAATTACCAAGGGCAGTAATTTATAGAATAAGAGATAAGTTTATTCAAAAAATTAGAGATAAAGAAAGACAAGTTATAGTTAAGGAATTTTCAAAGAAAGTTGGAGAAATTGTAAGAGGTGAGGTTCAAAGAATTATAAAGAAGGAGAATGCAGTTGTTTTGGCTATTGAAAGGACTGATGCAGAAGGTAAATTACCTATTAATGAAATGTTACCTGGTGAATTTGAAAAAATTAAACAAGGTGAGAAAAAATTAGCGGTTATTATAGGTATAGACGAAAAAGATAATTATATTCTTCTTTCTAGAACCCATCCAGACTTTTTAAAACGGTTAGTGGAAAGGGAAATTCCTGAAATTATGGATGGAACTATTGAAATAAAACAAGTTGCGAGAATTCCTGGAAAGAGAGCAAAAATAGCGGTTTTTTCAAGAGAGAGTAAAATTGATCCAGTTGGGACAGTTGTAGGGAGTAAGGGGACAAGATTAAATCCTATTCAAAAGGAACTTGGGGGCGAAAAGGTTGATATTGTAAAGTGGGATAGTGATCCAGTTAGATTTGCTGTTAATGCATTACAAAGTCCATATATTATAACTGCATATAAAATTGAAGATAAAATATATGTTATTGTGGATGATGAGCATGTTGGAGAAGTAAAAGGTTTTGAAGGCTCGAATGTTATATTAGCTTCAAAATTGATAGGTAAAGAAATAGTTATATTAGGTATTTCTTCTTATTCAAAACCAAAGGGTGTTGTTACATTAATTGAGATTCAGAAGAACTTTCCACCTACGGTTATTGAAATTCTTAGGAAACATGGATATTACTCATTTAATGAAGAACCAACCCTAGCAAGTTTATATAATATAGGGCTTGATGAAAAAACTGCTTTAAAACTTATAGAATTTATAGAGGATAACTTGAATGAGTAGAAAAGGTCCTGTTCCTATAAGAGAATTAGCCAAAGAATTAGGAATTTCAGTTAAAGCTGCTATTGAATTATTAAAAGAAGCTGGCTATGATGTAAAATCAGGTCATAATAAAGCTAATAAAGAAATGGAGGAGTATTTAAGGAAGCGTTTGGAAAAGGAAGAGCAAGAAGTTAAAAAAGAGATTGAAAAAAAGAAAGAAATATATCAAAAGGTTGAAGAACCCAAAAAATTACCTAAGAGATTTCAACAAAAGCCTAAGAAAGAAGAATTTATAAAGGAAGAAGAGGAAAAGGAAATAAAGCATATATTAAAACCAAAACCTAAGCCTAAAAAAGATACAAAAGAAAAAGTTGTTCAATTAGTTGAGGAAGAGAGAAAAATCATTGAAATACCGGGACCTTTAACAGTTGGAGAATTTTCTACAATGATAAATAAACCTCCTTCTGAAGTGATAAAAACTCTATTAGATATTGGTTATATTGCAACTATTAATCAAACATTGAGTGTGGATATATTAGAGTTATTAGCTGAACATTTTGGATTTGAAGTAAAAAAGAAAGAAATAAAAGAGGAAGTAGTTGAGGAAATTATTGAATATGATTATATTAGACCACCTATCGTCACAATTATGGGACATGTAGATCATGGCAAAACAACTTTACTTGATAAAATCAGAAATTCTAATATTGCAGAAAAGGAAGAAGGAAGAATAACTCAAAGAATTGGTGCATATCAAATTGAATATAAAGGCAAAAAAATTACATTTATAGATACACCAGGCCATGAGGCATTTACTGCAATGAGAGCAAGAGGTGCTCAAATTACAGATATTGTTATATTAGTTGTAGATGGAAGGGAAGGAGTTAAGGAACAAACAATTGAAGCCCTAAACCATGCAAGGGCAGCAGGAGTTAAAATTATTGTAGCAATTACAAAAATAGATTTGCCAGATGCTAATATTGATATGGTAAAAAGGCAATTATCAGAACATAATTTAATTCCTGATGATTGGGGTGGAGATACGCTATTTATTCCAGTTTCTGCTTATAAAAATATAGGAATTAATGACTTATTAGAAGCAATTTTAATAGTAAGTGAAGAATTAAATTTAAAGACAACTATAAAAGGTAATGCAAAGGGAGTTGTTCTTGAATCAAAGATGGATAAAGGAAAAGGTCCTGTTGCAACTCTTATTGTTCAAAAAGGAACTTTAAAGCAAGGAGATATTGTTATAGCAGGTTATACATATGCTAAAATTAGAGCTATGTATGATGATATGGGTAGGAAAGTTAATATAGCATATCCATCTGAACCTGTTCTTGTTCAGGGATTTGAAGAGTTGCCAAGGGCGGGTGATAAGTTTGAAGTTGTAGATGATATTAATAAAGCAAGGGAAATAGTAGAAGAAAGAAGAAAAGCATTAAAAATTCAACTTTCAAGAGGTGAAATGGAATCTTTAACAAGGAAAATTCAAGAAAAAATAATAAGTGGTGAAAAAAAGGAATTGGCTATTGTTTTAAAGGCGGATAATTATGGAACACTTGAAGCAATAAAAGATAGTATAAGTAAAATGGAATTTGAAAAAGTCAAGCCAGTTATTGTTCATAGTGGAATTGGAGATATTACTGAAAGTGATGTAATGTTAGCAGAAGCAAGTGAGGGTATTGTTATTGGGTTTGCAGTTAAAGTGGATAGTAGAGCAAGAAATTATGCAGAATCTAAAAAAATACCTGTTAAAATTTATAGAATAATTTATCATTTGCTTGAAGACCTTATTAAGTTTATGGAAGGTATATTAGAGCCAGAATATAAGGAAGAGCTTATAGGAAAAGCAGAAGTTAAAGCAGTATTTAAAACAAAAGTTGGAAAGGTTGCAGGTTGTTATGTTATAGAAGGTAAGGTTTTAAAATCTGCCGAGAAAGTTAAATTAATAAGGGATGGAAATACTATTTATGAAGGTAAAATTGAAAGTTTAAGACATTTTCAAACTGATGTAGAAGAAATTAATGCGGGTATGGAATGTGGTATTAGGTTGAATAATTGGAATGATTATAAGGAAGGTGATATTATTGAAGTTTATAGAGTTGTAAAAGTTGAACAAAAGCTTTGATGATAATTGGAGTTCTTGAAGTTGAGATTTTTATTCCATATAGCACATCAATTAAAGAAAAGCGTTTCATTGTAAAGAGTATAAAGGATAAAGTAAAATCAAGATTTAACGTTTCAATTGCAGAACTTGATTATCATGACATATGGCAAAGGAGTAAAATTGGTTTTGCCTGTTTAGGAAATAGTGTAAATTATATAAATGGACAATTAATAGAACTTTTAAAATTTTTAGAAGAAGATAAAAGGTTTGAAATAACAACTCATAAAATTTCTTGGCTTTAATTTGCCAACTTGAAATTTGCCCCCCTATATGCTTTAAAATTTTCACGCATCACGATAGCACCGATTAGTTATATATAGTCCCGTGGTTTTAGAGGAGTGAGGCAACCAAGCTACTAAGGGTGGCAGGTGGATGCCTCGGCAGAGGGAGGCGATGAAGGGCGTGATAAGCTGCGATAAGCCCGGGGGAGCCGCAGATGGGCTGTGATCCCGGGATGCCCGAATGGGGAAACCCGTTCCGCCGATAAGGCGGAACATCACTTGGGGAAGGGTTTATCCCGAGTACCCAAGTGAGGCGACACCCGGGGAAGTGAAACATCTCAGTACCCGGAGGAAAAGAAAGAGACATCGATTCCCTGAGTAGCGGCGAGCGAAAGGGGAACAGCCTAAACCACTACCGTGCAAAAGCCCGTGGGCGTTGCGGTAGTGGGGTAGTGGGGGTAGGACGGAGGCGGCCACGGACGCCTCGGGAAGTTACAAAACCATACCTTAGCCGAAGCTGCTGGAAAGCAGCGCCATAGAGGGTGATAGCCCCGTAGGCGAAAAGGTATGGTCTTCCTGGTCCTACTCCCCGAGTACCTCGGGGCACGTGGAACCCTGAGGGAATCTGGGCGGACCACCGCCTAAGGCTAAATACTACCCTCTGACCGATAGTGAACTAAGTACCGTGAGGGAAAGGTGAAAAGAACCCCGGGAAGGGGAGTGAAATAGAACCTGAAACCTGCCACTTACAATCAGTCACAGTCCACCCTTTTAGGGTGGATGGTGGCGTGCCTTTTGCAACATGAGCCCGGGACTTACTGGCACCGGCGAGGCTAAGCTCCTCTGGGGCGGAGCCGTAGGGAAACCGAGTCCGAATAGGGCGTTTAGTCGGTGTCAGTAGACCCGAATCCGGGTGAGCTACCCCTGGGCAGGGTGAAAGCCCGGTAACACGGGCTGGAGGCCCGAACCGGTGGATAGTGAAAAATCCTCGGATGACCTGGGGGTAGGAGTGAAAAGCTAACCGAACCCGGTTATAGCTGGTTCTCCCCGAAATATATCTAGGTATAGCCTCAGGCGGTCCTTGTAGGAGGTAGAGCACTGTCTGGGCTACTCGCCTCTGGTGGGTAGTCCATGCAAACTCCGAATTCCTACAAGGCAAGCCTGGGAGTCAGCCTTCGGGGGATAAACTCCGCAGGCGAGAGGGAAAGAATCCCAGACCACCAGCTAAGGCCCCTAAGTGGCGGCTAAGTGAGAAAGGAGGTGGGAGCGCTAAGACAGCTGGGATGTTGGCTTAGAAGCAGCCATCATTTAAAGAGTGCGTAATAGCTCACCAGCCGAGCGCTCCTGCGCCGAAAATTTAACGGGACTAAGCCGCCCGCCGAAGCTGTGGGTCTATCACCTCTCCGGAGGTGGTAGGCGGTAGGGGAGCGTTCCTAACCCAGCGAAGGTGAGGGCGTAAGCCCCGCTGGAGGGTTAGGAAGTGAGAATCCGGGCATCAGTAGCGATAAAGGGGGTGAGAATCCCCCTCGCCGTAAGCCCAAGGTTTCCGACGGCAGGTTCGTCCGCGTCGGGTTAGCCGGTCCCTAAGCCGAGGCCGAAAGGCGTAGGTGATGGGGAAGTGGGTTAATATTCCCCGCCTCTACTGGGGACTCTAAGTGGTGACGCCCGTCCAAGGGGTGGTGGGTCTGCTGGCTTAGACCCTCCCATTCTGCGGATGGGACGAGAAATAACCACTTAGGGGATGAACCAGTAGAGACCGTACCGCAAACCGACACAGGTGGGCGGGCATAAATGTGCCAAGGCGCGCGGGTGACCTCTCCCCAAGGAACTCGGCAAGTTAGCCCCGTAACTTCGGGAGAAGGGGTGCCCTAGTAGGGTGAATAGCCCGAACGGGCCGCAGTGAAAGGGGCCTGGCGACTGTTTACCAAAAACACAGGGCTATGCACAACCCGTAAGGGGATGTATATGGCCTGACGCCTGCCCAGTGCCGGAAGGTTAAGGGGACCCCTGCAAGGGGGGAACCGAAGCCCCGGTAAACGGCGGCCGTAACTATAACGGTCCTAAGGTAGCCTTGCTGCCTGAACTCCGCTGTATGCGGGAAAGTCCTTAGAGCTTGGGCTACGAGAGGGATATTTTTCCCTCCGTAAAAATGCCCAAGATTGGACAACCCGCAGGAAACCCCAAAAAGGGGGATCCTCAGAGACTGTACGCGGGGGTTCTTACCTCCCTGGAGGAGCGACTCTCTAGGCAAGGAGGAGCGAATATGAAACTCTCTCCAGACTGGGTTGTTGGTTTTGTAGACGGTGAAGGATGTTTTCATGTAAGTATAAATAAACATCCGGAACTTCGCACTGGCTACCAGGTCTTGCCAGAGTTTGTTATAGTCCAGCATAAAAGAGACATTCAGGTACTCTATGCTCTCAAGCGCTTCTTTAGGTGTGGTGTGGTTCGGAAGAACAATGGAGATAGGTGGTGTTTGAGGATAAGGAAACTTAGTTGTCTTGAAAAGGTGTGTGAGTTTTTCACTAAACACCCCTTGAAAACTAAGAAAAATGTAGATTTTATAAAGTTTAGAAGGATAGTCCATAAGATGTTAAGAGGAGAACATCTTACAGAGGGAGGTCTGATGGAGATAATAGATATAGCTCTTCAAATGAACACACAAAACAGAGAAGCGCTCCTTCAGGTAAAAAGGGACCTAGAGGTAAGAACAAGATACAGTCCACCCCCTGGTGAAAGCCAGGGATAAAGGTGAGCGAAATTCCTTGTCGGGTAAGTTGAAGGAACTTGCCCGTGTCCGGCTCATATCGGGGGAGCCCTCCTACCCCATTAAGGGGTGTGGGGTAATCCCGAGGGAAGCCCCTATCTCGTGAGGGATAGGGAGCCCCGTAACGACTGACCCGAAAGGGGAGGCACACCTTTTGAGGTGTGCAAAACGCCGGCTCCCACCCGCCACCATTAAGGTGGTGCAGAAAGGACTATGGAGGTGAAATATGTTAGATCCTTGGTATGTTACAGGTTTGGTGGAAGGTGAAGGTTGTTTTTGTGTAAATTTTACCCTTCGTAAGAAGCTTAAAGTGGGAATAGAAACAAGACCTTCCTTTTCCATTTCTCTCAATAAAAGAGATCTTGAATTGATTAAGAAGATAAGGGAGTTTTTCAAAGTTGGTGGAATAAGATTTTCAAGAAAAGATAGAGTTTATAAGTATGAAGTAAGAAATGTAAAAATCTTATGTGAGGTGATTATACCTCACTTTGAAAAATATCCTCTGCAAGGTGCTAAAAGAGAAGATTTTGAAAAGTTCAAAAAAATATGTAAGATGGTAAGAGCAAACCTTCACCTTTCACCAAAATTTCTACCAGAGATAATAGAGATAGCATATAGTATGAACTTCTCTGGTGGAAGGAAACATACCAAGGATTACCTCCTACAGGTCCTTGGTGGGATGAAGGGATAGTCTGCCCCCCATGGAAACATGGGGTTGGGTGAAGTTCCGACCTGCATGAATGGCGTAACGACTGGGCCACTGTCTCGGGGAGACACCCGGCGAAGTTGTGTGCCGAGCGAAGACACTCGGTACCCGCCGCAAGACCGAAAGACCCCGTGAAGCCTTACTGCAGCCTGGCGTTGAACCTTGGTTGTGCATGCGCAGGATAGGTGGGAGCCTGGGAACCCTGGTCTCCGGATCAGGGGGAGGCGCCGGTGAGATACCACCCTTGCACAACCGGGGTTCTAACCTGATCCCTTGAAACAGGGACAGGGACAGCGCTTGGTGGGCAGTCTTGCTGGGGTGGCAGCCTCCTAAATAGTAACGGAGGCGCCCAAAGGTCCCCTCAGAGCGGACGCTGCCGCTCGTTGAGTGTAAGGGCATAAGGGGGCCTGACTGTGAGGCCGACAGGCCGAGCAGACACGAAAGTGGGGCCTAGTGACCCGGCGGTCCCGCGTGGAAGGGCCGTCGATCAGCGGATAAAGGTTACTCCGGGGATAACAGGCTAGTCCCGCCCGAGAGCCCACATCGACGGCGGGGTTCGGCACCTCGATGTCGGCTCATCCCATCCTGGGGGTGAAGGAGCTCCCAAGGGTTGGTCTGTTCGCCCATTAAAGGGGTACGTGAGCTGGGTTCAGACCGTCGTAAGACAGGTCGGTCCCTATCTGCGGCGGGCGTAGGAACCCTGAGGGGGGCTGTCCCTAGTACGAGAGGACCGGGATGGGGGCACCTCTGGTGTACCGGCTGTCCCGCCAGGGGCAGAAGCCGGGTAGCCATGTGCCTAAGCGATAACCGCTGAAAGCATCTAAGCGGGAAGCGCGCCCCAAGATAAGGGTTCCCACCCGTAATGGGGTAAGGGTCCCGCAAGACTAGCGGGTTGATAGGCGGCAGGTGTAAGCCCCGCAAGGGGTTGAGCCGAGCCGTACTAATAACCCGAGGGCTTGGTTGCCTCGCTTCTCTAAAACCACAAGTATTATTACCCGGGCTACCATACCGGTGGGGAAACACCCGGTTCCATTCCGAACCCGGTCGTTAAGCCCACCAGGGCCGATGGTACTACTCTCGCAAGGGAGTGGGAGAGTAGGTCGTAGCCCGGGCTTTAAAATTTTTTATTAATACAAGTATAAAAGGAGGTTAAAACTATGTTAAATTTTATAATAATAGCTTCCTTAGAGGATATATATTATGAGATTTTGAGTTTAAAAGACGAAATTCAAACCTCCAATGTTTGCCCTTCTAATGAAATGCTTGATAAGTTAAATTCATATTTAGACCTTATGATTAAAGAAATAGATGCAAATGTAACAACCCAAGATACTTCCTATATAAAGTTATATCTTCAATCTAATATGACAAATTTGGAAAAGATAAGTAATGAACTTGAAAATATAAAAGGTTTAATTATATCAAAATGTGTGCCATTTTTAGCTTTTATAATATCTCCTGGTAAGCAGGATAAAGCGGTTTGTGAATGTGAAAAATCAACATGTAGTGGCATATTTTGTAAATGTAATTCTGATGGAACATGTTGGGCTATTTTGAAGGCAAAAGGTGATTCTCGTTCATTTCTTACAAAACCCGAAATTGAGAAATTGTCAAATGATGAAGTTATACTATATGATCTATCAGGAAAAGTTCTATTTAGAGGGAAGGCTGAAAATCTTAAAAACTTAAAGTTTAAAAATGGTATTTATTTAATGAAAAATAAAGATGGGAATTTTAGAAAGGTTATAATATACTAATTTTTAATTACCCGGGCTACCATACCGGTGGGGAAACACCCGGTTCCATTCCGAACCCGGTCGTTAAGCCCACCAGGGCCGATGGTACTACTCTCGCAAGGGAGTGGGAGAGTAGGTCGTAGCCCGGGCTTTTAAATTTTTAAAATGAGAATCTCCGTTATTGTTAAACCTAATTCAAAACAAAATAAAGTTGAAAAAATTGAAGAAAATAAATTAATAGTATATTTAAAAGAACCTCCCAAAGAAAATAGAGCTAATGTAGAATTAATAGAAATTCTTTCAGAGTATTTTAAAGTTCCAAAATCAAAAATTTCTATTATTCGTGGTTTAACTGGAAGGCAAAAAATTATAGAAATTAAAGATTTGAGATAATTTATTCAAATTGACAAATGCTTCCTCATCCTATGTTTTCATATAAAATAAAGTGATAGCCTTTTCTTTATTATCTTTTCCTTCTCTTACTAACGACAGACAAAGCAAGAATTGCAAAGATGTATGCTAACTTTAACTTAATTGTAACAGCAGAAGGGGTATTGGGAAAAACCTATAGAATTGACAAGAAACATAGTTGGCGAAGAGATAGTAATTATACTTCTTTCTGCGCCTGGTGCAGTGGAATATTATCCGAAACAATGTCACTATTAAGTGGACGGGAAACAAAGGGGAATGAACAAAAAATTATCACTTCTACGATAGGGACTACATTATAATAATTGAAGGGAAAAAAAGATAATTTATGCTCTTCCGATCCCACATTTTTTGGTAATAAAACAAATCATAATCCCGAAGGATTATTTTTAGCTTCCATTTCAGCTTGCCATATGCTTTGGCATTTACATTTATGTGCTGCTGATGGAATTATCAACATACTCAGTTGTAACAATAACATACAAAACTTTGCATAAAAAACTAATGAGTTATGCTTTAAAGGTAATTAAATTTCTCTTTTTATAGCATTTATTGCTTCAATAGGATCCTTTGATTGTGTAATAGCTCTTCCAATTACTAAGAAGTCCGCTCCTTGTTTTATTGCTTCCTTTGGAGTTATCACTTGCTTTTGATCATCTTTTTTATTATAAAATTCTGGTCTTACTCCTGGAACAATAACTAAAAAGTTTTTTCCAATAGTTTCTTTTATCTTTCTTATAAAATTGCCTGAAACAACAACTCCATCAAGATTACATTCTTTTGCTAAAAAACATCTCTTCATAACTACTGCACTTAATGGTAAATTAATTCCTATACTATATAAATCTTCTTGATTTAAACTTGTTAAAACAGAAACACCAATTAATTTTATTTTATCTGTGCTTTCTCTTGCTGAAATTAACATTTCTCTTCCACCAGATATATGAACTGTTAAATAATCAATTTCAAATCTATTTAAAACTTTTATAGTTTTACTCACTGTGTTCGGAATATCTTCAAGCTTTAAATCTAAAAAAACAACCGCTCCTTTACTTTTAAGATAATCTATAACTTTAAAGCCTTCTGCTGTAAATAGTTCAAGCCCTACTTTAAAAAACTTATGAATATCAATAACTTCATCCACAAACTCCTTGAATTCCTTAAAGTTATTAAAATCAAGAGCTATAAAGAACATCTTAAATTTTAAGGCTATAAAATTTTAAGCTTATGGAAAATGAAATTTTAAAAAGGATTGAAAATAAGACTTTAAAAATAAGTATCATAGGGCTTGGATATGTTGGGCTTCCTCTTGCGGTTGAATTTTCAAAAAATGATTTTGAGGTTTATGGAATTGATATAGATGAAGAGAAAGTAAAATCCATAAATGAAGGAATTTCTTATATACCTGATGTAAGCAGTGAAGAGCTTTCAAGTCTTGTTAAAAATAACAAAATTAAAGCATATAGTAGTTATGATATTTTAAATAATGTTGATGTAATAATTATTTCTGTTCCAACTCCTTTATCAAAAACCAAAGACCCAGATTTAAGCTATATTATGAATGCTGTAGATAATATAAAAAGATATTTAAAAAGAGGGCATGTTGTTATTCTTGAAAGCACAACTTATCCTGGTACAACAGATGAGGTTATTAAGCCTATTTTAGAAGAAACAGGTTTAAGATGTGGTATTGATTTCTTTTTAGCATTTTCACCTGAAAGAGTAAATCCTGGCGATAAAGTTTATAAATTGAAAAATACCCCTAAAATTGTAGGTGGAGTTGATGAATTATCTGGAAAAATTGTTTATAACATTTATTCTAAAATTATTGATAAGGTTGTTATTGTTTCATCTTCAAAAGTTGCAGAGATGGCAAAATTATTAGAAAATACATTTAGAGCGGTAAATATAGCACTTGTAAATGAAATTGCAATTATGTGTAATATATTAAATATAGATGTTTGGGAGGTTATTGAGGCAGCGGGAACAAAGCCTTTTGGATTTATGAAATTTTATCCGGGTCCTGGAATTGGTGGGCATTGTATTCCTGTTGATCCAATTTATTTATCTTGGAAAATGAAAATGTTAAATTACAATGCAAGATTAATAGAAGTTGCAAGTGAAATAAATACAAATATGCCAAGATATGTTGTTCAAAGAGTAGGAGAAATTTTAAATGAATATGAAAGAAGTATTAAAGGAAGTAGAATACTAATCCTTGGAGTTGCTTATAAAAAAGATGTTAATGATGTTAGAGAATCTCCTGCAATTGATATTATTTCGCTCCTTGCAGATAAAGGGGCAATCGTTTATTATTTTGATCCCTATGTTCCAAGAATTAAGGTTGGGGAATTTGAAGTTGAAAGTATAGAATTAACTGCGGATATTTTAAAAGAAAGTGATTTGGTTATACTTGTTACAGATCATAGCGTTTTTGATTATGATTTTATTTATAAGCATTCAAACTTAATTTTTGATACCAAAAATGCTTTTAAAAATTATAAAGAAAAAGTTTATAAATTATGAAGGAGCCTTTCATTTCAATAATTATTCCAACTTTAAATGAAGAAAAATATCTTCCAAAACTTTTAAATTCTATAAAAGAGCAAGATTATAAAAACTATGAAATTATTGTAGCAGATGCAAATTCTACGGATAAAACTATTGAAATTGCAAGAAGTTATGGAGCTATTGTTATAGAGGGAGGGAAACCTGCAAAAGGGAGGAATAATGGAGCAAAAATATCTAACGGAGAATATTTATTATTTCTTGATGCAGATGTTATTCTTCCAAAGGATTTTTTAAAGAAAGCTATATCTGAATTTGATAAATTTTATTATGAGGTTGCTACATTTAAATTTAAACCAATTTCTGAATTGAAAATTGATCACTTGTTATTTAGATTAGCTAATATCTTAATTGAAAGAACAAGAAAAGTTTATCCATTAGCACCTGGATTTTGTATCATATGCACAAGAAGGATTTTTAGAAGAATCGGAGGGTTTGATGAAAGCTTATATTTAGCAGAGGACCATGATTTTGTAAGAAGAGCTTCAAAAATTTCAAAATTTGGAATTATAAGAAGTACAAATGTATTTGTAAGTGTTAGAAGACTTGAAAAGGAAGGGAGAACAAATTTAGTTAAAAAATATTTTATGGTTGAAGTTTATAGAATTTTAAAGAGAAAAGTTGATAAGGAAATTCTTGAATATGAATTTGGTAATTTTGAGAAAACAAATGGTAAGTTAAATAAATTGGAAGAAATTGTTGAAAGAATTATAAAAACACTGCGCAGATAAAAGTTTATTTATGCTTTAAAATTTCAAAGTTGATGAGTATATGAGTTTAGTTGTTTGGAGTTTATGGGTAAATACAAGAACCTGGGATATTAGCCCAAATAATATAAATATTATGTATAGTCAAGATCAGCGATTTATATTTGTAGATCAATACTTATTATCACAAAATAAAGTAGATACAATATTTTCATTCTCAAATTCAATAAAACGATTATATTTAGATTATCCATACATTCATTTCATAAGCAGAAATGTTGATACTCCATTTTTTAGCTTTAATTTGGAAACTAAAAAATTTAAATATTATGATATAGTAGGAACATTTTCGGATTTTTCGGTAATTTCAAAATTTCTTTTAGCATCATCAAATTATTCAGATTCAAAAAGTTATAATTTTAAGGATAGTATCTCTTTTCCAATATATGGTTATAGGGTTATAGCATTTTCAAATAAAGAGTTATACATAGATAAGAATAATAATTTAAGAGAAATTAAGACAAACCAAGTTATTATGGAGAATGTATTAAATATTTCAAGTTCAATGAATTATTTAGTTGTTTTTAAACCAGATAGAGCTATAATTTTTGATAATAATTTTAACAAAATAAAGGAAATTTTAGGAAGTTTTTTAGATGGATTTTTAATTGATATTGATGGTGATAATAAAGATGAATTTATTGCTTATGACAATTTTAGGATTTATTTGTATAGAGATAGTGATATGGAACTAATTTCAAGCTTAAAAGATAGTATAAATTGCATAATGATTTTAGATTACAATAAAGATGGGAGCTATGATTTACTTGTAAGCACAAAGAAAGAATTAAAATTATTTGAACAAATGCCCAAAACGAAGCTTGAAATTAATTATGTTGATTATTCTATAATAAATACAAAATGTGGTTGCTTATCGGGTATGTTTTTAGTGTATGAAAAGCCAATAAAACCTGACCCATTTTCTGTAAAAATTAAATATAAGTTAAATGGAATAGAATTTTCTGTGGATAATAAGGAGGGTGAGTTTATTACAATAAATCTTTTAGATACGAAGGGTTCATTTATTAGGACAATTTATAGTGGAAAATTTAAAGGAATTAATTACTTTAATATAGAAAATATTGAAAAGGGAGGAGTTTATATTATTAGCATTAAAGGTGAAAAGAATGAGCAAAAAGTTTCCTTCATATGGAACAAAAAATAGAATTATTTTTAAAACAACTACCTATATATGGGTTAATTAAAGAGACTGATAGTTTTATAGTTGGAGGAACTATAAGAAGCTTATGGTTAAATGAAGAAAATTTTGATATTGATATACTTACATTTAATGACATTGAAGAAATTTCAAAGAAAATAGCAAAAATTACAAAAGGTACAATTGTTAAATTAGATGAGAATACAATTAGAGTTGCAAGTGATATAAATTATGATATATCTTCTCCAAGAGGAAATAATTTATTTGAGGATTTAAATAAAAGAGATTTTACAATAAATGCTGTTGCTTATGATGCAAAAAACAAAATTTTGATTGACCCTTTATTTGGGATAAATGATTTAAGAGAAGGAATTATAAGAATGTGTTATAATGAAGCTTTTAAGGATGACCCTTTGAGAATGTTAAGAGCAATTAGATTTTCATCTGTTTATAATTTCAAAATTGAAATGAATACATATAATCAAATTATAAAAGATAGTAGCTTAATTAATAATGTTTCATCTGAAAGAATTCATTATGAGTTGATTAAAATGTTCTCGGGTGAAAATCCTTTTCAAGCATTTAAAATGCTTATAAATACAAATATTGCATTTTATTTATTCCCTGAACTTATTGAATTGAGAAAGAATTTTCCCTATCTTGAACAAAATATATTAGAGCATACATTAAAAGTTGTAGAATTTTTAGATTTTTATTTAAAGAATTTACATATGAGTCCATTTCATTATTATAAACACCGCTTTAAGGTTATTGAAAAACCTGAAAATAAAGCACTATTAATAATTTCTGCAATTTTTCATGATATAGCAAAACCCAAAACTTATAGTTATGAAAATGGAGAAGTTCATTTCTATGGGCATGATACGCAGGGGGCATTAATGTTTAAAGAGATTGGTAGAAGATTAAGTTTTTCAAAAAATGAAATTAAAATAGTGAGTAATATAATAGCCAATCATATGCATCCTCATTATTTATCAGAACCACAAACTACAAGAAAAGCTATAAATAGATTTTTAAATAGAAATGGAGAGTGGGCATTTCCAATAGTATTATTGGCTTTTTGTGATGCACTTGGAACAAAACTTTCACATTATGGAGTATCTGGTCATTTAAAAATTGCGAGAATTATGGAAGATTTATTAATTGAGAAAGAAAAAGAAGCAAATAAACCACCAAGATTAATAACTGGTTATGATATTATGGAAAGGGGATTAAAACCATCACCAATATATAAGAAAATTCTTCAAGAAATAGAAGATTTAAGAGCAGAAGGTGTTATAAAGACAAGAGAAGAAGCCTTAAAGGTTCTTGATGAAATTATCAAAAAATACAAGGAGGATAATTGAAAGAAAATCTAAGAAAAATTTTTTTAACACCAATTATAAACTTACTTATAAAACTTAATATTCAACCAAATCTTATAACTTTTATAACATTTCTTTTAAACTTCATTCCCTTTTACTTTTATATAAACAAAAACTTTATACTTGGAGCAATTAGTTTAATTTTAGTAAATTTATTTGATGCAATAGATGGAGAATTAGCAAGAAAAACAAATAAAACTTCAAAGTTTGGAGCATTCTTGGATTCTAACTTAGATAGATTTTCAGAAGCAATTATATTTTTAGCCTTCTTTATAGCATTTAAAAATAATTTTTTAATTCAATTACTTTTGATAATTGGTGCATTTGGTTCTTTTTTTGTAAGTTATATAAGAGCAAGGGGTGAAGGATTAGGAATTTTAATTAAAGTAGGACCTATGGAAAGAGCTGAAAGAATTGCTTTTATATTTATAATGAGCTTTTTTATAGATTATATATTTTACTTTTTAATTGTTTTTAATGTTTTGGTTTATCTTACAGTGATTAGAAGGTTATATAAGGGATATAAAATTTTCAAACTATGAGAAAATTAACTTTCATTCTTTTGCTTTTATCTTGTAAAGCTAAGTCTGGTATTGAGATTGAAAATCCTTATGCAAGAATGGGAATAAAGGGAGGAACAAGTGCGGTTTTTATGAAAATTAAGAATTATGAAAAAACACCTGATACATTATATGAAGTGATATGTGATTGTTCAAACGTAAGTGAAATCCATGAAACGATAATAAAGGGGGATTTAATGGAAATGAGAAAAAAGGAATTTCTAGTTATAGATAAGGAAGTTGAATTAAAACCTATGGGTTTGCACATAATGTTAATAAACTTAAATAAAGAGCTAAAAGAGAATGATACAATTAATTTAACACTTAAATTTAAAAGGCTTGGGGATAGAAAGATAAAAGTTCCAGTAAAAAAATTATAAAAGAATTTTATAATATCCTTTAAAATTTTCTATTATGACAATTTTCACGCTCGCGTTAATTATATTTTTGCTTATATCCCTTTTATCCTATATGATAAGAATTCTAAATGAATATGAGAGAGCAGTTGTTTTTAGACTTGGAAGATATATAGGGGTAAAAGGTCCTGGTCTTGTAATTTTGCTTCCATTTATAGATACTATGCAAAAGGTTTCTTTAAGACTTGTTGCTCTTGATGTTCCTTCTCAGGATGTTATAACAAAAGATAATGTTTCAATTAAAGTGAATGCGGTTGTATATTTTAGGGTTGTTCATCCAGAAAAAGCGATATTAGAAATTGAAGATTACTTTTATGCAACAAGCCAAATAGCTCAAACTACTTTAAGGAGTGTTTTAGGAGAAGTAGAATTAGATGAAATACTTGCTCATAGAGAAAAATTGAATTTAAAATTACAAGAAATAATAGATAAACAAACGGATAATTGGGGGGTAAAAGTTATGGCAGTTGAAATAAAACATGTTGATTTACCAGAAGAAATGAGAAGAGCTATGGCAAGACAAGCAGAAGCAGAAAGAGAAAGGAGGGCAAAGATTATAGCAGCAGAGGGTGAATATCAAGCAGCACAAAAATTAAGAGAAGCAGCAGATATTTTAGCTCAAAACCCTATCACTATACAACTTAGATATTTACAAACCCTTATTGAAATATCATCAGAAAAGACAACAACTATTGCATTTCCAATACCATTAGAACTATTTAAACTTCCTAATCAAAATAAAGGAGCATAAAAGTGAAACCAGTTATTATAAATTTTAAAGAGTTAAAAACAGGAACTTACCATTTTAATATAACATTAACTTCACAAGAGCTTGAACTTGAAGATATTGAGTTTAAATTAACATCCCCTATAAGCACACATATTAGAATATATAAAAATCGCAATAATTATGAAATGGAAATTCAATCACATTTTAAACTACTTCTTACTTGTTCAAGATGTTTAAAGGAATTTGAAAGTGATTTTAGTGAAAAAGATAATTTTTATTTAAAACAAAATGTGGAAGGATTAGAAAATTTAGAAAATGAAAGCACATTTTCAGATGAGGATGCTTATACAATTTTCTTTCAGGATGAACAACTAGATATTGCTCCATTGATTAGAGAACAAGTTATATTATCTCTTCCTTTAAGACCTCTGTGCTCTGATAATTGCCAAATTCCTGAATATAAAAGTGAAGTTGAAAACATAGACCCAAGGTGGCAAAAACTATTAGAATTAAAAAATAAAATTTAAATTACGTCAAAAGGATAATTTGTTCCAAGTTTCATAGCTTTATTTATATCTTCTCTACTTGCAATGCCATTATTATAAACCTCTTTTGCTTCCAATTTAATATCATCTATTATACGCTTTGCTATAGGAAACTTATAATTATGCAAAACAAAATGCTCAAATCCCATTTCTTTTAATTTATTTATTGTTTCAATTTCATCTTCAAAATCAAATACTTCTGCACCATATCCAATTGTGAAAAATTTAAAATTCTTTATGTCATAAACTCCTTCAAAATTTAATTTATTTTTAAATTCAAATTTTTCAGTTTCTCTTGGATATTCATAAAATCCTTTATTTGTTTTAATCCCAAGATAACCCTTTTTTACCATTTCTTCTTGAATTTTTGAAGGTTTTAATCTCTCTAATTTTGTTTTTTCATAAATAATTTTACTAACATTATAATTTATGTCAATTCCTATTAAATCCATAAGTTCAAATGGACCCATTTTAAATCCAATAATTTTCATAACTTTATCTATTAGCTTAAAATCTATTCCTTCTTCATACATTTTCAAAGCACTTAAATAAAAAGGCCTTGCTATTCTATTTACAATAAATCCTGGACTATCTTTACATATTACAACTTCCTTTGATAAACTCCTTAAAATTTCAATAGCTTTATTTAAATAATTTTCATTTGTAAATTTAGACTTTACAATTTCAACAAGTTTCATAATTGCAGGGGGATTAAAAAAGTGTATGCCCATAAAACGCTCTTTAAATTTTATACTTTCTGATAATTCATTTATTGATAATGAAGAAGTATTTGTTCCAATTATACAATTTTTATCCAAAAGTGGTTCTAATTTTTTAAAAAGTAATGATTTTTTTTCAAAGTCTTCAATAATTGCTTCAATGACTATTTCTGTCTCTTTATCTAAATTATTTAAATTTTCCAAAACTTTTAATTTTTTTAAATAATCCGAAGGTAAATTCTTCTCATACTCTTTAAAGTAATTTAAAGTTTTTTCAATAGCTTGAAAATTTTCATCATAAATTTGAACAAAATAATTATGCTTTAAAAATAAATAAGCAATTCCCCTTCCCATTGTTCCACATCCAACTATCAAAGCCTTCATAATCCAAACCTCTTGTAAATCTCTTCTACATTTTTATAATAATTCCAATTTAAGCATTCTTTTATTTCATCCTCACTTAAATAATTTCTAATCTCACTATCATTCATAATTGCATTTTCAAAATGTTGATATTCAGTATGAGATATTCGCTTTAACCATTCATATGCAATTTTTCTTGAAATTCCCTTTTGAACAAGCTTTAATAAAAATGGTTGAGTTAAGTAATACTTTCCAAATTTTTCCATATTTTCTTTAATTCTTTTTTCATCAATTATTAAGTCCTTTATTATATTTTTGCCAAGTCTTATGATATAATAAATTGCAGATGTAATGTCTGGTAGAATAATTCTTTCAATAGATGAATGACTAATATCCCTTTCATGCCAAAGCGCTATATTTTCATGTATTGGTATTAAATATCCTCTAATTAATCTTACAAGCCCATTTATCCTTTCACTTCTAATAGGATTTCTTTTGTGGGGCATAGCGGATGAACCTCTTTGCTTTTCATAAAATGGTTCAGAAAATTCTCCAACTTCTGTTCTTGAAAGCAATCTTATTTCTAAAAAAATTCTTTCTAAATTTTCAGCCAAAAGCACTAAATTATTTATTACATATGCATATCTATCTCTTGGTATGATTTGAGTTGAAATTTTTTCTGGTTTTAAATTTAGTTTTTTCATTACTTCTTCTTCTATCCTTGGACTTAAAAATGCATAATTCCCTACCGCTCCTGATATTTTCCCATAACTGATTTCTTCAATACTATCTTCAATTCTTTTTAAATTTCTTAATGCTTCTGAATAATAATTTAAAAATTTAAGACCTATGGTAGTGGGTTCTGCATAAACTCCATGTGTTCTTCCCATAATGGGACTATATTTATAAACAATTGCCTTTTCTTTTAAAATTTCTATAAATTCCTTATATTCCTTTTTTATAAGTTCAAGCGCTTCCCTTATTATTAAAGCATTAGCGGTATCAATTACATCAGAGGATGTTAATCCATAATGTAGATATTTAGCATATTCTGATATTTCTTCAAGAGCCATTAAAAATGCTATTACATCATGCTCTACTTCTTTTTCAATTTCCGCTTGCCTTTTTAATAAATAATTATAATCAATATCTTTTAAGTCATCCTTTATTTTTAAAGCTTGCTTTGGTATTATTGAGAATTCAACTTGAGCTTCAAGAACAGCTAATTCCACTAATAACCACTTTTTAATTTTATTTTCATCTTTCCAGACTTCTTCAATTTCAGGAAGTAAATATCTTTTAATCATATTAGTGCCTTATTCAACTCAACATTAGATATTTTCTCTTCAACTTTCGCTATTTTTAATTCTAAGGATTTGATTTCTAACTTTAATTTTTTATCCATAACTCTGAAATTTTAAAGGATATTAAAAAATGCTTTAAAATTTATTTATGCTTGAGCTTCTTTTAATTTCCTTTTCTATAACTTTTAAATTCAAAGATGTTTATACCAACTTTGGAGTAGATAATGTTCAGGTTGTTGTAAAGGACCCATTAAATAAAACTCAAACAATTTTTTCTCAATCTCCTGTTTTGAAATTTCAAAGGGAGGAGAAGGGTAAATATGAATTTGAGTTTATTGCTCAAGATTATAAGCCTTTGAAAACATATTTTATAATTGATAATTCTACTGAGAATTTAAATGTTGATGTTTTACTTGAACCTATTGAGAAGCCAAGTTTTGATAATATAAAAGTCTTAAATAATGAAATTCAAATAATTGGGTTTGTTTCTGATAAAGAAAGCTTAAAACCTTTATCAATGGTAAAAGTTCAAGTTGAAAACCAAATGGTTTATACAGATAATAATGGACGCTTTTTCTTAAAACTAAAAACATTTGATCCGATTGAAGATGAAAACAGCAAAACTTATAAAGTTATTTCTAATAGGAAGAATTTCCTTTTTTCAAAAGAGGGTTATAAAAACTATGAAAGAAAAAATGTTCTTTTAGTGCCAGGAATATACATAATGAAGATTGAAATGGAAAAAGGTTCAGGTTATACTTTTGAAAATTATAAACATGGCTTAATTGATAGAACTGGTGAAGAGTATTTAATAAAAGATGGTTTGACTTCTCCACCAAATGGTGTCTATGAAAAGGAAAAAATTTTAAAAATAAAAGAAGATTATTCAACAAATGAGACTGATGTTATACCTTTGCCATTCTTTGATCCTCCAAGTAGTATAAGAGTTGGAACAAGTTGTTCTTGCACGAATTGTTCAAGTGTTTCGGTAATGAGTTTGGAAAATTATGTAGCAACTGGACTTAATGATGAATGGATTTCAAGCTGGAATGTAATGAGTCTAAGAGCGGGTGCTCTTGCCTATAGAGCTTATGGTTCTTGGTATGTTTTAAATCCAATTAATAATAATTATGATATATGTTCTACCACCTGTTGTCAAGTTTGGGACTCGGATTATAGCCAAAATACTATTGATGCTGCTATTTATACATCTGGTTTCGCTATTTCTCCATCTGCTAATAATGTAGCAAGAGCTGAATATTCTGCTGAAAATAATGGTTTAGTTGGTAATTTAAGTTGTGTTAATAATTGTCCTTGTGGAGATGGCTCTGCAGGTTCTCCTTGTGCAGGTTGGCCTTGTATAAGTGATAATGTTTGTTCTGGTCAGGCTTGTTTTGGTCATGGAAGGGGAATGTGTCAATGGGGTACAAAAAGATGGGGGGATAATGGTAAATATTGGGATTGGATGGCAATTCATTATTACTCTTCAAAAGGATGGCATATATCAACACCTATGGGATTTTTAAATCTAAGTGCAAATCCTACAAGTGTTCAACCTGGTCAAACATTCACAATATATACTGATATTTATTCAGGAGCTCAACATTCACATCCCCAAATTATGCTTGGAGCAAGTTTATATGATGGTCAAACATGGATAAGCGATCCACCAAATGATGTTAAAATAACTGTTCAACCTGGAACTAATACATATTCAAGATTATTTAAAGTGCCTACAAATATTCAGTATAAGTGCTATGACTTAGTAGTTATGATTTGGTTTGACATAAATGAAAATAACTTAATAGGCTCACCTGCGGATTTACCTATTGATAGAATTACTAAAAGTTCCTATATATGTGTAACTGCTACTAATTTAAATGAAATTGCTCTTGGAAAGCTTAATATCATGATTAAAAAATCAACCTTAATAGTAAAAGGAAATGGATATCTTGATATTTATAGCCTTGATGGTAAAAGATTAATTTCAGAGAATATATCTGGAAGTAAGGAATATAAGCTAAGGAAAGGAATTTATGTATTAAAATCAGAAGGGAACATAAAGAGCATAATTATTCCATAGTTAAATAGCACTAGAAGTTCCAATTCTATTAGCACCTGCTAAAATCATTTTAATAGCACTTATCTTATCTCTTATACCACCTGATGCTTTTACTCCAAGCTCATTACCTATCACCGCTCTTAATAATGCTACATCAAATAAAGTTGCTCCATACTTTGAAAATCCGGTAGAAGTTTTAACAAATTTTGCTCCATTATTTTTAATTATTTCACAAGCAATAATTTTCTCTTCATCTGTAAGTAGGCAAGTTTCAATAATAACTTTTAAATTATTAAAAATTTTTGAAATTTCTTTAATTTCTTGCTCTACATATTTATAATCCTTGCTTTTTAGGGCAGAAATGTTTATAACCATATCAATTTCGTCAACTCCTTGATTTAATAACCATTCAGTTTCATATAATTTTATTTTTAATGGAGTGCATCCAATTGGAAAACCTACTACTGAACAAACTTTTATATCTTTATCTCTTAAAACCTCTTTTACTTTTGGAACAAAATATGGATTTATACAAACCGCATAGTAGTTATTTAAAATTGCTTGATTTAAAAAGTTATTTAAATCTTCATATGTTGCATCCGCTCTTAATAAAGTGTAATCAATATATTTATTTATCTCAATATCTGGAATTTCTTTTAAGCTTTCAATTTCAGCTACTTTTTGCTTTGCAATTTCAATATAATTCATAGCTTTATAAAGACTTGGAATTTAAAACCATTATATGTTGGATAAAACCCCATATTTATTTTATCTTCTGGATAGAATAAGAATGTATGTATAGCAGAGATTATATGATTTGCTAAAATTGTAAATCCTATAATATCCCTAAATGCTCTTATTGACCTATATTTTGAGCGCAAATCTTGATAGTAAAAGAATTTTTCAATGTCTTGCCATTCCCATTGGGCATTGATATTATTTAAATTTATATAAGTTTGTTGAGCTTGTAAATCGTCTGGGTATCTTCTTCTTGCCTCATCATAAAGATTTATCAAAAAGAATTCCTTACTATAAAAATCCTCTATTATTTGATAAATTCTTTTATCTGAAAAATCTGTACAATTTGAGTAGTTATATGCCCATATTTTATAATTACTTTCAATAGAATTTATCTCTTTTGTTTTAAAAAGATATGTAGAAATTAAGAAAATTTCAGAACCAAACATTAAGAAAGCACTTCTTTTATCAAAGTCCAATTGACCCCATCCAGGAATTAAAAGTGATTTTAAAATAGGTATCATTCTATAATTTCCTTTAATTTGCTTTCATTATAAGCATTCATAGATAA
Source organism: bacterium (assembly GCA_030550205.1). GTDB lineage: Bacteria > Hydrothermota > Hydrothermia > LBFQ01 > DSFT01 > DSFT01. Next base: position 25,520 of record JAUQPS010000008.1, read on the forward strand.
AAACCATTCAAGTAATTTTTCTTCTCTGTTTTCTTTGGGCATTTGTATAGGTCTTCCTCTTCCATCAAAAACTAATCCTACAACTCCTCCTTCAACTTCCGCTATAACTTTTTTACCAGGACCTTCTCCCACATCAAAATTATGATATGGGGTTAATATAACTTTTGCTTTTTGGCCAAGTTTTAATGGAAATACTTTTATTTCTCCGAACTTCAATTCTAAAATATCAGTTTTCCCTTCATAGTTTATTTCCGCCCTTAAAATTAATTTTCCTTCTTTTTCTATGCCTTTTGGGGCAATTGCGGTTCCAAGCCTAATTAGGCAATCCCTTTCAAACACTTCAAATGCAGCTTGTTCATTTATTGTGGATAATACTCCTAAATGGGGCATCATAAATATACTATCAACCGCAATTCTTGTAATACCTTCGGGCTGAAATGCATCAAGCATCATTAAGAATGATTGACTTCTTCTTGGAGCATGCGATAATACACCACCAGAACCAATAATTAAATTTAAACTCATCATATTTACTAATGTTCTTTCAATTTGTTGTTGTAATGCTCTTGTAATATCTCCTCTTACCTGAACACCTTTTAATTCCGTTGCAAAAAGTTTGTGTTGTTCAAGGGCAAGTCTCAGTGCCTCTCGTGCTATTGCTTGTTCAACTATTAGATCTTCAAGAGTCATAGGAATTGTAGTGGGTCTTATCATTTTATTTCTGATTCTATTTCTTAATTCATATTCGTCTATTTCAAATGGTATCCATCTTTTTATGTTTTCAATACCTGCTTCAACCATAACATTAGCAATTGAATAACTCATTCCAAGATTTGCAGAAACAGTTCTATTAAATTTCCCTTTAAAAACACTAAAAACATCTGTTGTTGCTCCTCCAATATCAACACCAAGAACTTCTATATTTTGCTCTCTGGCAACTTTTTCGATTAACATTCCCACCGCTCCTGGTGTTGGCATAATAGGCGCATCTACCATTTCCATAAGCTTATTATATCCTGGTGCTTGTTGCATTACATGTTCAAGGAATAAATCATGAATTTTTTCTCTTGAAGGCTCGAGATTTTCTATTTCTAATTGTGGTCTTATGTTATCTACTATATAAAGTGCTGTTTTTTCTTCAAGTAATTTTTTAATTTCGGGAATTGCTTTGCTATTTCCTGCATAAATAAGAGGCATTTTATAAGATGAACCAAATCTTGGTCTTGGTTCTGCTGCTACTATAAGTTCTGCAAGTTCTACAACATGTTTAACTGTTCCACCTTCTGTTCCCCCTGCCAATAATATCATATCAGGTCTTAATTTCCTAATTAGTTCTATTCTTTGATGGGGTAATCTATTATCATTTATTGCTATTACTTCCATTACAATAGCACCTGCTCCAAGTGCCGCTCTTGCAGCACTTTCAGCAGTCATTTCTTTTACAACACCCATTACAAGCATTTGAAGACCACCACCAGCAGAAGAAGTAGAAACATAAGCATCAACATTTACAAGCTTTCCATTTTCTATGAATTTATTATTAGTAAGTTCTTCAAGTTCGTTTATAGCATTTCTAACACCGATGGTAACATCTTCGAAAGGTTTTTCAACAGTGGTAGGAGCTTCACCTCTTGCTATTAATCGATATCCATCTTCCTTTTTTTCTATGAGTATAGCTTTTGTTGTAGTGCTTCCACAATCGGTAGCTATTATTCTCTTGTGCATCTTTGAAATTTTAAAGTTTATCTCTTTATTATTATATCTTTTGCTTTTAATTCTTTACCTTCATAAATATGTAAAATGTATATACTTGATTTTAAGCTGTTTATATCAATTTTGCTATATCCGGTTTGTATAAATTGCTCTAAAACTTTTTGGCCAGATATACTATAAATTCTTACAAGTAGTGGCTTTTGAGCATTGAAAATAATGGTATTATTAACATATTTATAAATTCTCTCTCCTTTTTCGTTTATGTCTACTGGTGTTACTGGTTGGCATCCTATACCACCAGATACTAAAAGTGCGTATCTTTGTGGTCCTTGTGGAACATTATAACCTATAACTTTAATAGTATAAATTGTGTCTTTTGGAGGAATTATCCTTACAATTTCCCAATTATTTGCTCTATCTGGTTGATTTATGTTCATTCTTGTTGTATCTATATCATTTGTTGTAACAGCTGTTGGTCTAACATTTCCAAGCCAAAAGTCAGAACCCTTTTCAACTCTTAAATCTAAGTCATTTACTAAGCATCCTGCACTTGAAGTATTGCATCCCGTATTTGCAGGATAATCTGACCAGGCTAATACTATTCTTGTTAGCATATTTTTACAAAGATTTATTGAATATGTATGAGTTTGACCAGTGGATATTCCCGTAGTATTATCTACAAACCAGATTCTTGATTTTCTTATATCTGATGAATCTGCATTTGTAAGCCAATTATCTTCTGGACTAAAATACATAACATTGTCCAAAATTAATCTTCCTGCTCCTTCATTTCCATTTGGAGCTGGGTTATTTGAAGCATTTGGTTCATTTCCAAAACTAACATCACCATCATGGGCTGTTGGTCTTGCACTTGCTAAAATAGCTGCTTTAATAAGAGCAGCAGATGGGTTTATGGAAGGAGCAGAATTTTTTGTGCCATCTCCATACCAACCTTCATTAAAGTATTGTCTTAATAATAGTGCAGAACCTGCTACAACAGGAGTAGCCATAGATGTTCCCATCCACCACCAAGCGGTTGTTACACCACAAGCTGTTCCACCCCATGCAGAATATGTTGTATCACCTTTTGCCATAATATCTATGCTAAATCTACCACTTGGATAATTCCCGTATGCACTCCAACCCATTTTTGCATCAACTGCCCTTGCCATTGCAGCAACTGTTATATCATTTTTGGCAGATGCAGGATTGCTTGCAGCTCTTGAACAACCAGCAGAGCAATTATCATCTCCATGATTTCCTGCCGCAAAAACTATTACCATATCATTATTATTCCAAACAAATTGATCAATAGTTTGGGCATCAGTATTATAATTATATGGGGCGCAAGTGGTAGTGATAATTCCACATGTATACCCCCAACTATTTGTATGAACTCTTGCTCCTCTTTGATATGCGTCATTTAAAACAGTGGATAATGCTGGTGCTCCTGTTTCACAACAACTTGCTTGGCTTACAATTCTTGCTTTGGGTGCCATCCCTCTATATGCCAAATTAGAAGCTAAATTATCTGTTCCACCAACAGCAGTGCCAGCGGTATGTGTTCCATGACATCCTGCACCTGGATTTGAATTACAATTTGTTCCAGCAGGAGGATTATTATTATTTCCTTGATAATACCAAACCCAAACTTGTTTATTTTGCCCATTTACATTTCCATTAAAGAAGCAATGATTTTTATCAAAACCATCATCAAAATGACCAAGTATCTGGCCATCTCCTCTTATTCCTTTCTTCCAAACAATTGTATCATTAACATCAGTAATATTTTGGACATTTAAAAAATTACCAGATTGATGAAGAACTACTGCTCTATTATTGAATGCCTTCGCTGGATATTGAAATTCTACATATTTAACAAATTCTAAATTAATAAGCTCATTTAAGATATTTAAAGGAATATAAGTTTGAACATAGTTTATGAAGCTATCGATGTGCTCTACTTGAAGTCCTTTTGAAGATATATACGCTAAAATGTTATTTAAGTTTTCTTTCTCATAATAAAGAATTCTAACCAAATACAAGTCATCTTTTTTTATATAGCAAGTATTTAGTTTTTCTTGATAATCAATAGGCAGTTTATATTGTGGTAAAATAGAATATATTGCTTTTATGAAGCTCTTTTGAGAGATTTTTTGAATTTGGATATTATTAGCCTTTACAATAAATGCATTCTTTGGAAGATATTCAAGAAGGCTTATTCCTTCATTTGATATTTGAACTTTATAAGTTTCATATACAGGTTCTTTAAGCTCAATTATATAGTATTTATTAGCAAGGTTTTGGAGTTGATTGAGGTTTATTTTTGATATCACCTCATGACCATTCATGTAAACTGCACTAAGGATAGCGATAAGCATATTGAAAGTTTAAAGGTAATTGAGAACTTTAAAATTTCAAAATGATTAAGATATTTAAATCTTCTCCATTTTCTAATTATAGGATTGCTTATGGTGAAAGCCAAGGAATTGATTTAGCGAGTATAGATGATTATATAATTGAGCCTTTAAGTAGAAAGGCTATAAGGACAGGTATTCATATAGCACTTGAAAAAGGAACATTTGGATTTATAAAGGAGAGGAGTTCTATTGCTTTAAAAAAGGGGCTTATTACAATGGCAGGAATTATTGATAATTCTTATAGGGGTGAAATTATTGTGGTTTTATATAATACTAATAAAGATGAATTTGTAAAAATAGAAAGAGGAGAATTTGTTGCACAATTATTGATAGTTAAGGTTTTAGAGCCAAGTGAAATTATAGAGGTAAAAAGCTTAGAAGAGCTTGGAGAAACTACAAGAGGTATAAGGGGATTTGGAAGTAGTGGATAGTAAATTAAAACGCGAAATTTATAAATTTATAGATAGTTCTAAAAAAGCAAAAACATTAAAGCAAATTATTAAAAAAATTGGAGTTCCAAAGGAGCAGGTTTCAAAAATTCTTAAAGAGTTAGAGCTTGAAGGGAAAATTTTTAAAAAATATGGAAAGTATTATTCATTAAATAAACTTGGATTGATTTTTGGTATATTTGAAAAGAAAAAGAATTATGGATTTGTTAATGATATTTTTATTCCTCCAAGATATGTAAATTCTGCAATTAGTGGAGATTTAGTAATTGTAAAGCCTTTGAGAAAAACAGAAAAGCGCACTGTTGGGAAAATTATAAAAATTGTTAAGAAAAAGGATTTATTTATCGGAACATATAAAAATAATAAAATTTATCCAGATGACAAAACAATTTCAACAAGTTTAAAACTTGTAAAAAAATCAAGAAAATTAAAAATTGAAGACAATACAAAAGTTTTATTTAGATTATTAAGAGGTAAGAAATTAAGAGCAGAAATAGTCGAAATTATTGGTAAAATTGATGAGCCTGATGTTGATGTTAAAGTAGTTATTAAAACATACAATTTGCCATTAAGTTTTGATAAAGAGGTAGAACTTGAAGTTGAGAAAATACCTGAAAAGGTAATTTTAACAAAAAATAGAATTGATTTAAGGGATGAGTTAATATATACAATTGACCCTATTGATGCAAAGGACTATGATGATGCTATTAGTGTTAAAAAAGAAAAAGACTATTATATTCTTGGAGTTCATATTGCTGATGTTTCACATTATGTAAAATTTAATTCTTATTTAGATTTATCTGCAAGAGAAAGAGGAACGAGTGTTTATTTAGTAGATTTTGTAATTCCAATGTTGCCAGAAAAATTATCAAATTATTTAGCTTCACTTCAACCATCAAAAGATAGGTATGCCTTTTCTGTAATTATGAAAATAAATAAATATGGTGAGATTATTGAAGCAAAGTTTTTTAAAAGTGTTATAAATTCAAAAGCAAGATTAACTTATGAAGATGCCCAAGCCTTAATTGAAAATAAAGAGCCTTATACAGGTAGAAGTCAATTTTATAATGAAAGTTATATTGAAAAAATTAGAGAAAATTTAAAATTAGCTCTTGAATTATCTGAAATTATAAGGGAAAAGAGAGAAAGTGAAGGAAGTTTAGATTTTGATTTACCAGAACCTTACTTCCTAAAAGATGAAAAAGGAAATATTATAAACATAATTCCAAAAATTAGACTTAAAACTCATATGTTAATTGAGGATTTTATGATAACTGCAAATGTTGCGGTTGCAAATTATTTTTCTAAAAATAATATCCCTGCTATTTATAGAGTTCATGATAGACCAGATCCAAGAAAAATAAAGAACTTTATTACAATTGCAAGAAATTTACTAAATATAGACATTTCTCTTCCTGAAAAAATTACACCCCTTGAAATATCAAAAATTTTAAAATTGGTAAAAAATTCAGAAAATGAGGATTTATTAACTTATTTATTATTAAGAAGTATGGCAAAGGCAAAGTATTCAGTTAAAAATATTGGACATTTTGGACTTGCCCTTAAAAATTATACTCATTTTACATCACCAATTAGAAGATATCCAGATTTAATGGTTCATAGAATTTTATATTCAGCACTTAAAAATAAAGTAAATAGAAGTGATGAGTTTATAGAAATGCTTGAAGAAATAGCAAGGCATTCATCTGAAATGGAAGAGAGAGCAGAAAATGCAGAATGGGATTTATGGGAATATAAAAAATTGGAATTTATGAAAGATAAAGTTGGTGAAGTATTTGAAGGGATTATATCAGGATTTTCAGATGAGGGTATTTATGTAGAAATTAAAGAGCATTTAGTTGAAGGTATTATTCCTGTTCGTGATATATCCATAGATGAAAATAGATATTTAGCTTATTCAAATTCAAAAGTTTATAAACTTGGACAAAAGGTTAATGTGAAAGTGATAAAGGTTGTAAAAGAATTTAAAAAGTTAGTTCTAAATTTTGTTGATTAAATACTTTAAACTTTTGATATGTTCTTTGAATTCCTAGATTATATAGAAAGTCAAGAGCATAAGATATTAAGAAATAATGTAAGAAAGTTCGTTGAAAGTAAAGTCGCTCCAATATCAAGAAAGATGGATGAAGAAGATTATTTTCCAGTAGATTTATTTAAAGAGATGGGGGAACTTGGCTTTACAGGAATGTTAATACCTGAGGAATATGGTGGAATTGGAGAGGATGTTTTAAATGCTATTATTATTTTAGAAGAAATATCAAAAGAAAGTCCTGCATTAGCTCTTTCATTATTAGCTCATAGTGTTTTATGTGCATATCCAATTGTAAAATATGGTAATGAAGAACAAAAAAGATATTATCTACCAAAATTGGCAAGTGCAGAATTTATAGGAGGATTAGCATATACTGAACCTAATGCTGGAAGTGATGCTGAAAACATTATAACAAAAGCAATATTAAAAGATGATTATTTTTATATTTCTGGTTCAAAGAATTTTATAACAAATGGTTCAATTGCAGATGTTTTAATAGTGTATGCAAGGACAGGAGGACCTGGAAAAGATGGTATAAGTGCTTTTATATTTGATACAAAGAATGAAGGCTTTTATGTATCTAAAAAATTAGATAAACTTGGAATGCGCGGTTCTCCAACTGCGTTATTATATTTTGATAATGCGAAAGTTAGTAGAGATAAATTATTAGGGGAGTTAAATAGAGGTTATTATATGGTAGTTAAAGGCTTTGAGATTGAAAGAATTACAATATCTGCTATATCAACTGGTATAGCTTTAAGATGTATTGAATGGATGGTTAAGTATAGTAAAGAGAGAAAAGCTTTTTCAAAACCAATTAGTGAATATCAACTTATTCAGGAAAAAGTTGCAAGAATTTCTTCAAAATTAGAAGTTTTAAGAACTTATTTATATTTATCTGCAAAGTATTATAATCCAGAAAAAGACAATAGAGTAAAAGCAAGCACATTAAAATATCTTTGTGGAAAGTTAGGAGTTGAAGCGGGGCTTGAAGCGATTCAAGTATTAGGTGGATATGGCTATACAAAGGATTATATTGTTGAAAAGCTTATGAGAGATGCAAAATTAAATGATATTGGTGCAGGAACAACAGAAATGATGATTTTACAACTTTCAAAAATTGCATATAGATATTTTAAATGAAAGTTTGGTTTCATTGTTCTTCCATTGGTGAATTAAACGCAATAACACCATTAATTAAAAAGTTTGATGATAAAATAATTTCTGTATTTACAAAATCTGGATATGAATATGCGAAAAAGAATTTTGTATATACCAAAGTTTATAGATATTTTTTTGATGATCCTTTTACTTTAAAGAGAATTCTTAGTGAAAAGCCAGAAGTTTTAATAATTGCAGAAACAGAAATTTGGCCCAATTTAATAAATTCAAGTTATAAGAATGGTATTAAAATTTTTCTTGTTAATGGAAGATTATCGGATAGGTCTTTTAGATTTTATAAAATGTTTTCCTTTATATTTGAACCAATTTTTAAAAAATTTTTAAGAATTTATGCCAAAAGTAAAAATGATATGCTTAGATTTAAAATGTTAAAAGCAAATGATGTAGTATTTCTTGGAGATTTAAAGGTAGATGCAGTTAGCACAAATATAAAATATATTAGTAGGCAAGAGCTTGGATTTAAAGAAGAAGATTTTATTATTACTTTTGGAAGTGTTCGCTCTAAGGAGATAGAAAAAGTTTTAAATGTTGTTGAATACTTTAAAAATTATAAATTTATAATTGCACCAAGGCATTTAGATAATGTTCAAAAAATTATACATGGTTTAAATAAAAGAGGTATTGATTATACTTTAAGAGTTCCTTTAAAACCTTCAAGAGTTTTGATTTTAAATAGTTTAGGGGAATTAAAGGGTATTTATAAAATTTCAGATATTTGCTTTGTTGGAGGAACACTTGAAAATTATGGGGGGCATAATATTCTTGAAAGTTTATATTTTAAAAAACCTACCATTATTGGACCTTATTATAAGAATGTTAAAAATTATGTAAATTACTTTAAGGACAAAAATGCTATTTTTGTTGTGAAAAATGAAAAGGAAATGATAGAAGTTATAGAAAAAATAGCAAATGATAATAATTTGAGGCATCATATAGAGTTAATTTGTGAGGAATTTTTTCAAAATCATGTAGGTGCGACTGATAAAGTTTATGAAGACATTTTAGATAAAATAAAGAATTCTTCATTACCTTTTGGTCCTGGTGGATAAGATTTACAAACTCCAATAATTTCAAAGTTTAAATTCTTTAAAAAATTTTTAATTTTTTCTACTGCTAACATCCTTAAATTTTCATCCCTTACAACCCCTTTTTTTACATATTTCCTTTCAAGTTCAAATTGAGGTTTTACTAATACAAGCAAATATCCATTTTCTTTTAGAAACTTTATAACACTTGGTATAATTTTTGTTAAGCTTATAAATGAAACATCAATTGTAATTAAATCCACTTTCTCTAAAATTTCGTTTTCTGTTAAATCTCTTGCATCCTTTTCTTCATAATATATTACCCTTTCATCTTTCCTTAGTTTTTCATGTAATTGATTTTTACCAACATCAACTGCATAAACTTTTTTAGCTCCAAATTTTAATAAACAATCTACAAATCCCCCTGTTGATGAGCCAATATCTAAGCAAATAAAATTTTCTACATTTAATTTAAAACAATTTAAAGCGGTTTCCAATTTTAATCCTCCCCTTGAAACATATTTTAATCCTTCCTTTAGTTTAATATCTGAATTTATATCTACAAGTTTCCCGGGTTTATCTAATACTTTTCCATCTACAATTACATTTCCAGCCATAATTAATACTTTTGCTTTTTCTCTACTTTCAGCAATACCCTTTAAAACAAGTAACTGGTCTAATCTGATTTTCAATTCTTATAATTTTATAGCCTTTAAAATTTCTTTATTTATGATTGGGAAAATTTTAAAATTTTTATTTAGTTTATTACCAACCGCTATGGAATATATAAACTCAAAGCAAGAAAATCAAAAAATGGATAACATTTTGGAATTTGTAAAAGGTATTGAAAATAGATTAGATAAAATTTATGTAGATATTTCAAATCAATTGAAAACTTTACTTGTTTGGTTAAAACTAATTTTTATAACTCAAATTATAATTTTTTTACTTGTTTTGATTTTACTTTTTAAAAGGTGAATAAAGGCCCTTTAAAATTTAAAATCTTATGAGTTTATTTATATTTCAATTTTCAAATTTTGCAGGTGAAGTTTATAGAGTTGAGGTAAATGGGAAATTTATAGGTCTTGGTTCTT
>JAUQPS010000059.1 GCA_030550205.1 bacterium
CCTTTACATATAACTTTAAAGTATTTTCAGAGAAATCTACAATATCAGTAGCATAATAGAAACTACAATTCTCATTTGTGATAGCTCTAATTCCAGCAGATTGACAAGTGCCTTTTACATATTGAGGGGTTCCAAAAACTTTTTCAGATGGAGTTTGAGAATATGTCCAATCTATACTCTCAACATGATAGCTCTTACCATAGACCCAAGTGTTTTTGGGTCCTTCTTTTATTGTGATAGGGGGGATCAAAAGCGGTTCAAAGGTTAAAAGATAGAACATATTGGCCAGGGAGGGAATCGAACCCCCGACACAGGGGTTTTCAGCCCCCTGCTCTACCACTGAGCTACCTGGCCAATAACTTTGATAATTTTAAGGCATAAATTTTAAAAATTCAAAAAACATTAAATAAATATCAAAAGGCTTTAAAATTTTCGTTATGCCAAAGATAAAAACTAAAAAATCCGCTGCAAAAAGATTTAAAATTACAAAAGGTGGAAAAGGAAATAAAATTAAATGTTTTCATGCTTATCATAGCCATTTAGCTACTGGTAAATCATCAAAAAGATTAAGAAGATTAAGAAAACCTAACATTGTAGATAAAGTAAGTAAAGATAAAATTTTGCATGCGCTTGGTAAAAAATAAAGCTTAATGAATACAAAAATTTTATACGTTCTTCCAATTAAGGGTGGAGTAATTTTTCCTGGTATTGTAATAAATATTGTTGTAAGCACTGAAAGGGGCAAAAAACTTATTGAAGATGCGATAAATGAGGGAGTAATGGAAATTTTTTCAACTGCACAAAAATCCAAAGGTGAAGAAATTAAGGAAGAAGATTTATATAAAGTTGGAACATTAATAAAAATTTTAAAATATCATAAAGAGAAGGATGTTATTAAACTTACAGTTGAAGGTTTAAAAAGAGGAAGAATTTTAAAATTTGTTCAAACAGAACCTTATTTTAAAGCGGAAGTTGAAATTATAGAAGAGTTAGAAATTATAGATAGAGAAATTGAATTGCTTTCAGAAAGTGTAAGGGGAAAATTTTTTGAGCTTGTTAATAAATTACCATATCATTCACCAGAATATATAAGACAAATTGAATATACAAAAAGTCCTTCTAGATTATCTGATTTAATAGCCTCTATTTTAACAAAGGAGCTTGAAGAAAAACAGGAAATTATTGAAACTTTTGATATTAAGGAAAGGTTAAAAAAAGTTTTAGAATTAATTCAAAAACATATGGAAATTATTAAGGTAAGTGAAAGTATTCAAGAAAAGGTAAGAGAAGAAATTGAAAAAACCCAAAGGGAATATTTTCTAAGAGAGCAGTTAAAAGTTATACAAAAAGAACTTGGTCTTGAGGAGACACAGGAAATTGATGAGTTAGAAAGTAAAATAAAAGCTTTACCAGATTATGTTCAAGAAGTTGCAAAAAGAGAATTAAATAAATTAAGGAAATTACAAACAATTTCACCAGAATATCATGTTGTAAGAACATATTTAGATTGGTTAATAAATTTGCCTTGGAATGAGCAAACAGAAGATAATCTTGATATTGAAAATGCTAAAAGAGTATTAGATGAAGATCATTATAATTTAGAAAAGGTAAAAGCAAGGATATTGGAGTATTTAGCGGTTAAGAAATTAAAACCAGATGCAAAAGGTGCTATTCTTTGCTTTTTAGGACCCCCTGGGGTTGGTAAAACTTCACTTGGACAATCAATAGCAAGAGCTTTAAATAGAAAGTTTATTAGAATCTCGCTTGGCGGAGTTAGAGATGAGGCGGAAATTAGAGGTCATAGAAGAACTTATGTGGGAGCATTACCTGGAAGAATTATAAGTGCTTTAAGGAAAGTAAAAGTTAAAAATCCCGTTATTATGTTAGATGAAATTGATAAACTTGGTATTGATTTTAGGGGAGATCCTGCATCTGCATTACTTGAAGTTTTAGATCCTGAACAAAACAAGGAATTTGTTGACCATTATTTAGAAGTTCCTTTTGATCTTTCAAAAGTTCTATTTATTACAACCGCTAATATCACTTTAACAATTCCACCTGCTTTATTAGATAGAATGGAAATTATAGAAATTCCTGGATATACCTTAGAAGAAAAATTAAACATTGCTAAATACTATTTAATTCCAAAGGAGATTGAAAATCATGGATTGAAAAATTATAAAATTGAATTTGAAGATGAAGCAATTAAAGAAATTATAAATAATTATACAAGGGAAGCTGGTGTAAGACAATTAGATAGAAAAATATCTGAAATTCTAAGAAAAATTGCTGTTAAAGTGGCATCAAGTAATACAAAGACCAGAACATTTAAAATAAAAAAATCTCAAATTCCCAATTATCTTGGGCCACAAATTTATTATTCAGAAGTTGCAGAAAGAAAAAATGAAATTGGAGTAGCTATTGGACTTGCTTGGACGCCTGTTGGTGGAGAAATTATGTTTATAGAAGCATTAAAAATGCCTGGCAAAGGTCAATTAAAATTAACTGGTCATCTTGGAAATGTTATGAAAGAAAGCGCTCTTGCTGCATATTCCTTAGTAAGAGCAAATTCCAAAAAGTGGAAAATTAAAGAGAAAAATTTTGATAATTATGATGTTCATATTCATGTTCCATCAGGAGCTATACCTAAGGATGGACCATCAGGAGGTATTGCTATATTAATGGCATTAATCTCATTATTTTCACAAAGACCAGTTAAAAATTATCTTGCTATGACTGGTGAAATAACACTTAGGGGTAAGGTTTTACCGGTTGGTGGAATAAAGGAGAAGGTTTTAGCAGCAAAAAGGGCTGGAATAAAGGAAATTATTCTTCCAAAGTGGAATAAGAAGGATTTAGAAGACATTCCTAAGGATATAATAGATGATATTGTTTTTCATTTTGTAGATAATGTTGATGAAGCTTATAAAATAGCCTTTTCAGAATAAAATAATAACATTGATGTATAAAGAAATAAGCAAATAAGTGATAAAAATAACCAATCTAATTTAAATTCAATTGTTCCATTTATTGCGGATAAATAAATAGGTATAGAAAGTGGAATATAAAGCAAATAAACAATAGTATTTTTTGATTGAATTTTATATAGCATTAGGGCTAACATTATTGAAATTGAGCTTATACTTATGCTTGAAATGATAAGGAAAATAAAAAAATAAAAATTAAATGGAAATTGATTAAATAACAAAAACATAAAAAAGGCATTAAACATACCAATAAAAAGAAGATAAATTGAGCTTGTAATAAGTTTTGAAAGAATAATCTCTTCTATATTAAAGTAAGTTAAAAGCACGAAAAATGCCTCTTCAATAAATTCCTCTTCAACAATTTTTAAACAAAATAAAACACTATTTATGAAAATTATTGCCCAAAATATACCATTTATTATTTCTATGTTAGAGTTTCCAATAGCAATTGAAAATATCAATATGAGTAGGGTATTGCTTGATATATAAGATAAAAAGAACCCAAAGGAGCGAAATGGTAATAAAAAGTCCTTTTTTAGAAGTTTATTCAATGTTGAAAATTTTAAAATACTTTGAAAAATTTTTATCTATATAAAGTTCAAAACTTTTCAATTTTTGATAATCTTCTATGTTATGAGCATCAGAACCAATTAATTCGCAAATTTCAAAAATTTTTAAAGCCTTCAACTTAATATCACTATTATAAAATCCATCCAAGCTTTTTAAATTCACTTGGAGTAAAACTCCAACATTTTGAATTTCTTTAATTTCTTCTAAACTTAAATAATGATATCGCTCAGGATGTGCAAGTATTGGTCTTAATCCAACTTTTATTACTTTTAAGAAAGGTTCAATTATATCTTTTGGTTTCTTTAAAAAATCGAGCTCCAATAATATATAATTTGTCTTCTCTATTCTAAAATAATGTGGGTCAATAACATCAATTGCATCAATTCTCACTTCATACCCAATAATAATATCAAAATTTGTTCCAATTCTTTTTAAAATCTCTTCTCTTTTTTGTTCAAGAATTTCTCTTTTTGGATAATATAAACTATTTGCATGTGGTGTTACAACAACTCCATTAAATCCCTTATTTATTAAAAATTTAATCATTTCAATAGATTCATGTAGGCTACTTGCACCATCATCTACATTTGGTATAATGTGGGTGTGGAAATCGAGCATATTTAAAATTTTAATGTCTTATAAGGTTTATATTCAAAAAGCCTTTTTCCTATAATTTTATCAATATATTCCTTTAAAATTTTTATTGAATTCTTAAAATTCATTTCATAATTGCACTTACAAGGATCAAAATTATTTTTAAACTTTTCTATATAAGGTTTTAAAACTCTCGGATGCTCTCCTTCATATTTAGAAAACCATTCTTCTTTACATTCTTTATAAATTCTATCTCCTAAATTCTTAAAAACAAATCCATAGTGATAAATAAAAGCTTTACTATCAACAACTTTTAATTTTCTAAATTTAGAACCATTTAAAATTCGAAATCCTTGGGCATCTTTGTAAGATAAGATATTTAAATTGTTTCTGATAATTCTAACTTCTTTACTATACCAACCCCTATCAATTCTATAATATTCAAAATTTCCATAAAAATGTCTATAATTTAATAAAATTCCTTCAACTTCTTTTACTTTTAAAAATTTTTCCATACAAGTATAAATTTTTTCCAGTTCCCATTCAGGAACTACTTCATCTGCCTGTATATAAAAACACCAATCTCCTGAGCATAAGAAGTATGCTAAATTAGTATATCTTGCATAAATCCAATCTTCATTTGAAACATATGGTGCTAATATAATTTTAATTTTAGGAGATTTCAAGCTATTTAAAACATCTAGGGTATCATCTTCTGATTTACAAACTACTACAATAAACTCATCTACAATAGGTAAAATAGAACTTATAGAAGCTAAAAATGGATAATTATTTATAACCGCATTTCTTAGAAATGTAAATCCACTAATTTTCATTTAATTCTCTTAATGATGCAAGAATGTTATTTTCATTCACTCTTAAAATATAAACATTATATTCTCTTCCAATATGTATATAAAGATTTTCAGAAAATTTTTTGGGAATATGGGAAGGTGGAACAAATCCTTTTTGACCTAAAACTAAAATTTCAAATCCACCATTTGCTACATTTGTTATTCTTGCTTTAATAGGTTTGTTCAATTTTTTAGCTTTCTTTAAAATTTTTAAAATTTTTTCTTTATCCATCAATACATCTACTAATTTTAATTCTATTTGTTTATTTACATAGTTAGCACTTGTAATAATTGCTAAAACTTCATCATTTATATTGAATTTTTTCTTTGTTCTTAAATATCCGATTAAATCCAATTCTAAAATTCGAGCCAAATAACCTTTTTTTAGCTCTTTTTCTATCCTTACTTTTAAAGGTCTTTGGTTATCATAAGCATCAAATACAATTTCCCACTTTTTTGCTCTCTCAATTATTTGTTCTGGTCCTAACATCTGAAAATTTTAAAGTTTAGAAATTTTTCCTTTAAAATTCTCAACTTCAATGAATAATAAAATAGTTTTCTCTTTTAGTGGGGGAAAAGATAGCTGTTTATCAATTTATAAAGCTGTAAAGAATAATTATGAAATTTTTAGCTTATTAACAACAATTACAGAGGGTTATGATAGGGTATCTATACATGGAGTAAGAAGAGAATTAGTTATAAAGCAAGCTCAATCCTTAGGATTCCCTATTAAGTTAATATATATACCAGATAGTTGCACAAATGAAAAATATGAAAAAATAATGTATGAAAACATGTTGTTTTTTAAGAATTTGGGAATAGAATATGTTGGCTTTGGAGATATATTTTTAGAAGATATTAGAGCTTATAGAGAAAAAAATTTAAGTAAGTTAAATATGAAAGGATATTTTCCACTCTGGAAATTAAATACCATGGATTTAATTAAAGAATTTATAGAGCTTGGTTTTAAGGCAATTGTTGTTTGTGTTGATTTGAAAGTTTTAGATATTTCTTTTCTTGGGAAGGAAATAAATGAAGAATTTGTTAAAGAAATTGAAAATAAAATAGATGTTTGTGGTGAGAATGGAGAATTTCATACATTTGTATATGATGGACCAATTTTTAAAGAAAAAATTCTTTTTGAAAGGGGGGATATTGTAATAAGAGGGGACTATGGATACCTTGATTTATATCCCATTTAGTATTTGGGGATTAAATCCTTTTGTATCAAAGAATTTAAATTATGTTTTTGAAAGACCAAAAATAAAAGAAATTGAAATTTATAAAAGTTATGATTATGGATTAGTTTTGAGAAAAGATTTAATAAAAGCTGATAGCTTACCAATTTCTACAATATATTCAATTCAATTTCCAAATGATAATTATTCACAATATGGAATTGGCTTTTCAAGATTTTTATATAATTTTTTATTGTCTTTTAATTATGACTATAATAATAGCTTTAAACAAGGCTCATTTAGTTTAGATTATAAAAATGCTAATTTTAGTTATTTTGAGATTTTTAAGCTTCAAGAGCATTTACAATTTTTTTATATTGGATATTCAAAATTTTTATCTCTTAATTATCAACTATTTAATGATACACCTTTAATTTTTATTAAACTTTTAAAATCAAAATTCATTTATTCAGACAATCAAAGGGAGTTATTTTTAAACTATGGATTAGAAAGAAATCATTTTTCTTTAAATGGGGGTATATATCACAATTTTTTATTCAATTTCACACATCCTAATTATGAGCTTTCAATAAAATTTAATTTTTTAAATATAAGCTCAAAATATGAGCCATTTCAATTTGATACAATTTATATTAAGCAAAAGCACTCTTTTAATATAAGTTATAAATTTTTTAATTTGGGATATAGTTATGAATTAAATTTAATCCCCATAGATACTTCAAAATTTTCATATTCGCATTTCCACTCATTAAGCTTTTATATAAATTCCAAATTTTTTAAGTTTTATGCTTTAAGAAATATAAAAGTTCCAATAGAATGGATTATTAAGCTTTATGGCTTTTATGAGTATTATCCAAGAAAGGATATTTTAATAAAACCTTATATATCCGCAACTTATATTGAAAATGAATTTGATATTAAAATTGAGGATATATTTATTTCAACATTTGGTGTGAGTTTTTATTTGTTTAATGGAATATATGTGGATTTTAATTATTCAAGTAATTTAACGATAAAAAGTTTGTGGAATTATAATAGCTATGGTTTGTTTTTAAAAATTAGTATGGAAGATTGATTTAATGCCTAAAATGTCTTATTCCTGTAAATACAAGTTTTATATTATATTCTCTTGCTTTTTGAATAACTTCATTATCTCTAATAGAGCCACCAGGTTCAACTATTAAATAAATACCATTTTTATAAGCAAGCTCTATACTATCAGGAAAGGGAAAGAAGGCATCACTTATTAATATACTATTTTTTGATTTTTCACCTGCTTTCATAATTGCAACTTTTAAAGCATCAATCCTACTCATTTGTCCTGCTCCAATTCCAACTGTTGAAAAATCCTTAATTAGCAAAATTGCATTTGATTTAACATATTTAATAACTTTAAGACCAAATTCTATTTGTTCTTTTTCTTCATCTGTTAAATTATCCCCACTTAAAACTTCAAGCTTATTATATAATAAATAATCTTCCTGACAAAGTAATAAATCTCCACCCAAATCTCTTAAATAAAATTCAGGTTTATTATAATTTGAAATTCTTAGAATTCTTCTATTTTTCTTTTGTTTTAAAATTTCAAGTGCTTCTTTTGTATAATCTTGTGCTATAATAACTTCATAAAAGTGCTCATTTAATAATTTTGAAAGTTCTTTATTTAGAGTAAAATTAAAAGCGACAATTCCACCATATGCAGATAAACTATCACTTTCATAAGCCTTTTTATAAACTTCAATTTCATCATCTCCAACAGCAACACCACAAGGATTATTATGCTTAACGATAGCACAAGCCTTTTTATCAAATTCTTTTACAATACTATAAGCACTAAAACTATCTAATAAATTATTATAAGAAAGTTCTTTTCCCCATAAATATTCAATGCATTGAGCAAATCCCCTAAAATGATTATTAAATAATAAATTTGCTTTTTGATGAGGATTTTCACCATATCTTAAATCAAATCCTTTCTTATAAGAAAATACTAAATCCTTATCATAAATTTCAAAATTCCATCTTCTTATAAGCTCATTATAAATATAACTATCATAACTTGCACTCTTATAAAAACCTTTAATAGCAAGCATTTTCCTATCTTCTATTGTTAAATTATTATTTTTTAATTTTTCAATTACCCATTCTAAATCATTTAAATCCACAATTAAAATAACATCTTTATAATTTTTTGCACTTGCTCTAATAAGTGAAATTCCGCCAATATCAATAAATTCAAATAATTCATCATCCTTAATATTATCTTTTGAAACTTCTTCAAATGGATATAAATCTACAATTACAATTTCTATATTTGGGATATTGTTTTCCATAGCTTGTAAAATATGCTCTTTATTATCTCGCTTATATAAAATTCCACCAAAAATTTTAGGATGTAATGTTTTAACCCTTCCATCAAATAATTCCTTTTGTTCTATTAAATTTTCAATAAGATGGGCTTTTATATTGAAAGATGATAAATAATTTGCAGTTCCTTTTGTTGATAAAATTTCATATCCAAGGTTGTTTAGCTCTTTTGCATATTTTTCAATTTTTTCTTTTTTCCATACCGAAATAAGTGCGTATTTCATAATTTAAAATTTTAAGGCATTTGGAGAGGATTTTTATAAAACCTGAAATTGAAACAATATTAAATTTTCCAAGAATTGTAAGTGGGCATCAACCTATTATTTTTTATTATGGCATTCTTTTAAAAGCTCTTATTTTAAATAAGCATAAAGGAGAAAATTTATTTTTAATAGCTGACCATGATGAAAGGAAAGAAATTTTTACATATACAATTGATAA
>JAUQPS010000060.1 GCA_030550205.1 bacterium
TTTAAAGATCCAGAAAATCGCATTTTGTATAATATATTTAAGTTTATTGCTATTATAATGAGTGAAAGGAAATTTGAGAATTTATATCATTTAAAGAAAGAAATTGAAGAAGAATTTCAAAAAATGAATTGGAAAATTTATGAGCATTTTTATTATTTTGCTATGGGTTTATTCCATATGTATCATGGGGAAATAGCAAAAGCAAGAGAATTTTTAGATAATACCAAAACTGGAAATATTATATTAAATAAGTGTTTAAATAAGCTTTCAAAATTTAGAAAACAGGACTTAGTCTTAAAATACTTAATGAAAGGGAATATAAAATTAGCAGTTGAAATAGCAAAAAGATATAATATAATAGCAAGCTTAAATATATATTCGCTTTTGTTAAATAAAAGTTATCATAAAATAAAAAGATATAAAGAGCTTAAATACACTGCAAAACTTTTAAAGAAAAACAATAAGATAAAGTTTTACTTTTTGCGCTATTATCCTACTGTCTATGTAAATAAAACAAAATATAAAATTCATAAATTTTCTAAAAGTTGGACACTTTTGGCTTATTTAGTTTTAAATGAAGGAAAAGCAAGAATTGATATGCTATATTGGATAAAGAATGTTAAGCATGCAGTTTATTTTATAAATAAAAAGTTTAAAACTCAACTTTTAAGTGTTCATAATCAAGAAGTTAGAATAAATGGAGAATTTGAAAGTGATATTGAAAAATTCATTAGATTTTCAAAACAATCAAAAATTAAAGCTTTAATGTTATGGCGTGCAGAACCATTTAGAAGAATTTGTTATTACTATAATTGGGCAGAAGATATTAGAGATATGTGTAAAATGAAAAGAGAAGAATTATTAAATCATTATTATAACTTTAATGCTCTAATACAAAAGAATCCTCCATCTCTATGAAAACCTTCCTTAATTTCAAAACTACTAATAGGTTTTTCTTCTTGTGGTTCTTCAAATAACGTTGTTAAAACTTTATCTATTTTAAATCTACTTAATTCAAGCATTGTTTGAACTTCATAAAACGAATAAAACATAGCTTGTTTATAAATAGGATGGTCTTTTTTCTTCTTATAATATTCAGCCCAAGGAGAATCAGATAATATAAGTCCAAGCACAATTTTACCATTATCTGTTAAAATTCTATGTGCTTCCTTTAAAACTAAAAATGGATCTTTTACAAAGCAAAGTGAAACAACTATTAAAACAAAATCAAATGAACTATCTTTAAATGGTAATTTTTCACCTTTTGCTTTCACTACAATTAATCCCCTTTCTTTTGAAAATTTTAGCATATTAAATGATATATCAATACCAAATTTAACATTAAGTTTTGTTGCAAATCTCCCTGTTCCCACTCCTATTTCAATACCTTTATTAAATTCTGGAATAATTTTTCTTAAACAACTTAATTCAAGCTCATAAGCAGATTTTCCAAATGGTTTCTCATACCATTCGTCATATCTTCTATAATAAATATCAAAAATTTCCATTTGAATGATAATTTTAAAGTTCAAACGACAAAAAAGGCATTGGTTTTAAAAAGGTTATGGTGTAAGATATGAAGGCGCTATTGAAATGGATATGAATTTGAGCAGTGCCAACTATAATTTTTGTTTTTAAAACAAATTTCCAAAAATAGAATTTTATTCTATATTACCTTTAAAATTTTCAGCTTTGAAATTCAAATATCAGCGATTAATGTTAAAAACTTCATTGATTTATTTAGTAATAGGCATAATAATAGGTTTTCTTATGTTTCTATCTTATCAGATTAAAGAGTTATCTTGGATTTATTCTTTAAGGGTTGTTCATACTCATTTAATTTTGGTAGGTTTTGTAATTCAAATGATTATGGGGGTTGCTCTTTGGATGTTTCCTCAAAAACCTACTAAACAAACTGATATAGAAAAGCGATTTACAAGTGAAAAGGAAGGTTTAATTCTTTATTTTATTTTCAATATAGGCATTATTTTAAGAAGTTTATTTGAACCTTTTTCAAAGTTTAATTTATTTGCTTTTTATATTGCTCTTTTTGGAATTATTCTTCAAATAATAGGAATTTTTTACTTTTTAATGTTAATATACCCAAGAATAAGAAAACCAGGAGAATTTAAATGAAAACTTTATATTTTATTTCTGTTTTTATTCATATAATAAGTGCTTGTATTTGGTTTGGAGGAATGTTCGCCTTAATTATATTTTTCTTGCCCTTAAGAAAAGAGCAATATTTTTTAGATGTTGTTAAAAAACTTGGGGAACAATTTAAAATTGTAGGTTGGATAATTCTCCCACTTTTATTTATTACAGGATTCTTTAATTTGCATTATAGGGGATTTGATTTTTCATTCTCAACAACTTATAATAAAATCATTTGGCTTAAAATTATTTTATTTTTTGTAATTGTTATAATTAGTGCAATTCATGATTTTTATATTGGTCCAAAAGCTATAAAAACAAGAGATAAAAAATTGTTAAAGTATAGTAGAACAATTGGAAGAATAAATTTCATATTAGCAATAATAATGATATTGATTGGAATTTTTATTGTGAGGGGCTTGTAATAATTCTCTTTTGAGGAGCTTTTATCCAAAAATCTTCAAGATTATAAAATTCTCTTGCTTCTTTTGTAAATAAATGAACTATTATATCTATATAATCAATAGAAAGCCATCTACTTCCCCTACCTTCTTCTCTAAATGGCTCAAATTCCTTTTCAATATTTTCAGCAATTGCTATTAAGTGGTCTGTTGTATAGCCTGTTGCTATAATAAAATAGTCTGCAATAGATGTTAAACCCCTTAAATCAATTATCACAATATCAAATCCCTTTTTCTCAATAATAAGCTCAATTATTCTATCTAATTCCATCAAATAATTTTTTTACTCTCTTTAACTTTGAAGCATTTTTAATAATTTCTATAAATCTCTCTTTATCCTTGGCAGATGTAGGAATTAATGATTTATTTGAAACATCTGTATTATCTTGCTTTTTGGGGTCTTGTTCTGCTCTTAAACTTTCACCCGTTGCCCATCCACTCATTTTATATTTTCTCCAATTATTTAAAAGTTTCTCTTTATCAAGTATAAGTTCCTCTCTTGAAAAATAACCTGTCTCTATACTTGGTAGCATTACAATAGCATCAGTCGGGCATACTTGAACACAAAGCTCACATTTCATACATGCATTTAAGTCTAAAATAAATTCTTTTGGGTATGTAATTTTCTTTTTTGTTCCATCAGGTAATTCTTTCTCTTCTACCGCCCTAATAATTGTAATAATTTGAGAAGGACATATATTTTGGCATAATAAACACGCTATACAATTTATATTTCCTTCTTCATCTTCACTTAAACCAAATGTTCCTCCTCTATAACGAGTTGGTATTTCTCTAACTTCAAGGGGATAATTAGAAGTCATAGGAGGTTTTACAAAGTTCTTTATACTTACAAAAAGGGGCTTTAAAACATTAAGCATCTTGAAAATTTTAAAGCTTTTGTTTTAATATAAACGCAGTTTCATTGTAAAACTACTTTAAAACAATAATTTTATCTTTAAATTTAGAAGATTTTATAAAATAAATACCAGAGCTTAAATTAAGCCTATACGTTTTCTCCATTCGCTTTATAAATTGAAAATGGAGATTTTGCCTCTATAATAACATTATTTCCTTTATATTTAATCTCATATGGCTTTTTTGCTTTATCTTCAATCACAAACATTTCACTAATATTAAGAAGGCGAGGTGTATAACTAAAATAAACATCACCTGTATTTCCATCCCTATAATCATTTCCCCAAGTAGTATAAAGCCTACCATTATCAAAAATCCATCCATTATAATCATGTCCTAAAGGATTTTCACTAAATAGATAAACCACAGAGCTTACCTTTTGCGGAAAACTAAACGTTTGACCCCAATCCGTTGAAACTGCCCAATATGTAGCCCATCCCCCCAACCTAAATGGCCCACAAGAATCGTTAGGAAATAATCTTCCTTGCCATTGTGCAAAAATTGTATCACCAGAACTTGCAAGCATAGGAATAACTTGTTCAGAACCTCCTCCAGTAAATGCTATATACGAATCTCCAAGATAAAAACCATCACTGCTCCACCTTGCTACCTTTACCTTACAGTTTTGATCCACATAGGCAATAGCAACTTTACCTTTACTTGCAGTTATGTGATTATGTATCTTTGCTGGTCTTTGATAGTTTGGACAAAATAGAGAATTTCCATAACTGAAGCTAAATGGAAGAGCTATGTTCTGAAAAAAGAATCCATTTATACTCTTTAAAAATCCAATAGAAATCCAACCATTATTAAGAAGATCCAAATTATTATATGACATATAAATAGTATCCCCATACCTTGCCCAATAACCTACAGTTGATTGCCAAAAAGTTGTATATACAGAATCCCAAGTAAATCCATTGTTTATGGATCTATAAACAATAAGACGATTTACATTTCCATATTTATTAGTTGTAAAGTTTGCTAAAATTGTATTATTTCCAAGAGCTAAAAGCCAAGGTTTATCTTTAAAATATGCCCAATTATCAAAGGAACCTATTGTATTTTCACAAGACCAAAAAGCCTTATTCTTACAATTACTTCCACTTGTGCATTTACAAAAATAAATTTCACCTCTTAAATTAATATATTTGGATTATCTGGTTGAATAGCAATTGCAGGTTCTCCTACCCAACAAAAAGCTATTTCTCTCATCAAAGCTCAATGCTAGATAATTAGCATTGTAAGCATATTTGTTAGGGTTAGTATAACTATAATGAACTGTATCTAACCTTATCCATGTAATTAGAATTGTGTTTCCTACCTTTTTAATATCAGTTTCTATATTTCGTCTACAGCGAGTTGTAAAATAACCATGACTACTAATTTCTACTTCACTTACAAAGGGTGGATCTGCTAACAACATAAAAATCATAATTTACCTCCTACTTTAATACAAAATAAACTTTGATATATAAATCTCAAATTCAGTTGTATAAGGAACAAATGAAACTCTTAGTCTTCCTGTTGGATACTGTGTAACAATAACAGCTTTTTGAAAATCAAATATAACTTCTTGCCAATCATCTGTTAGTTTAATCTCTTTACAACCCACAAAACCTTTTCTAGAATCCGCACATGTCCTAAATCTACCTTTCCCTTTTACATAAAACCTTAAATTATTCTGAGAAAAATCCCCAATATCTGAAACATAGAAAAAATCACAAAGTTCATCAAGACGACCAGGAATCTTATTAACATACTTATATGCAGATGGACAAATTCCTTTTAAATGTTGAGGAATACCAAAAACAATCTCAGATGCATTTGGAGTATATGACCATTCTATATTCTCAACTTCATAATTCCTGTTTTGAGGATATCTCCATACATTTACATAATCTTTATCTGATTGTAAAATCACAATCCAAAGCATTTTAATAAATTTTAAAGCTTTAAAATTTTCAAAAGGAGGTAAGGCAATGGCAAAGATTGAGCTTAAAGTTAAGAAAGGTGGAATCATAATTCCAGATACTGCTAAGGAAAAACCTCAAAAAAGTAAAGTTCTTGCTGTTGGACTAAGAAGAAAAACTAATTAGACAAAGTTGAGGTATAAAATACATGCGCAAGAGTACAAAGCAAGCGAGAATATTTGAAATACCTGAATCTCCTTCTTATGAAGAGATAATGGAAGAGTATGCAAAGGAGTTTAGAAATTTTATCCTTCCTAAGGGGGATACGATATTTGGATTTTGGATGCAAACATTGGCAGATTTAGAGTTATTAGACTTGGAATTACAAGGCTTAACCGAGGAGTATAGGATTGACCCGGTTAACAGAACAGTTGATTTTAAGGGAAACGATGATCTGGTAAGGTTAAGAATTGCCCATTTGGAAAAGGTTAAGGGCAAAACAAGCCTTTACGCTGATTTAGTTGATACATTTGGCGATACTAATGCATACGCTTTTCATAATCTTTATCCATATAAGGGTAAATTTTATCCAAGGGTGGTAAGAACTTTAATAAATGCTTTCAAATTAGATAGTAATTCTTTGCTTTTAGACCCTTTTAATGGTTCTGGAACTACTACCCACGAGGCATCTCTTATGGGGATTAAAAGCGTTGGTATAGATATTACTCCTATGGGAGTAATTTTATCTGAGCTAAAAAACGACCTGCCTTTTGCTGATGAAAAACTGCTTAGTTTTACAATTGGTGATCTACAAGATATTTTATACGCTATAGAAAACAAAAGATGGCAACATGATAATCCTACAATTTATAAATTAATGTTGGTAATATATTTTGATACAGTTGATGCTTTTGCGAGAACATCAAAATATAATAAAAAAGGTAAACTTGGGCTTTTTGTTGAAAAGTTTAACTATGTAAAAAACTGTTATAAAAAGCTAAAAGAAATCAAAGAACAATATGGACTTAAGTTTGAGAAAGCCAAAATTATAAACGGTGATGTGCTTGAGTTAAAAAATATGGATAATTTAAAAGAAAAATTTGATGCTTGTATTACAAGTCCACCTTATTATTTCTCCATAGATTATGTTGGTAAAGATAAAATTGCCTATGATTACCTTGGTATAGATACAAAAAGCATTGAGTCTAAATACTTAGGAATGAAGACTAATAGAGTAGTAAAAGGAAACTATAATGGATTACCTCTAAAAGTTGCTATGTACTATGAGGATTTAAGAGAATCCATAGAAAATATATTTTGGGCATTAAAACCTGGCGGTAAGCTGGCTATCATAGTGGGAGATAGCACGGTCAATGGTAAGAAAATACCTACTACATTGATGACAAAAAGGTTTTGTGAAGAAGTTGGATTTAGATTTGAAAAATTAATATTCAATCCTCTGCTGGGTTTACGCAATAGAGCAATAAGAGGAGAAAGTATTATCATATGCCAGAAGCCATAAAAGGCATAAGGTTATGCAAGTTAGAAATTTACTCATCTGCACAGAACCACAAAACGAAATAGAGAAAAACCTAAAAAGAATGTACTTAAAGAGAGTTCAAGAAATGTTTAAAAGGGCTATTAATCTTACATCTACCTTTAATATATTTGATGAGATTTTTCATGGATTAGCCCGATTAGCTAATACGAACGAGAGTATGTATAGTTTTTATGAATCCATGTTAACAATAACATCTTATTATCAGCATAGCCAAGCAGGGAGAGGAAGCCTTATTACTCAGCTTTTAAAAGAACTGGGAGACTCGGAAAAAATGGAGTTTGAATTCTCCTTAATGAAGCTTCCCCAATTCTTGGGACAAGAAAATATTAAATTGGAGGAAAATGAACTTACAAAACTAAAGTTTGATATTGTTAATAAAAACGCGGACAATATTATCTTTTGTGAATTGAAAATGAAAGTTTATTCTGGGTGTACTGCAGGAAGGATTGAACTTATGGAGAAGTTTAACAAATTTACAAAATTGATTATTGGAAGTCAAACATTTAGAGATTGTATTAAAAATTCTGGAATAAATAATATCTTTCTTATTGGAGGTGTTTTGTTTGATATTCAGGGAGAACCGGCAACAACACAGAAAGATGAAGAATGGGCTATTTGCTATAATGGTATGATAAGAGGTAAGAATGATATAATTAAAACACTGGAAGATAATAAAATTAAATGTAAAGTTTCTGAAGAGAAAAAGGCCGAAAGGGCGTTTCTTATTGAGTTTATGGTTGATAATGTAAGAGTACATATAACCGCTGTATATGGGAATGAAGTTATTAATAGTCTTTTTGTGGGAAAACAAAATTACGGCATTGAGCATTTTAAAAACCAGTTAGAGAAGATGTTGTATGATGATTTATGGCTTGGACAGGTAATCACAATGAGTGAAAGGGCAATATTATATCAAAATTTTAATAAAAATAAAAAGCTAAACAATTATGTTATTTCTATTTTAAAAGATAATGAGATGTTATTAGAGGTTGAAAAGTTCAAGTTAAATATGGAAAGTAAAGCATTGGAAAAAGTTGTAAATAGAATAATTGAGAAGATAGAAAAATGCGACAGAAACTTATTAGATATAAAGCCTATTCTTGCAGAAACAATAATGAAACTATCGGGAATAGATTATGATATAAGAGATTATGTTGCCGACATAGTTCAGTTTTTATCATGTAAAGAACTATTGGATGCGTTAAAAGAATCATTAAAAAGCGAATAATATTACTCTCAAGAGGGGCATACCAAGACATAGGATTTTGGTAACATTTCTTAAAACAAACCACTACCACTATCCTGTCTTTGGCTATCTTTTTTAGCACATACTCTATATGCTCTTGAGTATAGTCACAAGGGTTATAAAACTATTACCCAACCTATCCTCTCCTTCGGCTTGGGCACATAGCTTACCCTTTCCCTCTGAAAAGTGAATAATATAAATCACCTCTTCATTTCTTAATTGGAATTAGTGATAAAATTGTTATTTTTAAAAAGTCTCCTACTATAAATGGTAAAAATCCTAATTTAAAAGCATTATTTAAACCAACAAATATACTAAGCCAAAGACTCCCCATTGTTAAAATAAAAATGCTTGTAATAAGTAAAGCAAAGAATCTTGGAAGAAAATTTAATAAAAACTTTAAAATTATAATTGCAAAAATCCAAGATAAGATATAACCCCCTGTTGGACCTAAAATTACTCCTATACCTCCTTTAAAGTTAGCAAATACAGGAAAACCTAAAGCACCTTCTAATATATAAGTTATCACACTATAAAGTGCCCATTGCTTTGGTAATATAAGTCCTAAAAGGAGAATTGAAAATGTTTGAAGGGTTATAGGAACGGGAGTAAATGGAAGATTTATAGAAATTTGGGCGGAAATGGAAATCAAAAGACTTGAAAGGAAAACAAGCAATATTTTATAAAAGATGTTTGAATATAACCATATATTTTCAAGTGTTTTTGTCATTTTGAAATTTTAAAGCTAAAA
>JAUQPS010000009.1 GCA_030550205.1 bacterium
GAGGGATAAAAAGATAAAAAGGTAAATCGGGGTTTTATCTGAACTATGTGGAATTTAAACAACAGATTAGATGCTTTAGTAATTGCTTATAACAAATGTTTTATCTGAACTATGTGGAATTTAAACAATATTATCAAAAATTACAATATTCTCTATTTTATTTTGTTTTATCTGAACTATGTGGAATTTAAACTTATTTTCTAAATATGAAATATAAGCTAATGCAATAAGTTTTATCTGAACTATGTGGAATTTAAACCTATTCCTTTAGAAAAACTGAATTTAAGTTTAGTGGTTTGTTTTATCTGAACTATGTGGAATTTAAACTTAAATTCAACAACAACATATTCCAAATCCCTAAAATGTTTTATCTGAACTATGTGGAATTTAAACAGCGTAAAATTTAAGTATGTTCCTATACATATTGTAGTGTTTTATCTGAACTATGTGGAATTTAAACTAATTTCTTCTCAAAAAAGTTTTTAATAGAAACTAAATGTTTTATCTGAACTATGTGGAATTTAAACTCTTTCTCAAAAGGTTATCATTAGCGAAAGCAATATCAGTTTTATCTGAACTATGTGGAATTTAAACAGAGAGTAGAACAAAGCATACAAAATTTCAAGAATTATAGTTTTATCTGAACTATGTGGAATTTAAACTTCGTTGAAAACTCTCTTTTAAGAAAAAGAGGCTTATTGTTTTATCTGAACTATGTGGAATTTAAACAGTGTAAAATTTAAGGAAGATTTTGAAAGTTTTGAAAGTTTTATCTGAACTATGTGGAATTTAAACCAAAAAGGAAGTGTAAATCCAAACCATCTGCATATTTGGTTTTATCTGAACTATGTGGAATTTAAACCACGTTAAAAATTGTTGATTACGCTTACAATGATAGAAGTTTTATCTGAACTATGTGGAATTTAAACAAATTTTTCAAGTGAATAAACAGTGAAGACTATGTTTTGTTTTATCTGAACTATGTGGAATTTAAACTGGGCCCCGCCCAACATATCAATGTCAATACATACTGTTTTATCTGAACTATGTGGAATTTAAACAAAAAATTCAGTATCTTTTTGGGACTACTTTCAACAAGTTTTATCTGAACTATGTGGAATTTAAACGCTGTAATAAAGCTATCATTCTAAAAGGATTGAAATTTGTTTTATCTGAACTATGTGGAATTTAAACCTCTTTCTTTCAAGTTTTATGAACTGAGCAAAGATGAGTTTTATCTGAACTATGTGGAATTTAAACTTATTGTGTCAGCAAAAATATCTTCTGCTGTTGGGAGTTTTATCTGAACTATGTGGAATTTAAACACATAATAGTAATACAAAAGGAATGGAATGAAAAATTGTTTTATCTGAACTATGTGGAATTTAAACGTATAAGCATTATTTTACGAAAAGATAATATAAAGCTGTTTTATCTGAACTATGTGGAATTTAAACTTTTTTCAAAAGCTTAGCATTATCAATGAAAGCAATAGTTTTATCTGAACTATGTGGAATTTAAACATTAAATTTTGTAAAAAGTATTAGTTATTATAGCAATGTTTTATCTGAACTATGTGGAATTTAAACAAGTGCTCTTAAAGTGATGGGAAATAGTATAAAATAGTGTTTTATCTGAACTATGTGGAATTTAAACGAAGTGCAGGGAAGTAGGGTTTAACAAAGTAAAATCGTTTTATCTGAACTATGTGGAATTTAAACCATATTGAAAATAAGATAGACAATATTGTAATTTTTGTTTTATCTGAACTATGTGGAATTTAAACGTATTAAAGAAGTCAGGAATAGAATTAAAATTATGAGGTTTTATCTGAACTATGTGGAATTTAAACCTTCAAATTACGGGTTTCAAGGTTATTGCAAGTGATAGTTTTATCTGAACTATGTGGAATTTAAACTTTAGAAGTTTTAATTCTTCAATGTTATCTTTATTACCGTTTTATCTGAACTATGTGGAATTTAAACGTATCATAACTTCTTTTTCTAATTGTTAGTGTCAAATGTTTTATCTGAACTATGTGGAATTTAAACCAAAATGAAAAAACTTCAAATCAGAATATATACATAGGTTTTATCTGAACTATGTGGAATTTAAACTTAATTTCTCAAAAAAGTTTTTAATAGAAACTAATTCAGGTTTTATCTGAACTATGTGGAATTTAAACGCTCTTTTAGCCTTGCCATCGCCTTGCCTCCTTGCTCTGTTTTATCTGAACTATGTGGAATTTAAACATATGCATATTCTCCTACTTGATAGTAGCATATACCAGAATTTACTTTTATTTCAGTTTTATCTGAACTATGTGGAATTTAAGCAAATTTTTCTCCAATACAACTTTATTTAATAGAAGAGAGATGTATTCAAGAGAAAAGTACTTAGTTATATAATAATTTATATAATAATTAGGGATTTGTTATTGTTTTTTTTGATTGCATTATTATTCTAAGAAAATAAAGGAGGTAAGGCATGGTAATTGAGATAGTTAAGATGTTGCTTGATGATTTCTTAGATAGAGGTGATATATTTTTTGTGTATTATAGTGAAGGGACCACATTTTTTGAATTCTGCGCTACAAGAGAAAAGATAGAAGAGTTCTTTGATAAAAAAGTAAAAAATATAATAAGCAATATAAGTAAAGTTCAATTAAAATTTCCAGAAGGGAAAGATGCTTTTATAGTAGCTAATGATAGTGAAAAATTTCTGTTTATTGTTATAAGGCTTTATATGAAATATATGAAATTTAAACCAAATGGGCTTAATTAGTCTATGGTTTTAAAGGGTGTAAAACTTGCTTTAAAATTTCAGATATATTTTTATTTAGAAGGTTGGGGATTATTAAAGTGCAGGAGGATATGAAAAATGAGGACTTTAAATCAAGAGAGGGGATTATATGCATTAGAAATAGTTAAAGAAGTAAAAAAGAAGCCGGACAAGGCTCAAAAGAAATACAAAAGCTATGCTAAAAAACTTCCTGCTCTCATAGCCACCAATGGGCTTATAGCCACTCTTGCCTTTTTGAAATCAAAGAGTGATGCCAAAGATGTTTACGATTCTGTAGTTAGATGGTTGAAACAGCAAGAATATATAGAAAGTGAGGAAAATGGATTAGAAGAATTACTAAAAGTAGATTATCACAAGCTTCGTTTGGCAACTATGGAGGCTTTGGCTTTTGCCAGTTGGCTAAAAAGGATAGTGGAGATTGAGATAGAAGAGGATGAAAATGAATAGGCATAGCAAAAGTAGGAGGGAAAGAAAGCATAAGATTAAGGGAAGTATTCGCTTTGGAAGTTGTAATGAGATCTTTCTCAGATATGAAGCTCCTGACGATCTCGTAGATAAAGATGAAGAGAATGTAAAGAATAAGTTCTTTGATAATGCAATGAAACACCTTATAAGTAAGGGAGTAGATAGCTTGCCTTTACTGCTTAACAAGTATATTCCAATTCCTGATAATGCTGTGGAAGTTATCACAATAGAAGAGAAAAATGGTAATCCTAAGGAAAGCAGGAAAGACTTCCTTTCACTTAAAAAAGGTAAAATTATAGAGGAAGGAGTAAAGAGGTTATTCTATAATTCCTTATTGAAGCATTTTAGGTATTCAGATCTAACAAAATCTACTATAAAAAACAGACTTGATGAAATTTTAAATACTTCAGAAAGCTCTGGATATGTAAAGGTCTTTGACAAAACTCTAAAAACTATATCTCCACTTGTCTGTGGGCTTGGGGCAACTCATATATTTGAGACTTCTATAACATTACACCACATATGGGGAGTTCCTTACATTCCGGGTAGTAGTCTAAAGGGTGTGTGTAGGCAGGTGGCCTTTTGGAAGCTTGTTGAAGAAAGAAAGTTATCAAAGGATGATTTGGAAGAGTTCCAAAAGAAATTTTATGGTGATTTAATCACCGATGATAAAGAAATTCTAAAATACCAGCTTTTGTTTGGAACGCAGGGCTTTAAAGGACTTTTGCTTTTCTTAGATGCCTATCCTGAAATACAAGATGGAAGTATAAAAGAACTATTTAAGCTTGACATTATGAATCCGCATTATAGCGAATACTATGGAGAGAAAAGAGATATTCCGGGAGATTGGGAAAATCCTGTGCCAGTGTTTTTCCTTACGGTAAAAGAAGGGGTGTCTTTTAGGTTTGTGGTTCTCTTTGACGAATGCAGGTGGGAGGTGATAAAAAAGAAAGGAATACCTGATAAAGAAGGAAAGAGAAGGCAATTAGCTGATGAGGAAATAAAAGGGGTTGAAGAGTATATGGAAAGTGAGAAGTTTTATGAGGATATTATAGGGCAAGCTCTGGAGTTCTATGGAGTTGGTTCAAAAACAAGGCTTGGCTATGGATTGTTTAAAATATAAATATTATATAAAAATACTTGTAGCTGTATGGGGTAATTTCTCCGTTTGGAAGGATGCAAACTATAAGTATAAGAATGAAAAACATACTTCAAGTACCACTTTACCTTTATTACTTGGTACAATAAATCCTAACTATACTTATATAATCTTGTCTGATACTTTAATGGATAAATACGATAAAATTTCCACATATCAAGAGGGTTTATCAAAAATAAAGAACGAGGCAGATGCTTTTATTAAAGAAAAAATAAGAAGCTATCCTACTAAACTAAAGGAAGATAACATAAATATTTTGATTTTGCCGGCTGTGGGCACTTTTTCAAGGTCAAGGTTTGTGGGAAATCCTAATAATTTCTATGCCTTGGTTTATTTTGAACTTGCAAGGAATATTCTAAGGAATTTGGGGTCTAAACTGGCATTTATAAGCGAAAATAATAAGCCTTGTTTAGAACTTTACCTTGATATAACTCATGGCTTGAACTTTATGACCATGATAACTTACAGGGCGGTAAAGGATATTTTGCAGATAATTGCCTATTTTTGTAATGTAAGACTAATAGTTTTGAATAGTGATCCTTTGGTGGGTAGTGGAAATATTGACTTGAATATCAACGAGATTGAGAAAATAAACGTAATACCAGCTTTTAACTTTTATAGGTATAGTGATACTATGCTTCTTATTCCAAGTCCAAGCGGGCATGAAGGTGTAAACGCTCTTACAAAAAGGATGGATAGGCTTTATGCCTTTTGCAGTGCCTTTCTACATGGCTTGCCTGTTTATATGTATTATTTTTATGAAAAGCTTAAGGAAGATGAGATAGAAAGCATAGTTAAGCTGTTTTGCAATTATGTTCATATAAAGGTGAATGTTAATGGAACTTTTGAGATTATTCAAGGGTTAAACTTTGGCGAGAGTTTTATATCGCTTCTTCAAGGGTTTTTGCTGTCAAACCTTTTAGAATTTTTAAGGGTTGATGTTAAAGATGATGGAGCGATAAGAATGGATGATATAGAGAGAATAAAGGGTATCTTTAAACATTCAAAAACAATCCTACAAAGGCTTGAAAGGGAGTTTGAAAAGATAGAAAAGAGAAAAAGACAGATAAGCTCTGAATTTAAGGACTATGGATTTTATGCAGAGGCCAATTATTCTCCTAATGATAACTTTGATGGGAGAAACTTTTTTGCTCACTGCGGCTTTGCGCATAATCTAATTGAGGTGAAAAAGGAAGGAAATACCATATTTATTAAGCCAAAGCAAAGATTTATAGAGGAAATACATGAGGCTCTTTTGGAGAGCCTACCACTTGGAGGGTAGCTATGGTACAGGATAATTATTCTGTGGATTATGTTTTGAAGTTAAAGGCTTTAATGCATGATCCTATATATAAAATATCTACTTTGGGAAGCGGTCATGAAAATATAGCGAAAGAACTTTATAAGCTTCTTATGAATGAAGAATATTCGGAAGATGGTAATTTGAAAAAAGCAGACCATATAAGCTCTGCTATATCAAGGATAGTTGTAAAAGACGCACCTTGGGTTGATTTTGAAGAGTCTTATTTTATTGATCCTTTCACTCTTAAAAAAACCGAACCGATAAAAGCTCCAGAAAAAGAAGAAGATGTAAAAGATATTTTTAAAGAACTTGGAAACAAGCTTCAATGTAAAAATAATCCAAAGTTATGTTTTCTTTTCCTTTGGAGATTTCTGCCAGATATCTTTCCTTGGATAAAAAAACATCCTGCAGACTCAAGGGCTCCTAACCATTCCATATACGACCACCTTGTGCAAAGCTCTTGTATTGCCACATGTCTTGACAAGGGAAATAAACCAGCCTTTTTGCTCTTTACCATTAGTCCTGTGCAATCCTTTGTTGCCATAGCCAGAAAAACTTCCGACCTTTGGGCTGGGAGTTATTTAATCTCTTATCTAATCTACAAGGCTATTGAAGTAATAATGGATGAGCTTGGACCAGACCATATTATCTTTCCTAATTTAAGAGGGCAACCATTGGTGGATTTATGGCTTTATGAAAAGCATTTTAAAAACTTAAACATAGACAAAATTGGTGATTTTGATTTTGAAAAGCGGAAACATAAAGATAATCTTATAAATGATAAACTTCTTATTGCCAACTTTCCTAATAGATTTTTAGCCATAGTGCCTTATGGTAGGGCAAAAGATATAGCTAAGGAATGTCAAGAAGCCATAGGAAAGGCAATTGATGAGCTTTTGGAAAAGGTAGAAAGTTTAAATGATGATAAAGTAAAAGAAGAAGTTAAAAAAGTAAAGTATGTTATAAAGGAACACCTTACCAAATATCTAAAAATTTATTGGGTAGTTTTGCCTTTTTATGAAAACAATTATACGGATGTTGAACCTATTCTTAAAGATTACAAAAATTTGATAGTTGAAAGTGATTTATATAAGGTAGTTAAAACTATTGTATATAATCCTTACTATAAAAATTTAGGACCTAACGTGGGAAGTGCTTATTCTCTCCTTGTAGAGCTAACAGAAAGGTTTTTGGCAAGCAGAAAAGCAATAAGAGATTTTGAAGTAGTTAAAATAGATAAAGAAAGTATAAAGCAATGCCATCTTTGTGGCGAGTATGAGGTGCTTGATATAAAATGGGAAAATATTGGTAGGAAGTACGTAGGCGAGAGTGAAAGACTTTGTGGTATGTGCTTTTTCAAAAGGCTTTTGCCCAAGTTGATAGAAAACAAATTTGGTCTTGAATTAAAATTTCCATCTACTGCTGAAATGGCAACAGTAAAGTATAAGGAGGATCTATATATTGACCTGCGAAAAATTGAAAAATTTTTAGATAATTATAATCTACCAAAGACTGCAAGTGTGCCAAAGCTAAAAAACAAACCACTATACGACATTGATGGCCAATGGCTAATGGAGTCATCATATAGAAAAGAATACCTTAAAAGGGAATATGGGATAAATGTTCCTGAGGAAGAGCTTGAGGAGATGAGAAAATTTTTGAATGAAAAGAAGATAAAACCACCTACTTATTATGCCATTCTTTCCGTAGATGGTGATAATATGGGTAAGTGGCTAAAGGGTGAATATTTACCGACGGTGGAAAAATTGCTTCATGAAAAGGTAAGAAATGAGCCAAAACTAACAGAGGATCAGAATATAAAGAGACTTCTTGAAAGCATTCATCCTATGTCTCCATCTTTCCATAACTTGTTTTCTAGAAGACTATCAGAGTTTGCTTTAGAAAGGGTAAGTAAAAGAGTAGAAAAGGTTTATTATGGCAAGCTTATTTATGCTGGCGGGGATGATGTATTAGCCTTTTTGCCGGTAGATGAGGCTTTAAATTGTGCTTGTGATTTAAACAAGGCTTTTAAGATCTTGCTTGGAGAAAAGGCAAGCGTGAGTGCAGGGATTGTTTTTGTCCATCATAAATATCCACTATCTTTGGCTTTGAGAGAGGTAAGAGATGCACAAAAGAGGGCAAAAAGGGATTATGGCCGTTCGGCAGTATGCATAAAACAGATATCTGGCTCTGGTCAAGTTAGAACCACCGGGTTTAAGTGGGAAGACAAGGATTTCTTTGATAAGATTGTTGAAAAATACTCAAGGGAAGAGCTTTCTTCTAAGTTTGCTTATGACCTTGTGGATGTGGTGAGGATGTTACAAGGAAAAGAGAATAAGGTTAAGGATGAAACTCTTTCTATCTTGGAGAGGGAAATTAAGAGGTTATATAGGCGTAAAGTTTCTAAGGATAATGTGGATAAGGACTTTGAAGAGAAGCTTTTGAATACTATGAAAAGGTATAAAGATAATATACTGGCCTTTGCTGATATGTTGATAATTGCAAGGTTTGTGGCTAAGATGGGGGCAGAGGGATGAAGGAGATTAAACTAAGTTGTGAAGTGATTACTCCTTTGTTTATGGGCGGTGCTAATATGGAGCCTGAGATAAGGACGCAGTCTATAAATGGGGTTGTAAGATGGTGGTTTAGGACTTTGGGAGGTAGTAAAGAAGAAGAAAAGAAACTTTTTGGATGGACTGGACAAGAATCCAAGAAGGGTGCGGTGAAATTTGTGGTTTGTAAAGAACCTTATAATTCAAGAGATATACAATCTTGCCTAGATAGTTCAAAAAATGGTTTGAATTATCTGGCCTTTTCCTTGAAAAGACAAAATAGACGATGTTTGGATGTAGGTTATAAGTTTGACTTAAGAATTATTTTCTCTACTATTTTAGAAGAAAAAGAAAAGAAAAAATTTTTGGGAGCGCTTTGGTGTGCTTTTTATTTGGGTAATTTTGGAAGTAGGGCAAGAAGAGGTTTTGGATCTATTATGGTAAGGGAAATTTCTGGTGATTTTGACAATTTTATTTCCTTTGATCCAAAAGGTGATATAAAAGGGTGGTTAAAGAGTAATTATGAAGAAATAAAAAGGCTATTCCCAAAAGCTAACAATATAGAGGTTTACTCCTTTGAAAAAAGAGATGCTAAAACAGTCCAAGATTGGGTAAGTGAGATTCAACTTCGAAAAGGAATAGATAAACGGAAAATTCAAAAAGATAAGGGTAGTAAATGCTTTGTAGATGATTTTAACCAACAAGATTTAGGAGATTGGGATGGGTTGCTTAATCTTATGGGCTACACTTTAATGGCTTACAGGAAATGTTTAGGAAAATATGAAGTTCAAGTAGGGAAATATAAAGTTCAAGATTGCTATTTTGCAAGGAATATAATACAAAGTCAAGGGAAACTACAAAATTTTACTGAAAAACCTATCATACAAAGAGCTATATTCGGTCTTCCTTTGAATTTTTACTTTTTATCCATAAGGCAGGGAAATAATAGGGGAACAGTTTTTCCTGTAAAAGGAGGAGAAAAACTTCGCCGAGCATCGCCTTTAATATATAAGGTGATTAAAAACGAAGAAAAGTTGGAGGGCTTAATCATTTTTGTAATGGATAAGTTCTTGCCAGATGATGTTGATTTAGAACTAAATGGTGTAAAATTACAAAAGCCTGATTATACTCTTATTAAAGATTACCTACAAAGCTTGCAAGATAAAAAGATTATCGGGAGGCTTATCTGATGTTGAAATTCACTATTAAGCCTATTGATGTGGTGTTTTTTGGAAGTGGTAAGCCTTTTAACTTGGGGGGATTGGGAGAGAGTATATTTCCACCATTTCCAAACTCCTTTGCCAGTGCAATTTTTGCAAGGCTTTATGAGGAAGGAATTAAGAACCGTGAAGTATTTGAGAAAGTTTATGGTCCTTTCTTGGAAAAGGATGGTAAATATTACTTTCCTGCGCCTTGTGATATAGTCAAGGAAAAGGGAGGCAGTAGGATAAAAGTTTATAAGCCAAGGGAGAGCTCTAATCTTATAAAAGTGGAAAATACAGACCTTGAAAATAAGATAAAGCTTATGCCTTGGATAAAGCCAGAGTGCCAAGAGGATTACGAACCTTTTAATGGTTTTATAAGCCTTGAAGGGCTTAAAAAGTGGTATTATGGAGAGAAAATAAATGCTTCTGATTTGCTTTCTGAAGACAGGATTTTTTATATAGAAGATAGAATTTCCATACGCATGGATGATAGCACTGGCACGGTAAAGGGAGAAGATGGGCTTTATAGGGTAAGGTTTATAAGGCTTGAAAAAGGATTTAGATTTGTCTTTTGGGTGGAACTAAACAACCAAACGCTTACGGAAGATGAAGCACTAAAAATTTTCAACCAACATCCAAAGGTCCTAAAGATCGGTGGAGAGGCAAGAACTGCCACTTGTGAAGTGGAAAAAGATGATTTTAAAGATTTATTTAAAGATTTTCGCTCTAATAATCAAGATAAAAGCTATAAAATTCTTTTTTTAACACCGGGAGTTTTTGAGGAAGAAAAACCAATACTTAACCATTTTGAAAATTTAGAATATGCCTGTATTTCTGGATATACTCTTTTATCTATTAGGTCAAAGCATAATTATGGAAACAAAGTTATCCGTGCTATAAAGCCGGGGAGTGTGTTTGTGATAAAGGATAAGAATTTATCCATACCTATTGACTTTTACAAGCCATCTAATAATTTCATAGGTTCAAATCTTATTTTAGTTAAAAAAGGAGGGATTTAACATGTATAAAGATTTTGGGATTTTGACATATTATACCTTAACTCCTTTGCATATGGGGTCGGGCAGTAGCGTGCATTATGTAGATTTGACCATCCAAAGGGAAAGACATACTTCCTTTCCTATAATGGCTGGTAGTGGTATAAAGGGGGTTTTGAGAGATTATGCTAAAATAAAATGGAATGATAATAGCTTGGTAGATGAGATCTTTGGTTATGAAGATGGAAATAAAGGAGCTTCTATGGTTGCTTTTACTGATGCCAAAATTCTTTTATATCCTGTGCGTAGCTTAAAGGGGACTTTTGCTTGGATTACTTGTCCTTTAGTGCTAAAAAGGTTCAAAGAGGAGCTAAAAAGCTTAGGTAAAACAGAAGATACAAACTGGGATGTGCCAAACCTTGATCCTGATAAGGATAAAGCTTTGGTAAGTAAGGATTCATCCTTGGTAATTGATGATAAATCTATCGGACTTGAAGAGTTTGTATTTGATTGTGAAAAGAGTGAAAATGTGGATAATATAGCAAAAGCTATAAAGGAATATCTACCACATACAAGCACGGTTAATGAGTTATCTAAAAGGTTAGTGGTAGTTGGTGATAATGTCTTTACAGACTTTGTAAACTATGCAGTAGAGATTAGAACAAGGATTAGGATAGACCAAGAGACTGGAACGGTAAAAGAAGGCGCTCTTTTTACTATAGAATTTGTGCCATCGGAGGCAATTTTTTATAGTTTTGTGTTTTTTGTGGAGAGAAAGAAGGATGATAGCTTAGACGTAAGGACGAAGTTTGAAGAGCTTTTTAGCTCCGAAGATAAAGATAAAGCAAACAAAGATAAAGTAAAGGAGTTGGTGCTTCAATTTGGTGGAGATGAAACCATAGGAGCGGGTTTTACAAAGGTTAGATATAATACGCTTAAGTAAATAAGCTATTGCGAAATTTTGCTAATTTGTTCCTTATTTTTGGGTTTTTTATAAGCTTATTTAAAGCTCTATCTTTTATTTCTCCTACTCTTTGCTTTGAAATGCCACCTAATTCTTTTCCTATCTCTTTAAGTGTTTTCTTGTCATTATAAATACCAAAATAAGAGGAAATAACATATCTTTTCCTTTCATCAAGAATATTCAAGTTGAAAATTTGATCTATCACTTCTTTTAATAATTCCTTCATTGCTTTTTCACAAGTATTTGAGGATTTGTCTTCTATTATATCTCCAAGGGTTATTTCTTCATTTTCTTTATCTTCAATATTAATCGGGGTTTCAAGGCTTATAAGTCTATTATCATTCAATTTCTTTATGTCTTCTAATATGTTTCCTTTTATATATTTTTTCGCATATTGAATAAAACTACCTTTGTTATAATCAAACCTATCAATAGCTTCTGAAAACCCCTTTAAAGCGGAACTATAAATATCATCTCTTAAATATTCACTTTTGGCATATTTTTCAACCGCTTTATTTATAAGACTTTTATTTTCTTCAATTATTTGTTCCTTTATCTGCTTGTATTCATTAAGAAGTCTATATATCTCTTTTAAAGTTTCTTTATATTTTTGTTTTTCTCTTAATTTCTCAATAATTTTTAAAACTTGCCTAAAATCAGGTTCATTTATAATAGCCTTAGCAATTGAGCTAAAATCATTTTCTTTTTGGCATTCTTGGATTTTATTTAAGAACTCTATAGCTCCAACTTCTGTGGAAAAAACCAAAAAAGCTATCTTCCTTCTTATTTGAATTAACTTTTTAAGTTTTTCCATATTACCCCCTTATAGTATAATTATAGGGGCATAGTTTTAATTTGTCAACCCCCCTTTAAAATTTCAAAAAACTTGAATTTAAAATGGAAATTATGAAAGAGTTTTATCAACAAATTGTAAATCAAAAATTGAGTTTGTGTCTGATTTAAAATTTAAAACTTATGGATGAGTTAATTTGCTTAATTAAAAGTTATGAGAATAATAATTTTGACAAGAGGGGTTGGAAAAATTTGCTTTCAAGTAAATATAAAAATTGGAAAAAATTACTAAAAGAACCAAATAATTGGAAGTTATTAGATGAGCTAAAAAGTGTAAATAATTCTGATAAACTTTATGAATTAATAATAGATGTAGTAGGACCAGAATTGGCTTCATATTGGTTTAATTCTAAAATAAAAGAGCAAAAATTAGCTTCAAGGAAATGGCTTAAAAAATTTTCAAAAAATCCTAGTGTAGAATTTTGGAATAAACTTAATTATGAAGCAAGAAATTATATAACCAAGGATAAATTTTATGGTTTTAAAATTCGTTTTATTCCTAATGATTTTGAAAGAAAACTTATAGCTTATTTACTTGACAAGTTTAGGAAAAATGGATATAAACTAATTGCATTGCCAGAGATTTTATTATCTTATGAAATTCCACCAATTTTCCTAATTCATCCTGATGAAAAAATAAAAGAAGAGATTAGAATTGAAGAGCTTTTGGGATGTTATATAGCTGATTTAAGGAGCATTATTTTATATGATAGGGGAATATATTGGTTATCAAAGAGATATAAATTTGATAGTGAAAAACTAAGGGCAGTTGTTCTTATTCATGAAATAGCACATTGGATTTCGCATCTTTTACCCAAAACAGATTCTCCTGAATGGCCAATTCAAATTTATAAATTAACATCAGATGAAGTTCATGAGGGATGGGCTCAACTTATAACTTATTTAGTTGTTAGTCAAACTGATAAAAATCTTTTAAAAGTCTTTGAAAACCTAAATAAAATCCAATCTGATGAATATAGAGTTTTTGAAAAATTTAAGAATAAAGATGAAAGTAAAATAATTTTATCCCTTGAAAAGCTTAGGTCTATTGGATTTCCTGCAACACTTGAAGATTGGGAGGGTTTAATGTGATAGTTAAAAGGCATTATAAAAAGAATGTATTTCCTATTAATGAATTTTCTTTAAAAAGTAAAAAGTTTAAAGATGTCTCTTATTATTTTCAGGAACAAGTTTTAACTTTAAAAAATTTTACTTTCCACTATCATTTTAAAATAATAAAATTTTGGAAAGGATTTAGGATTATGTCATTACATTTTATTTTTGTTTTCGATGCTATTTCAAAAAGTGGTAGTTCTTATAAGTGTTTCATTTCTTATGAAAATTCAATAATGGAAGTGCCATTATCATTAGCTTTAAAAATCATTGATAAAACAATAAAAACAATCATTGAAAATGATAATTTTGATAATGAAGAAAAGGCAAATTTAGAAAAACTTATTAGTAAAGCTTTTGCTAGATTTAGAATGAATATGCCTTTTATAGCTATAAGCTTAGGTAGGGAATCAGATGATTAAGTTTATTTTAAAGCCTTTTGATGTTTTATTTTTTGGAAGTGGAAAACCTTTTAATTTTAGTGTTCAAGAAGCATCTTCAATATTTCCATCATTTCCAAATACCTTAGCCTCTTCAATATGTAGTAAAATTTTAGTTGAGAAAGGGATAGATATATCAAGAATAATTAAAAAGTTCTATGGTCCTTTTTTGGAAAAAAACAATAAAATTTTATTTCCAAAACCACTTGATATTCTTCGTGAGAAGAAGAAAGAAAATGGAGAAATAATTGTAGGAAAATTATTAAAAAAATTTAGACTAATTAATCCCTCCTATATTGATTCTCAAAACAATTTAAAAGCACTTTTATGGATAGGTAAGCATAATAAGAATTTTGAAATTTTTAAAGGATTTATAACCCTACATGGCTTAAAAAAATGGTTAAATAATAGTGAAGTTTCCAGAGAGGATTTAGTTGACGAGAATGAAATTTTTGAATTTGAGTCAAGAATTGGAATTAAAATGGATTATTTTAGAAATGTTACAAAAGAAGAAGATGCTATATATAGAATCAACTTCGTAAGATTGAAGAATGATACAAAAATAGTATTTTTTGTTGAATTTGATTATAATGAAGATAAAATTTTTGAATTTTTTGATAAAAATCCAATAAAAGTTTTAAAACTTGGTGGTGAAATGAGAAGTGTAAGCTATGAAGTAAGCAAAACAGATATAAATCAAGAATTCAATTTCAGAAAACCAGAAATAAATGAAAATGACATTATAAAAATCCTATATTTAACTCCAGGCTCTCTAGATAAAGCCGATAGCTCATTAGAAATTCTTACTGGTGCTGTTTTGACTATCAATTTAGCAAAGTTATCAAAACATACAAAAGAAAGGAAAATCAAAAGAGGACTGGTGCCCGGAAGTGTAATTTACGCGAAAGTCAAGGACAAAAACAAAGTAGAAAATTTCTGGCTAAATCCACAAGATGATGATTTTATTGGCACAAATTTAAAAATTTACACAAAAGTTAAGGGGGTGGATGAATATGTTTAAAGAAAAGTTAGTCTTGACCTTCTATGCCCAAACACCGGTTCATATGGGTTCGGGCACAAGTGTTTCTTATGTTGATAATCCTATTCAAAGAGAAAAACATACAGACTATCCAATTCTTGCAGGAAGTGGAATCAAAGGGGTCATAAGAGATCTAGCAGAGAGAATATGGAATGATAAAAATAAAGTAAATGTAATTTTCGGACCAGAAGATGGAGCAGAAGAATTCGCTTCCTGTATCTCTTTTACCGATGCAAAAATTCTGCTTTATCCTGTTCGTTCTGTAAGAGGAGTATTTGCTTATATAACATGTCCTTATGTTTTAAGGAGATTTAAAAATGAGCTAAGTAGCTTGGAGATGGATAGTTTGCCAGAAATTTCAGAGTTGGATAGTAAAAAAGATGATAACAAAATTTTTGTTTGTCGTGATTCAGAATTGAAAATTGATAATAACAAAGTTGCACTTGAAGAATTTGTTTTTGATGTTGATAATTCTAAAAATATTGATGAGTTAGCAAATATTCTTTCTAAATTTTTGCCGGATGAAATAAAAAAAGAAGATTTCTTTAAAAAGCATTTTGCCATTGTATCAGATAATGTTTTTAGGGATTTTACAAAATATGCAATAGAAATAAGGACAAGGATAAGAATTGAACAAAGTACGGGCACAGTTGCACAAGGGGCGCTATTTTCAATTGAGCTTGTTCCTTCTGAAAGTGTTTTCTACGCGTTTTTGTTTATAACTAATCCAAGATTTGGAATTGATGAGAAAATATATAGACAGTTAGAGGAACTCAAAAGTAAAGGAAAATCTTGGGAAAGTGTTTTGGGAGAAGTAAAAGAAGCAGGGGAATTGAACGAAAAAGATAAAGAT
This sequence comes from bacterium, assembly GCA_030550205.1. Taxonomy (GTDB): domain Bacteria; phylum Hydrothermota; class Hydrothermia; order LBFQ01; family DSFT01; genus DSFT01. The sequence goes on from JAUQPS010000009.1 coordinate 15,743, forward strand.
GAAAGAATAAAGAAGGCTTATGAAGGCGGGTACTTTTCAAGCGATGAGATCAAAAATGAATTAGAAAAACTTCTCAAAGATAACAATATAATTCAACTTGGCGGAGATGAGACTTTGGGAATGGGGATAATGAAGGTGAAATGTTTGGATAAAGATGAAGGTTCGCAAACTCAAAATCAACAGGGGGTTCGGTCGTGAAAAAAATTTCGTTAAGTTGTAAAATCATTACGCCTTTATTTATGGGTGGAGCGGAACAGCAAGCAGAATTGAGAACTCAATCTTTTAATGGGTTATTCAGATACTGGTTTAGGTTGCTTGGTGGAAGTTTTGAAGATGAGAAAAGATTGTTTGGATGGGGAGGGGAGAAGGCAAATAAAGGAGTTGTTAGAATTAGGGTAATAAAAGAAGGAGATATTAATCCTTATCAAGTTACTCACCGAGAACCAACGGGATATAGGTATTTGGGATTTTCTTTGCAATTGACTGAAAGAAACGGAATAAAAGTTCCATACTATTTTAAAATTTTATTTTCCTTTCATCCAATAGCTACGGATGAAGATATTAAAAAATTCCTTTGTGCTGTCTGGTGTGCTTTTTATCTTGGAAATTTTGGGAGTAGAAGCAGGAGAGGATTTGGTTCAATAATGGTTGAAGATATAGAGGGGGATATCCCAAGTGGGTTTAATTTGAAATTCAAACCGCAAGGAGATATAGGAAATTGGATAAAGGAGCAATTAAATTATATCAAGGGCTTAAACTATTGGAAAGCAAGAAAAGATATTCCATATGTGTTTGAGAATTTAGAAATATATCGCTTTTTCCAGTCTAAACGATACTGCTTTGAAATGTTACATGAAATGGGAACCAGATATAGATATTATAGACAAAATCTCCGTTTTCACGAGAGGATATGGTTTGGTTTACCAATTTTGCCAAAAATTAAGGAAGCTCGTCGTGCTTCACTTTTAATTTTTAAAACTATCCAAAGTAATTCTAATTTTGAGGGATTTATCTTAGTGTTCAAACCAAATGAAAAACATGATTTTAAATTCTTACCGGATGAAGCGAAAATAAATTTAAAAGGGGTTAATTTAAACATGCCAAGATGGGAGGTTTTAAATGATTTTATGCGAAGTTTAGAAGACTTAAATTTAATAAAGAAAATTTATCCATCAAAGGAGGTAGAGTTATGAACCAAATTAAAACATTAAATCAGAAGAGAGCAAAACTCTGTCTTATTTGTGTAGAAAGGATAAAACTTTTGAAGGAAGGAAAATGGAAGGAGCTTTCCGATGAGAGTGTTAAGGATTTCTTGCCTTCAATTTATGATGAATTTGAGAAATTTAAAAATTTTGATGGAGCAAAGAAAGAAGCGTATAGATTATTTGAAAGAGAATTGAAAAAGGAAGAAAACAGAAATAAGAAGGAAGAAAAAGTATATGAAGATTTTAGGATAAACTTTGAAGGTTTTAACTATACAGATGATTATTCTTCTCATGCTAAAAGGCTTCCCCCAATGATTGTTTCAAATGGTTTAATTCCTACACTTGCTTTTTATAAATCAAAGGGAAAAGATAGAGGACAAATTTATCAAGACATCTCGGAAATACTTGAAGCTTTAGAATTTAAACCTTACTGCGAATGGAAAAGTAAAAACCAAAATAAAGGGCTTCTTGAATTTCTGTTAGATATAGATGCTAACACTTTAAGGCTTGTCACAATGGAAGTACTTTCAATTGCAAATTGGTTAAAAAGAATAGTAGAGGTTGAATTGGAGGAGAGAGAATGATAAAAATAGACATAAACAAAAGCATAGAGATTTTTAAAAGCCTTTTGAAGCTTACATAGAATATGGAGGATTTGAAATGGAAGAAAAAAGATTTGAAGTTAGAGGGAAAATATGGTGGGGCTTAATCAAAAAAATTGACAGTATTAAAAAAGATAGAAACGAGGAAAAAGCAAAGGAAAAATTTATTACTGAAAATTTTCCTAAGGAAATAGAAAATTTTTCACTTTTTCTGAATAAATATGTTCCAATTATAGACGCACAAGTTAAAGATACCATAAAAAATAAAGAGGAAGTTTGGTTTAGTATTAAAGAAAGTTGTATTGGTGAAGATAGCAAAAAGCCATTCTTGAAGGGGTTGATAGACAGATTTAACAATAATAACAAATTTAAACAAAGATTTAAAAAGTTTGATGAAATTATTGAATCAATAAAAGTTTCACTAACTCGGCAAGGATATGAGTTAGTTTATTCAGATAAATTACAAACCAAATCTCGTCTCATCATTGGACTTGGTTCTTCTCATGTTCTTGAAACCTCAATAGCTTTACATCACATTTATGGAATTCCTTATATCCCTGCAAGTGCTTTAAAAGGTGTTTGTAGAACAGTTACTTTTTGGAATGCTGTTAATGAAAGAAAAGGAATTTTAAATGACAAAGAGCAATTTGAGGAATTTCAAAAGAAATATTATGGCAAGTTATGTCCCGATAAAGATATTTTAAAATATCAACTTCTCTTTGGGGCGCAGAATTTTAAAGGTCTTTTACTATTTCTTGATGCGTATCCTGTTATTGAGGAAAATCAGCAGGTTTTTGACTTAGATATTATGAGCGTGCATTATCAAAGTTATTATAAGGATAACTCTGGAAAAACTCCGCCGGGTGATTGGGAAAATCCAAGACCAATTGTGTTTCTGACCGTCAAAGAAGGAGTAAAATTCAAATTCAATGTACTTTTTGATAAGTTCAGAGCAAATGAGATTTTAAAAATGGATAATGAAGCTTTGAAGAAAATAATGCCTGATATAGAACCTGAGATAGTCAGGGATTTATTGGGAGAATTTGGGAGGGGTCAGAATAATTTAAAGGGGAAGATAAAAAATTTACTTGAAGAAGCCTTAAGAGAGTTCGGTGTAGGAGCAAAAACAAAGTTGGGTTATGGAATATTTGAATGATTTCATAAAATTTTCGGTAAAAAAGAAGGATGATTTCACTTTAATTGAATTTGAACTTTTGAGAGAACTTGAGCCTTCTGATTTGGAGAATATAAAGCCTCCTGATCCTGTAAAAGAGGGTTTTTCATCAAGTGCAATTATTTTATCGGGAAGAGGTCCGATATGGTTATACGGTTATTTGATTCATTTTTATCATCCGGTAAGGGCGATTGCGATATTTGATCCGAGGTTAGATGGGGCGGTTGTGATTGAGACACATTCAAGAAATTTTAAAGTTGGGGAGGTAATAAAAAGGGAGGAGTTTGAATGAAGCTTATTTATCAAATTGGAAGGTTAGATGCTCAGATGAAAACTTTAAAGTTTTTGTACGAAGGAAAAGAGTATGAAAAGGAATTGTCTTCATTTGCTTTAAAAGAGCATTTTAGAAGTGATGTTAAGGTTATTTTAATCTACCCTGTTAGTTTGCCTTTTAATAGAGCTTTGGTTAATGATAAATCTCAGTTGGGTAATGATTTAAAAAATAAAATTAGGATTATTTTAGAAGATGAAGATCAAAGGAATGGATATTTGGAAAATCCGAGAGGGTTTTTCCAATGTCATCCACACTCTAAACCTGAGGATGATTTTATTTTAATTCACTCAATGGGGGAATATGAAGGGGTTAAGTTTGAGAGTTCCTATGATGATATTGTTCTTGAAATTTTGTTTGACATGATAGATAGATACATAAAGGATAGATTTAGCGAGCTTTACATAGATATTTCAAGTGGGTTGAACATTTATGTTTCAGCTCTTCTTGAAGCGATGAGGCATTTTGCAATTTTTGATGGTTTGCAAAACTGGAGTGATTCATCAAGGTGTAAAATTTATAAAGTTTTTAGCGACCCTATACTTGGTTCATCTGCTAATATCTTTCAAATTCACCAAGTAAAAACTGAATTTAAGACTTTCTTTTCCTCGCCAATAAAAAAAGAAGATATTAATAATTATAAATTGTCCAAGGGTATAACCGAATTTTTATTTAAAGAGGATAGGAGAGACTTTAAGAACAAGCTTCAAAATTATTTTGAAAATTTTGCTATTCATTTCTCAGCAATTAAAAACGCTACTCCACTTGCAAATTTTACCTTTGAATTTGATGATAATTCCTCTATTGAAAGTTTTATAAAGGGGATAATAGAAAAAGCCAAAGAAAGGATTAATGAAAATTGGAAGAAAAGTCCAAATTTATCCAAAGAATACTTTTTGAAAACATTACTTTCATTAAGTTTTTATGGTGGAATTGTGAAAACTTTTAAAGACAAGAACTTAAAAATTGCTGGAGCTTGCGGGGCAAGTTTGGAAGAAATAAAAAAGTTTGAAGAAATTTATAAGATTTTTGGTCTTAAATTAAATGAGACTATCCTGGGGAAGGAACTATATAATTTAAGAGAGGGTAAAGATAGGGAGGGAAAAACATTAATAGAAAAAGCTAATGATGAATGGAAATTACTTAAAGACTATTTACCTACTGAAAGTGAAACTGAAAGTTTTGAGACTAGAAATCTCTTTGCGCACGCTGGTTTTGAAAAAACGATTACAATGGTAAGAAAATATAACGAGAAGCTTTATTTTACATATAAGTTTTCTGCTTGTTCAAAAGTTAAAGAAGCTTTATTGGACAAAGTATAAAGGAGGTGGGCCATGGCTGATTATAAACTTAAACTAAAAGCCTTACTTCATGATCCAATAGATAAGCAATATGTGATGTGGGAGTTGAAAAAAGACCATGAGGAAGTTGCGGAGGAATATTTTAGAAAACTTATTGCTGAATCTCTTAAGGATGAAAGGATTGAAGAAGCTGATCATCTTGCCTCTGCAATAAGTAGGATTATAGTAGCACCAAAATTTGCTAATAAAACCTCAGAAGACAATTTCAAGAAAGAAGCGTCGCCAAAACCAGAGGAAATAAAATTCATTGATCCATTTTCTTTAAAGGTTAAAGATTATGGTAAACCATCAAATGAAAGTGAAGTATTTCAATTTTTTGAAGAGTTAAGTAAGTGCACATTTAGGGACCAAGATGAAAGGGCGGAGTTGTATTTTCTTTTCCTTTGGCGTTTTTTGCCTGAGGTTTTTACATGGGTAAATACACATCCAGCTGATTCAAGAGCCCCCAATCACTCAGTTTATGATCATCTTGTGCAAACTTCGGCAATTGTTTCAACTTTACCTAATCCAGCCTTTTTACTTTTTACAATTGGGCCTGTTCAGGAATTCATTTCAACTGCAAGAAAAGCATCTGATTTGTGGGCGGGGAGTTATATTTTGTCTTATTTAACTTATAAAGCGATTGAAGTTATTTTAGAAGAGCTTGGACCGGATAATGTTATTTATCCAAATCTTTTGAGAAATCCATTGGTGGATAGATGGATTTATGGGAAGGTTAAAGATACAGAGATTGTAGAAAAATTTAAAGATAAAGAATGGTTTAAAAAGTTTATTGATAACGCTTATTCAGAAGAATTTTTAACCATTGCTAACTTTCCCAATAGATTTTTAGCGATTGTGCCGTTTGACAAGGCAAAAGAAATTGCCGATAGATGTAAAAATAAAATAGAAGAAGAATTTGACAGCTGGACTGAAAAGCTTGGTGAGATTGGAGCCCTTCAAGACAGCAGAATCACAGATAAAATAAAAAACGCGATCAAATCACACTTAAAGAATTACTTTCAGATATATTATGTTTATCTTCCTTGGTTTATCTCAAATTATAAAGATGTTCAAACAATTCTTGATGAATATAAGAACTTAGTTGGTGAGAATGAAGTTTACAAAGCGATTAAAATTATAAACGAATTTCCCTATTATAAGCCTGCCGATGGTGAAGGCAAGCCCGCTTCTAATGTTGGCTCAGCTTACTCTCTCCTTTTTGAACTCACAGAAAGATTTTTAGCTTCGAGAAAAATGTATAAGAATTTTGGAGATATTGAAGAGCAAACAAAGGAAAAGTGTCATCTATGTGGGAATTATGATGTTTTGGATATCAATTGGGGAAGCCTGGAAAAGGGTATAGTAAAAGAGAATGAAAAACTTTGTGGAGTCTGCTTCATAAAAAGAGTATTCCCAAAAATCTTGGCCAATATTTTAGAGATAGAAGAAGTTAAATTTCCTTCCACTTCAGAAATGGCAACTGTGATGTTTAAAGTGAGATTAGATGAAAAAAGTGCGGAGGAGTTTATAGATAAATTTAAGAAATTTAGGGAAAAAGCTAAAGATATTCCTCTGATAAAAAGTGTTCCTGCACTCAAATATCTTCACAAAAATAAAAAAGAGGATGAAGAATCTCTTTATACCATAGATGGCCAATGGTTCTTTGAAAGTTCATACAGGGAAGATTACTTGATAAAGGAGTATGGAATTGATAAAAATGATTTAGCAAAAGCTGAAAATGAAATTAGCAAAATACTTGAATTTTTAAAAAAGCTTTCAAAACCTCCAACTTATTATGCAATTCTGCTGATGGATGGAGATAAAATAGGTGAATGGCTGAATGGAGAAAAGATGCCTGAAGTAGAAAAGCTATTACATCCGAAAACAAAGAATGCTTTGTTGAAATATTCTGAGGGTGAAGACAAAAAAAGGCTTCAGGAACTGCTTTGTTTGAAGCATCCTATTTCAGCATCAATTCATCAGAACTTCTCAAGGAGATTGACAGAATTTGCATTGAGCAAAGTTAGAAAAATTGTAGAAGATGAGCATTATGGGAAACTTATTTATGCAGGTGGAGATGATTTACTTGCATTCTTACCGACAGAAAAAGTTTTAGATTGCGCCTATGAATTGCAAAAAACTTTTAAAGAGACAATTAGCGATAGTGCATCTATGAGTGCTGGAATAGTTATTGTTCATCACAAATATCCATTAAGATTGGCTTTGGATAAATTAAGGGATGCAGAGAAAAAAGCAAAAAACATATATAATAGAAACTCTTTTTATATTACGTATATTTCAAGAAGTGGTGAGGAGAGAAGCTTTGGAGGAAATTGGAAAATGAAGAAATTTTTTGGTAATTTAATATGTCTTTTTAGAAATGAAAAAATCTCAAAAGGCTTTGGATATGAGTTTTTGGAAGTTATTGAAAAATTAAATAATTTAGAGCTAATTAAACTTGAATTAAAGAGAATTCTTAAAAGGAAATTTAGTAAGAATATAAGTTATGAGGAAAGGAAAAGACATGAAGAAGAATTTTTGAATACCTTGGAAGAATATAAGGAAGGAAAACTTAAGGATTTTGCTAATTTTATAATAATAAGCGAAAAGCTAAGTTAGCTATTTACCTTTAAAATTTCCCATTAAACTCAAATCCTTTTTAAGTTTCTCTGTTGGCACAATTATTAGTAGAATTACTGGACTTTTAAGAGAAATGGTTATTGCTTACTTGCTTGGCTCTTCAAATAAATCAGATGCTTTTCTTGTAGCATTTAGAATACCTAATTTATTTAGGGATTTATTGGGGGATCAAGCTTTAAATAATGCATTTATTCCAGCTTATGCTCAATCTAATTATTCTAAAGGTTTTCTTTGGGCAATTTCTATTCAATTTCTATCTATTGTATTTCTCATAAATTTAATTTTAATAATTTTTGCAAAACCCCTTGTTATGATAACCGCTCCTGGATTTATTAAAGACCCTGAAAAATTCCAACTAACCTTAATTTTAACTTATATTACTTTACCTTCATTATTTTTCTTTTCAATATCTGCTTTATTTTCTGCCATTTTAAATACCAAAAGGAAATTTTTCTTAACATCAATAGCTCCAAGCATTATAAATTTATCTATTATGACTTTTGGCATTTTTTTAAACTTACAAAAAGAAATTTCACTTGCTATCGGATTTATATTAGGAACAATAATTCAAAGTATGTTTTTATTTTTGTTTTTAAATGAGAAATTTCAAAAGCCCGATTTTAAAGATGAAAATATAAAAACTTTTTATAAGCTTTTAATTCCTGTCCTTTTAGCATATGGATTTAATGAGATAAATTTATTTGTTAGCACAATTATTGCTTCATTTTTTGGAGAAGGGGCTATTAGTTATTTAAATTATGCTTTTAGGGTTTTTCACTTTCCATTTGCTATTACTGGAATAGCTATATCTACAATTGCAATTGTAGATTTTACAAGTTCCAAAGAACCCAAGAAAGATTTAAACAAAGCTTTGAAAATAAATTTTTTAATTACAATTCCAATTACCCTTATTTTTATTTTACTTTCTAAATTTCTCATTCAAGTTTTATATCAAAGGGGAAATTTTACTGCTTATGATACCGAGATTACTTCTATTGTTTTAATAATTTATCTTTTAAGCTTACCATTTGCTAGCTCTTCAAAAATTCTAACAAGTTATGCATTTGCTACAAAAGATATTAAAAGGGCAAATATCTCATTTATAATTGGAACAATTACAGATATTTTAACCGCTATTATTTTCTCATTTTTTATTGGATTTTATGCAGTTGCTTTTGGGAATTTTACAAGTTCTCTTTTAAGACATATTTATTTAACAAGATGCTTTCGCTAATAAATTTAATAAATTCAGTATAATTTTTAAAATTTGTTCCAAGTGGGTCAATTGAAATAATTTTAAAGTTATTTTTTATAAAAGGTTTTAGCATTTGCTCGCTATAATAACTTTCTACAATTAAAATTTTATCTTTTGAATTCAATGCTTTTTCTAAATCACTTGGCAGAATATCACCATGCCCTTCTTTTAATAATATTGCTTCAATTTTTAAATTGTAATGCCTTAAAAATGGTTCAAATGATGTATGAAATAATATAAAACTTTTTTTAACATCCTTTGAATAAATTTTATTTAAACTATCAATTGATTTTAATTTTTCTTTAAGTTCTATAAGCTTTTGCTTTTCATAGGAAATTTTGCATTTTAATAAAATATCTTCAATTTTATCTAAATTATTTAAGATGAAAGTGGGATTTGTCCAAATATGTGGATTTTGTTCGCTTTGTAATAGTTTTAATTTATATTTTGCTTTTATATTTTTTGCCCAAGTTTCAAAATTATCTGAAATATATATAAAAGCACAACTATTTTGAGCATTTAAAATTTTTTTAATAGAAGGCTCAAAACTATGAATATCCAAAGGATTTTCAATAATAGCTTCTGAATTAACTGAAATTTCATTTAAAACAAGCTTTAATGGATATATTGAAACAAAAACTTTTTCATCCTTTACATTTTTACAAGCAATTAAAATAAGTAATAAAATTAAATTTCGCATAATTACATTTTCAATTCTTCCGCTTCATTAATAATTTTTATATTAAATTCTTGTGCAAGCTCTAAAACTCCACCTGGATAAACAAATGGACTTATAAAAATTTTATCATCAATTTTCCTTTTAAATTTCATTTCATATAATTGAACCTTTTTTTCAAATGCAAATATATCTGATTTATCAACAGAAGATTTTATTTCTATTGCTATTGTTTTACCATTTGTTATAATAAGGTCTATTTCAATAGTTGAGGGTTTTGAGAATACATAACCTTCATCATCAAAGAAAATTAATTTTTCTACCTTAAATCCCATGTCCTTTAATAAATAAGCAATTGAATTTCTGAAAGTATTTTCTGATTCAATTCCCCATCGCGCTCCAAGAGAACTTATTTTGTTATCTATGTATTTTTTCATTTCATCAAATTTTTTATTTATTCTTTCAAATTGTTCTTGATTAGCTTTTCTCATTTCTTCAATTGCCTGTGTTAAGTTATTTACCCTTTCAGTTAGTTCGGCTAATGCTTTTTCTAATCTATCAATTCTTTCACCATGTTCTTTTGTTATTTCTCTTAATTCACCAACTGCTTGTGTTAATTCAATTACTACTTTTTCCAATTTTTCTATTCTTTCACCATGTTGTTTTGTTATTTCTCTTAATTCATTAACAGATTGTCTTAATTCACTAACTGCTTGTGTTAGTTCCATTACTGCTTTTTCCAATTTTTCTATCCTTTCACTATGTTGTTTTGTTATTTCTCTTAATTCATTTACTGCTTGTGTTAAACTTTCAATAGCTTTCCATATTCTTTGAAATTCTTCATTCATCCTTTGTTCTATTCTATCCATTCTTTCATTGCTTTCCCTAATAGCTTGTGTTAATTCCATTATTTTTTCACCTTGCTCTTTCGTTATTTGCCTTAATTCATTTACTGCTTGTGTTAGATTATCTACTCTCTGACCAAGAACTTCAACAGTTTTCCATAACCTTTCATTTACTCTATTCCCTTCTCTAATTATATCCCACAATTCTTGTATCATTTTCCTATTTTGCTCTATCTCTTCCTTTATTATGATTTCTACAATCTCCCTTATAGATTCTCTATACTCCTCTGGAAGTTTTTCTAATATCTTGTTTATTTTCTCTATCATAAGGAAAATTTTAAAGCTTATTAAAATCCTTTAAACTTTTAAAACTATGAGAATAAAAAAAGTTGCTGTTCTTGGAGCTGGAACAATGGGCTCACAGATTGCTGCCCATTTAGCAAATGCTGGATTGGATGTAATTCTTTTAGACTTAAATAAAGAAGTTGCAAGAAATGGACTTAAAAGAGCTCTTGAAATTAACCCTCCTGCTTTTATGGATAAGAATTTTAGATATTTTATAAAGGTTGGTGGATTTGATGAAAATTTTGATATGATAAAAGATGCAGATTGGATTATAGAAGCAGTTGTTGAAAAATTGGATATTAAAAGAGAAATTTTTGAAAAAGTTGAAAAATATAGAAAGCCTTCAAGTATTGTATCAAGTAATACTTCTGGAATTCCCATTCATTTATTAGCTGAAAATAGAAGTGATAATTTTAAGGAGAATTTTTTAGGAACACACTTCTTTAATCCCCCAAGGTATATGAAATTGCTTGAAATTATTCCTACTAAATGGACTAAAAAAGAAGTTATAGAAGAAATTAAAGCATTTTGTGAAGAATATCTTGGAAAGGGTGTAGTTATAGCAAAGGATACACCAAATTTTATAGCAAATAGAATTGGTATATTTTCAATAATGATGGTATTTAAATTGATGAAAGAAATGGATTTGACAATAGAGGAGGTAGATTATCTTACTGGGGAGATTATTGGAAGGCCAAGAACCGCTACATTTAGATTAGCAGATTTAGTTGGAGTTGATGTTTTATATAATGTTGCAAAAAATTTAAACATTTTATTGAAAGATGATGAATTTAAAGATGTTTTTGAAATTCCACAATTTTTACAAGAAATGATTAATAGGAATTTAATTGGTGATAAAGTGAAAGCTGGATTTTATAAGAAGGAGAATGATAAGCGTTTTGTTTTAGATTTAAATACGCTTGAATATAGAGAGCAAAAGCAAGTTAATTTACCAGAATTTATGCAAATTCAAAATATAGAAAATCTTGAAGATAGAATAAGAGCGATATTTAACTTAAATACTAAACATGCAGAATTTTTGAAAAAGTTAATCATTTCAATTTCTCTTTATAGCTTAAATAGAGTTGGTGAGATTGCTGATGATATAGTAAATATTGATAATGGTATGAAATGGGGGTTTAATTGGAAAGTAGGACCATTTGAAACTATTGATATTATTACTACTGAAAAGTTTAAAAATTATGTCAAAGAGTATAATTTGCCCTTAAATAAGGAAATTCCAGATAGGTTTTATAAGGATAATAACTATTATGATTTTAATTCAAAAAGTTATAAGCCTATTGAAAGAAGGAAAGAAATTATAATTATTTCTGAAATTAAAGCAAAAAATAAGGTTATTATTGAAAATCCAGAAGCAAGCATTATTGATTTGGATGATGGCGTTTTATTATTGGAATTTCATTCAAAAGCAAATTCTATTGGAATTGGAACAATCAGTATGCTAAATACTGCTTTGGATATACTTGAAAAGGAAAAAAGGTTTATAGGGCTTGTTATAACAAATGATGATGAAAGGACATTTTCAGCAGGTGCTAATTTAGGTTTAATTGCAATGTCAATAGGAGAAGGAGCTTTTGATGAAGTTGAAAGGGCGGTTGTATCATTTCAAAAAGTTAATATGAGAATGAAATACTCAAAAAAGCCAATTGTAGCTGGTGCATTTGGTATAGCGGTTGGTGGAGGATGTGAGGTATTATTACATACCCATAGAATTGTTTCTCATAGTGAGCTTTATACTGGACTTGTTGAGGTTGGTGTGGGATTAATTCCTGCTGGTGGTGGAACAAAAGAATTTACAATAAGAGCTTTGAATTATCCTGAAAATGTTGAAAATTATGATATTTTCCCTATATTTAGATTATATCTTGAAAATATAGGAACTGCAAAAGTTAGTTCATCTGCTTTTGAGGCAAAGAAAATGGGAATTTTAAGGGAGGGAGATATAATTGTTTTTAATAGGGATTTCTTAACATATTATGCTAAAAATATGGTTATTGGACTTTATAATAGTGGATTTAAAGGTTTTTATGGACCTGCACGGGTTAGAATGCTTGGATGGGATGGATATAGTGCAGTTTTGGCAAGTTTAGTAAATCTTAAAAAAGGTAAATTTATAACTGAATATGATGCATTTATTATAGAGAAATTGGCTTATGTTATGACAGGTGGTCCTGATGTTGCACCTGGAACGATATTTGATGAATGGCAAATTTTGGAATTAGAAAAGAAAGTTTTTATGGAGCTTGTGAAACAAAAGAAGACACAAGAAAGGATATTTTATTTCTTGAAAAATAGAAAGCCTTTAAGAAATTAGGAGGAAATTATGAGACTTACAGAAGGCGAAGAGAAAATTGCAGAATATCATTTTAAGAAGGGTGGTAAAATACTTATACTTACAAATAAGAGGTTAGTTGTAATTTATAAAAATTCAGAAGAAAGTTATCCATTAAATAAAATTATAAGTGTTAAAATTTCTCAATATCGCTTTTGGATTTGGAGTGTAATAGGATTAGCTATGATAATTTTAGGTTTTTTCTCTTTGCCTTCTGATTTTAGTATAATTGGACTTATATTAATAATCTCAGGAATTTTGCTTGTATTTTTTGGTTTGCAAAAAAAGCTTTTAGTTGTCATAACACATCAAGGAGGACAAAAGAAGTTTGAAGGAGGAAGTAAAGATAAAGAGTTAATAGATTTTATAGATGCAGTAAATTCAAAGTTGTCATAAGTTGTTATAATAATTTGCTTTAAAATTTCAAAACTATGCTTGAAAATATCAAACAGGAATTAAGTGATTATTTAATAGATTATGTTGAGGGGATAGATATGCCAACATTTATAATTAAAAAAGAAGCTCTTTTAAATGCTATTAAAATCTTATATGATAAATTTAACTTTAAAATGCTTATAGATATAACTGCGGTTGATTGGTTAAATAAAAAACCAAAACGATTTGAAGTTGTTTATCATTTGAGAAATATTGATGAAAATATAAGAATTAGAATTAAGGTGCCAACTGATGAGAATGAAGAAGTTGATAGTATTACTTCAATTTATAAAGGAGCAAATTGGCTTGAAAGAGAAGTTTATGATATGTTTGGAATTAAATTTAAAAATCATCCAAACCTTGAAAGAATACTTCTTTGGGATAATTTCCCAGGACATCCATTAAGAAAAGACTTCTTTATTAGGACGGAAGTTCCACTTCCAGAGAATGAATAATGAAAATTGCTATTTTATCTGATATTCATGGAAATTTAGAAGCTTTGGAAAGTGTATTAAGGGAAGTTTATAAAAGGAGAGTTGATAAAATAATATGTCTTGGAGATTTAATAGATTATGGACCTAATCCTAATGAAGTTGTAGAAATTTCAAAAAGAGAATTTGATATTATAGTAATGGGAAATCACGATTATGCAGTAATTGATAGAAATATAATTGAGGAATTTACACTTATTGCAAGAAGTTCAATAATTTGGACCTTGAATGTTCTTGAAGAAGAAAATAAACTATTTATTTCATCTTTAAAATTTGAAGAATTTTTAAAAGATATTCATATTGTTCATGCTTGTCCAAAATATCCTTTGGATTGGACATATATTTTAAGTGTTTATGAAGCAAAAATTTACTTTCAATATACTGAAAGTTTTATAACTCTTATAGGTCATACTCATATTCCCGCTATGTTTGTAAAACATTTCTCAAAAATTGAGCATATTATTCCTGAACCATTTGAAATTTATGAACTAAACGAAAATTATCAATATATGCTAAATCCAGGCAGTGTGGGACAACCAAGAGATAGGGATTATAGAGCAAGTTTTGCAATTCTTGATTTAAATAACCTTACTTTTCAAATTATAAAAGTTGATTATGATTTTCAAACCACAAAGAAAAAAATTTTAGAAAATAATTTGCCCCATATACTAGCTTATAGATTGGAAACTGGGAGTTAAGTCATACTAATTTAACTTTAAAATTTCAGAACTTTATGAAGATGCCTTTAATAGAGTGTATTCCAAATTTTTCAGAAGGAAGAAGAAAAGATGTAATTGAAGAGATTGTAAATAGTGTTAAGATCCTGGGAATTGAAATTTTAGATGTTCATTCAGATGAAGACCATAATAGGAGTGTAATTACATTTGTTGGCATTCCAAATCAAGTTGAAGAAGCAATTTTAAGAATGTTCGAAAAAGCTGTTAAGTTAATTGATTTAAATCATCATACAGGAACGCATCCAAGAATAGGAGCAATTGATGTTGTTCCACTTGTTCCAATTAGAGATGTTAAAATTGAAGATGCTGTTAAATTATCAAGAAGGATTGGAAAGAAAGTTTATGAATATTTTGGAATTCCTGTTTATTTTTATGAATTATCTGCAATTAGAGATGATAGAAAAGATTTACCAAGTATAAGAAATATAGGTTTTGAGCGCTTAAAAGATGAGATTATGTATGATGATTATAGAATACCAGATATTGGAGAAAGAAAATTACATCCCACAGCAGGTGCAACTGTAATAGGGGTTAGAGATTATTTAATAGCTTATAATGTTATATTAGATACGGATGACCTTGAAATTGCTAAAAAAATTGCAAGAAAAGTTAGAGAAAAAACTGGATATTTTAAGGGGGTTAGAATTATTGCTATGTTTTTAGCAAGTAAAAAGAAATGTCAAATTTCTATGAATATATATCAACCAGATATTGTGGATTTAGATATTTTATTGTATAATCTTGAAATTGTTGCAAAACGCTATGGAGTTAATATTATAAATAGTGAGATAATTGGGCTTGTTCCTTATAAAAAAATTGAAAGTGTTTTTAAAAATACACTTAGAATACCTGATGAAGTTGAAAATTTATCTATTGAAAAGAGAATATTTGATAATGTAAATGATGTTAAATTGTTAGTTTCCGCTATTGGTTCAAAAATGCCATCAGCAGGTGGAGGATTAGCAGGAGCTATAAGCCTTGCTCTTGGAATTTCATTATTAAGAAAAGTTATTATTTTGTCTAAGGGAATATATTTTGATATTAAGAAGATTGATGAATTTATAGATAAGTCCTTTGAACTTGCCAAAAAGGATGGAGAAGCGTTTGAAAAATTATTAAAATTGAAGAGTTTTCAAGCACTTTCAGAATGCATAGATGTGTCTATGGAAATGGCTAATTTATGTTTGGAATGTGTAATGGATGTTGAAAAAATAATTGATAATGTTAGTGAAAATATAATTAGTGATTTAGGAATTGCACTTGAGTTAATGAGAAGTGCTATAAATTCTGCTAAATATAACATCTTGATAAATTTAAAATTTTCTGATAATGAGGAGTTCAATATAAAAGTCTTAAATAGTTTTAGAGAGATTGAAGAAAAGTTCATATTCTTTTATGAAGCTTTTTCTTCAAAAATTTCATTAAGGCTATATTAACTATGAAGTATGGATTTACGAAAGAAGAATGGAATAAAATTTTAAGTATATTAAAAAGAGAACCTACGGAATTAGAAATTGGGATATTTAAGTTAAATTGGTCAGAACATTGTTCTTATAAAACATCCAAAATATTTTTAAGAGAGCTTCCCAAAACATCTGAAAGGTTAATTTTTGGATTTGGTGAAAATGCTGGCGTTTTAAAATTGAAAGAGGATTGGGTAGTTGCATTTAAGGTTGAAAGTCATAATCATCCATCCGCTATTGAGCCATTTAATGGGGCTGCAACAGGTGTTGGGGGTATTGTGAGGGATATTTTAGCAACAGGTTTAAGACCTATTGCTTTGCTTGATAGTTTAAGATTTGGAGATTATAATAGCTCAAAGACAAAAAAATTATTAAATGGAGTAGTAAGGGGTATTAGTGCTTATGGTAATTCTATTGGAATTCCAACAGTAGCGGGAGAGGTTTATTTTGAAGAATGTTATGAAGATAATCCATTAGTTAATGTAATGTGTGTAGGAATCGGAAAAATTTCAGATATAAGAACATCAAAAGCACAAGGTATTGGAAATAAAATTATTATGTTTGGGAATTTAACAGGTAGAGATGGAATTGGAGGAGCAGCATTTGCAAGTGAGGTTTTGGAAGATGAGGAAGATTTATCTGCTATTCAGATAGCGGATCCATTTACAGAAAAGTTATTAATTGAAATTATTTCTGAAATTGTAAATTTTAAGGAATTAATTGCTATACAGGACCTTGGCGCAGGAGGTCTTTCTACTGCAATTCCTGAAATGGCTAAAAAGGGTGGTGTAGGTATTAAATTATATCTACATAAAGTGCCATTAAGAGATAAGAATTTAAAACCTATTGAAATTTTACTTTCAGAAAGTCAAGAAAGAATGGTTATATGTGTTGAGAAGGGTAGTGAAAATAAGTTTTTTGAAGTTTTTGAAAAATGGAATGTTCATTATGCAGTAATTGGAGAAGTTATTGAAGAGAAAAAATTTTTGGTTTTATATAAAGATGAAGTTTTGGCAGATATTCCTATTGATGAAATGTTTGATGTTCCTATAAGAGTTTATAAGCCTAAAAAACCTGATTTAAATATAAAAAATTTTGAAATTCCGAAGAAAAATTATAATTTTAAAGAAGTTTTATTAACTCTTTTAAGCTCTCCAAACTTATGCTCACGATTTTCTATATATGAGCAATATGATTATATGGTAAATATAAATACGGTTATTGAGCCTGGTTTTGGTGATTGTGCAGTTTTAAGAATTAAAGATGAGAATTTTGGAATTGCTGTTAAAATTGATGGAAATGGAAGATATATTTATTTGGATCCATATAATGGAGCAAAAATTGCAGTTTATGAATGTTCAAGAAATTTATCAACTGTTTCTGCTATTCCTCTCGGTATAACTGATAATATAAACTTTCCGAATCCAGAAATTGAAGAAAATTATTATTATTTTGAGCCAATTATAAGGGGTTTAAAAGATAGTGCAAATAAACTTAATATTCCTTTTATTTCAGGCAATGTATCCCTTTATAATGAGAGTAAAAGATATAGGATTTATCCAACAATTACAATTGGAATGGTAGGTTATATTGAAAATATAAATGATGTTTTAAAACTTAAAGTGAAGGAAAATGATAGCATTTACCTTATAGGTAAAATGGAGGGAGATATTGGAGGTAGTGAATTTTTGAAAGTTTTATTTAATTATGTTGGAGGAAAGGTTGATGTTATTGATGATGATTTTGAAGTTAAATTACAAAAAGTAGTAATTGATTTAATTAAGAAAGATTTAATTAGCTTTGCAAAAGATGTTTCAGAAGGTGGTATTTTGATAGCAATTTGTGAGGTTTTGATAAATCAAAATAAAGGAGCAAAATTGTATAATTTAAGAAATTCCTTAGAATGGTTATTTGGTGAATGGCAAAGTAGATACATAGTTTTTACAAGTAAAAATGAAGAATTTGAGAAATTTTTAAAAGAAAAAGAAATTCCATTTTTGGAAATTGGAAAAGTTTTTGGAAATAGTTTAGAGTTTTTTGATTATAAAATTGATTTAGAGGATTTGAAAAAGGCATATTTTATTAATTTAATAAATTAAGCCCCACGAGGGGGCTTTTAAATTTAGTATTCTTCTGGAATGTTGGGTGTAATTTTTTCTTTCTCTTTTTCCTTCTTTTCTACTACAATTGCTTCTGTTGTTAATAATAGACTACTAATAGATGCAGCATTTTGTAAAGCAATTCTTTCTACCTTAGTAGGATCAATAATTCCATTTTCAAGCATATCTACATATTCACCAGTAAGAGCATTAAATCCTATATTAATATTTTCTTTTCCTCTTCTCTTAACTTCTTCTACTACAAGTGTTCCTTCATATCCAGCATTATAAGCAATTTGCTTTAATGGTTCTTCAAGAGCCTTCTTAACAATTTTTACGCCAATTTTCTTATCTCCTTCGACTTCATTTTCTAACTTTTCAAGCACTTCTACCGCCCTTATATATGCAACACCACCACCAGGAACAATTCCTTCCTCAACAGCAGCTTTTGTAGCATGGAGAGCATCTTCAATTCTCATTTTCTTTTCTTTCATTTCAGTTTCAGTAGATGCTCCAACATATATAACCGCTACACCTCCTGAGAGCTTTGCAAGTCTCTCTTGAAGTTTTTCTCTATCATAATCACTCTTTGTTTCTTCAATTTGCTTCTTAATTTGCTTAATTCTTGCCTCAATATCTTCCTTTCTACCATATCCTTCTATGATTGTAGTATTCTCTTTATCAATTACAACTTTCTTAGCCTTTCCAAGGTCATCAAGTCTTACATTCTCAAATTT
>JAUQPS010000061.1 GCA_030550205.1 bacterium
CTCTAAGAGTATTTTCATCTAATACTAAAATTCCAACTTTACTTCCCAAAAAAATTTTAAATTCACTAATAAACATTGAGTAAATATAAGTAAAAGGTCCAATAAACAACAATTAGATAATTTTAAATCTAATTTATGCTTTAAAATTTAAAATAGCAGGAGGTTAAATATGTTAATACTTATAGGGCTTTTGAGTGAAAAAAGGTATTTAGAACAAATAGGTGAATGGCAATATATTCAATCTCCTGATATTGGAAGCTTCAAAATAAATCAAGTTCCAACTCATAAACTAAATCCCGTTATTGAGAAAAAAATAAATATATATCCAGTATATAAAAAAACTTTTGATAATTATCAGATATTAGATAGTCTTTCTGCAGAAGTAAGAATAACTTACTCTGGAACTGTAAGAGATGTTAAGGCTTCTTATTCAAAAAGAATAGGAAAGGTTGTATATGTATGGAGCGAGCAAGACCCAACTTATTGCTCAAATCAGTATTGCTTACATGTATGGAGAGAAGATTATCCCTATATATATGTATTTGCATGGCCTGGCACTTCTGATCCTGATATAGCCATTGGTGATACTAATAGATGGGCACTTATAAGCTTTAATGACGCAGCAGATGATAGTTTATATTGGATATATTATGATTTAATAGCGGATTCATTTTCTTATTACTATTGGGCATATGAGCCTGCTGAATTCTATTATAGCATTAAGCAAACATGTGAATGGTGGGAAAGCTTCTCCGTATTTCAAGAACCATTACCAAACGGAAATTATGCTACATTTTTTAGTGAAGTTGTAAGATGGTGGCAATCTACAAACCCCAGTTGTCCATATTCACCAGGCCAAAATATAGATTCTTCTGGGGCTTATTTAGGAAGCTTTGTATTTACAGGAAATGCAACAGGCATAGTAAGTGGAAGCTATAAAGATGTTTCACCTTTTTACTTCTATCAAAATCCCTCATCAGACCTTTCAAGGAGAATTTCTATAAACTTTGGAAGAGATTACTTATATCACCCAATTGCCAAAAATAATAGTAATCAATACTTCATAGCATATGATGTAGAAATTTGGAAACCCCCTAAAAATATTGTGAATAAATGGCAATGGATAGATTTTGTAGTTTTAAATTCAAATAGAGATACAATAAACACTGGAAGAGTTGCAAATAGATTAGTAACTTTATATCCTATACAAAATTATATTTCTGCCAACTTTCCAGAAGATACATTCCCTGCCAAACATCCAGATATAGCAAGTAATGGTAATAGTTTTACAGTAGCAATCACAAGAATTTATATAAATTCAAATAACTTTGATAATTCAACAGGGGATTATGATATTGGAAGAAGATATGTAGCATATAGTTCAAATGGTTGTTCAGTTAATAAATGGTGTATATATGGCGGAGATTACGCAGCTAGAAGTGGTAGAAGGGAATATCATCCAAGAATTGAATTTGATTTACAAAATTATATACTTGCTTATGGGGATTCAATGTTCTCTTTACCTTCATCAAAATTAAGATGGAGAGAAGTTTGTGGTGCTAATTGCTATAGTGATACAACAGGAAGAGTAGTAACAAATAATTTATATAGATATAGTTGGGGCACTATTACAAGCTCATTTGACCTTGTGCCAACGTATGATACTGTAAAGTGCCAAGATAATACTACAAGAAGAGTTATGCGATTTGTATATATTAAAACTCTTAGCGGAACAGACAGAGATATATATTACAGAAAAATGGTTTATACTGGTTGTTTAACCCCTGTTAGTTATAATGAATCTAAAAACGAAAAATTTTACTATAATTCTAAATCAAAAGTGCTATACGTCAATGCAGATGAATTGAGGTTATATGATGTAAGTGGAAAAGTTTTAAAAACTTTCAGAAAGGGAGAATATAAACTAAATAATTTAAATAGGGGTATTTACTTTATAGATGGGAAATATAAAATTGTTGTGTTTTAAGAAATTAAGAATCTCTTTTCACTATTTTATATAAAATTTCAAGAGCTTGCTTAGGAGAAATTTCATCAGGATTAATATCTAAATAAATATCTGTATTCAATAATTTAACATTTAAGAGAATTTCTTCTGCCCTATTTACAATCCAATCTGGAATTCCTGCTAATTTAGCAACATAAATTCCATAACTTTTATTAGAGCTTCCTCTTAAAACCCTTCTTGTAAATATAACATTATCTCCGATTTCCTTAACTTCCATACAATAATTAGATAATTTTAAATCTAATTTATGCTTTAAAATTTAAAATAGCAGGAGGTTAAATATGTTAATACTTATAGGGCTTTTGAGTGAAAAAAGGTATTTAGAACAAATAGGTGAATGGCAATATATTCAATCTCCTGATATTGGAAGCTTCAAAATAAATCAAGTTCCAACTCATAAACTAAATCCCGTTATTGAGAAAAAAATAAATATATATCCAGTATATAAAAAAACTTTTGATAATTATCAGATATTAGATAGTCTTTCTGCAGAAGTAAGAATAACTTACTCTGGAACTGTAAGAGATGTTAAGGCTTCTTATTCAAAAAGAATAGGAAAGGTTGTATATGTATGGAGCGAGCAAGACCCAACTTATTGCTCAAATCAGTATTGCTTACATGTATGGAGAGAAGATTATCCCTATATATATGTATTTGCATGGCCTGGCACTTCTGATCCTGATATAGCCATTGGTGATACTAATAGATGGGCACTTATAAGCTTTAATGACGCAGCAGATGATAGTTTATATTGGATATATTATGATTTAATAGCGGATTCATTTTCTTATTACTATTGGGCATATGAGCCTGCTGAATTCTATTATAGCATTAAGCAAACATGTGAATGGTGGGAAAGCTTCTCCGTATTTCAAGAACCATTACCAAACGGAAATTATGCTACATTTTTTAGTGAAGTTGTAAGATGGTGGCAATCTACAAACCCCAGTTGTCCATATTCACCAGGCCAAAATATAGATTCTTCTGGGGCTTATTTAGGAAGCTTTGTATTTACAGGAAATGCAACAGGCATAGTAAGTGGAAGCTATAAAGATGTTTCACCTTTTTACTTCTATCAAAATCCCTCATCAGACCTTTCAAGGAGAATTTCTATAAACTTTGGAAGAGATTACTTATATCACCCAATTGCCAAAAATAATAGTAATCAATACTTCATAGCATATGATGTAGAAATTTGGAAACCCCCTAAAAATATTGTGAATAAATGGCAATGGATAGATTTTGTAGTTTTAAATTCAAATAGAGATACAATAAACACTGGAAGAGTTGCAAATAGATTAGTAACTTTATATCCTATACAAAATTATATTTCTGCCAACTTTCCAGAAGATACATTCCCTGCCAAACATCCAGATATAGCAAGTAATGGTAATAGTTTTACAGTAGCAATCACAAGAATTTATATAAATTCAAATAACTTTGATAATTCAACAGGGGATTATGATATTGGAAGAAGATATGTAGCATATAGTTCAAATGGTTGTTCAGTTAATAAATGGTGTATATATGGCGGAGATTACGCAGCTAGAAGTGGTAGAAGGGAATATCATCCAAGAATTGAATTTGATTTACAAAATTATATACTTGCTTATGGGGATTCAATGTTCTCTTTACCTTCATCAAAATTAAGATGGAGAGAAGTTTGTGGTGCTAATTGCTATAGTGATACAACAGGAAGAGTAGTAACAAATAATTTATATAGATATAGTTGGGGCACTATTACAAGCTCATTTGACCTTGTGCCAACGTATGATACTGTAAAGTGCCAAGATAATACTACAAGAAGAGTTATGCGATTTGTATATATTAAAACTCTTAGCGGAACAGACAGAGATATATATTACAGAAAAATGGTTTATACTGGTTGTTTAACCCCTGTTAGTTATAATGAATCTAAAAACGAAAAATTTTACTATAATTCTAAATCAAAAGTGCTATACGTCAATGCAGATGAATTGAGGTTATATGATGTAAGTGGAAAAGTTTTAAAAACTTTCAGAAAGGGAGAATATAAACTAAATAATTTAAATAGGGGTATTTACTTTATAGATGGGAAATATAAAATTGTTGTGTTTTAAGAAATTAAGAATCTCTTTTCACTATTTTATATAAAATTTCAAGAGCTTGCTTAGGAGAAATTTCATCAGGATTAATATCTAAATAAATATCTGTATTCAATAATTTAACATTTAAGAGAATTTCTTCTGCCCTATTTACAATCCAATCTGGAATTCCTGCTAATTTAGCAACATAAATTCCATAACTTTTATTAGAGCTTCCTCTTAAAACCCTTCTTGTAAATATAACATTATCTCCGATTTCCTTAACTTCCATACAATAATTTTTAACCCCTTTTAATTCATTTTCTAATTTTGTTAGCTCATAATAATGTGTAGCAAATAATGTTTTGGATTTTATATAATTTTGAATATATTCTATAATTGCTCTTGCTATTGCTAAACCATCATATGTAGAAGTTCCCTTTCCAATCTCATCAAGAATTATAAAACTATCGCTTGTAGCATTATTTAAAATATATGCAGTTTCTGTCATCTCTGCCATAAATGTAGAAATTCCAGAACTAATATCATCACTTGCCCCAACTCTACTAAAAATTCTATCCACAATATGTATATTTACTTTCTTTGCTGGAACAAAAAATCCACAATGAGCAAGTAAAATAATAATAGCATTTTGTCTTAAATATGTAGATTTTCCAGACATATTTGGACCTGTTAAAATAATAGCATTATTTTCATTATCTAAATATAAACTATTTGGAACAAACTCTTCATTTACCGCTTCAACAATAGGATGCCTTCCTTCTATAATTTCAATTATTCCTTCATCATTAAATGTTGGTCTTGTCCAATTATTTTCAATAGATATTTGAGCAATTGCACAATTTAAATCAATTTCTCCCAAATATTCAAAAAATAACCTTAATTCTTTTGAATGCTCTAAAACTTTCTTTCTCAAATTATTATAAATTTCCCTTTCTATATTTAAAATTTTTTCCTTTGCATAAGATATATCCTTCTCAATTTCAATTATTTGCTTATTCTTAAATCTCATCGCATTAACTAAGGTTTGAATGCCTTCCCAATCTGAAGGAACCTTATCTTTATGAGCTTTTGTAATTTCTATATAATATCCATAAACTTCATTATAGCCAATTCTTAATGTAGGAATTTTTGTTCTTTGTTTCTCATATTCTTCAATTTGAGAAATTAACTTTTCTCTTTCATTTAAAATTTTTCTATATTTATCAAGTTCAGGGTTTATACCTTCTCTTATAACATTTCCATCTGAAAAGTTATATGGTGGATTATCTGATAACGTATTTAAAATTTCTTCTGATAATTGGTTTAATAATTCTAAATTTAAGAAGAATTCCTCAAAAGGCTCCAAATCTTTCAAAATTTTATATATATCTGTCCAATTTTTTATACTATATGCAAATTTAAAAAGCTCAATAGGTGGAATTCTATTCGCTGAAATTTTACCAAGTTTCCTTTCAGGGTCTCCCATTAATTCTAATATCTTTTGAACCTCTTTTAATTTTTCTTTAAATGTAATTAAGCTTTCTATTCTATTTAATCGTGAATTTATTTTTTCTTTAGAAATATAAGCATTTGATAAGGCTTTTCTTAAAGCTCTTGAACCAACAGGAGTTTTTGTTTTATTTAAAATGCTAAATAATGTCATTCCTCTTGCATCCGCTCTAATTGTTTCAAATACTTCTAAATTCCTTAATGTTTGCTTATCAATATTCATATATATTCCAAAATTTCCAACTTTTATAAACTTAATATGGCTTAATGCATTAGGTTTATTTGATTTTAGATATTTTATTAAAGCTCCAAGTGCTCTTATTGCTAAGCTTGGAATTCTCATTCCAAAATATGAAGAAGGCTCCTTTTTAAAGAAATCTTTAAAAATTTCTAATGAAGTTAAATAATCATAATCAATAGTTGGAAATTTTACAATAAAAGTATCTTTTAATTCGATATGAAAATTCTCTGGTATAATAATTTCTTTAACTTCAATTTTATTTAAAAATTCTAAAATTTTTTCAATTTTTTCTTCATAAACTGCTAATTCTCCTGTCGAAATATCAAGCACAACAAGACCACAATTTTGAGCAATTGAATATAAACTACAAATATAATTATTCTCAATATCACTTAAAAAATCTTCATCAATAATAGTTCCTGGTGTAAGGACTTCTACAACTTCCCTTTTCATCAATTTTTTTGTTTCCATTTCATCCATTTGTTCTGCAATTGCTATTTTTAATCCAAAACTTAATAACTTTTTAATATAAATATGTGCTGATTTTACAGGAATACCACACATAGGAACTCTTAATTCTTTCCCCATTGGTTTGCTCGTTAATGTTAAATTCAATAACTTTGAAACTTTATAAGCATCTTCTAAAAACATTTCGTAAAAATCACCAAGTCTAAATAATAAAATTGCATCTGGATATTTTTCTTTTAATTTTTTATATTGATTATATATTGGGGAAGTTTTCATTTATTTATTATATGAATGGATTTTTTATAAACATTTTCTGCTGCTTCCATAAGTATTTCACTAATAGATGGGTGGGGATGTATTGTTAATGCAATATCTTCCGCTGTTAAATAACTTTCAATTGCTAAGGTTGCTTCCGCTATTAGTGAGCTTGCTTCAGGAGATACAATGTGAATTCCAAGTATTTCATCATTTTCTTCATTTGTAATAATTTTAGCAATACCATCTGTCATATTCATAGAAAGAGCTTTACCATTTGCAGTTAATGGAAATTTTCCAACTTTAATTTTATATCCTCTTTTTCTTGCCTCTTCTTCTGAAAGTCCTACACTTGCTAATTCTGGATTAGTATATATAACACTTGGAATAGCTTTAACATCATATTTTTTCTCAATTCCCGCTATAATTTCAACCGCTATTATAGCTTCTTTTGAAGCTTTATGAGCAAGAAGGGGTGGTCCTATAACATCTCCAATAGCATATATATTTTCAATATTTGTTTGAAGTTTTTCATTTACTACAATAAATCCCCTTTCATTCAACTTTAAATTTATTTTTTCAAGTCCTAAATTATCTGTATTTGGTTTCCTTCCAACTGCTAATAAAACTTTATCAAATTTAAACTTTTGAGCTTTCCCTTCTATATCAATTTCAACATCATTCCCTTCTATATTTAAAACTTTTGAATTTGTAAAAATTTTTAATCCTTGTTTTTCAAGTGCTTTTTTTAATATATTTGCACATTCACTATCTATACCAGGTAATATCTGATTTGCAATTTCTACTATTATAACTTCACTTCCAAGTCTTGAATAAATACTTCCAAATTCAAGTCCAATAGCACCAGCCCCAATAATTAATAACTTTTTTGGAATTTCCCTCATTTCAACTGCATCATTAGAATCCCATATAAATTTATGATCTACTTTTATATTACCTAAATCAGCAGGCCTTGAACCTGTTGCTATAATTATATTTTTTGCATTTATTTTAATATCTCCATTTTTCGTTTTTACAATTAAATTCTTCTCATCTAAGAATGTTGCTTCACCAAATATAATCTCTACTTTGTAATTTTTAAGTAAAAAATTAACCCCAGAAACAAGTTTATCAACAATTGAATTTTTCCAGCTATTAAGCTTATTTAAATCTATACTAACATCACTAAAATTAATCCCCATTTTGTTAAATGTTTTACTATGTAAGAAAATTTCAGAAGCAAACAATAATGCTTTGGTGGGTATGCATCCAACATTTAAACAAACTCCACCAATATATTGCTTTTCAATTATAACTGTTTTAATTCCAAGCTGACCTGCCCTTATTCCTGCAACATATCCACCAGGACCCGCTCCAATAATAGCAAGCTCCGTCTTTATCTCATTCATATGAAAATTTTAAAGTTTAACAATTCACTAATAATTCTTGCAGTTGCTCCCCATATAACCCCCTTTGAACTACAAAATACATACCAATATCCTGGAATAATAACTCTTTTTAAATTTTTTAATTCTTCTATGGTATAAATTAAAACTTCTTCAACTTCCTCATAATTTATTACTATTTCATTTAGTGCTTTTGGATTTAAATGTGCTAAAACAGGGATAATATGGAAATTTGTTCTTGAAATAAAAACTCCTTCAAGCAAACCAATAACTTCAATATATTCCCTTTTAATAGAAAGCTCTTCATATATTTCTCTTATTGCAGTTTCAATAGGACTTTCATTATTTTCAATAATTCCACCAGGAAAAGCAATTTCACCCGGATGATATTTCAATTTCCTGCTTCGCTTAATAAGTAATAATTCTTTATTGTTTAAAATAGGAACAAGAACAGCGGATCTAATCGGATTTATATTCATTCAACAATGTTTCCTTTAATTTCTTCAATTCTTCTCTTAATTTTAAATCATCTTCTCTATCAAAGAATTTTCTTCCTTCGATCCATGTCTGGAGTACTATACTATAAGGAGATAATGGATTTGAATTCCATATTACAAAATCCGCATCTTTCCCAACCTCAATTGAACCTACAAACTTATCAACACCAAATTGCTTTGCTGGATTTAATGTTATTAACTTTAAGGCATCTGTTGGCTTTAAATTTCCATATTTTATCATTTTCCCTGCTTCACTATTTAACCTCCTTGCAAGTTCAGGAGAATCTGAATTTAAAGAAGTTAAAACATCATTCTTTGTAGTAATAATAGCATTATATGGAATGGCATCATAAGTCTCAATTTTATATGACCACCAATCAGAAAATGTTGTTATATAAACATTATAATTTTTTAATTCTTTTGCAATTTTATATGCTTCAAGAGCATGATG
>JAUQPS010000062.1 GCA_030550205.1 bacterium
TTGCACGCCTTATAAGTTCTCTTTCTTCCTTTGAATTTAAAATTTTAGCATTTTCCATCTCTTTTAGAAGCATTTCTAAAGAAAAATCCCTTATAATCATAGTTTAAAATTTTAAAGCTTGTGGTTGATGAATTAAGTAGATATGAATTTGACTTTATTTTAAGAGAAGTTTTAAATAAAAGTTATAGTGATTATTTGATTTATGGTTTGGATAAAATTGAAGAGGAAAAAATAAAGCCATACTTAGAATTAGCAAAAATAAAACCAGTAGAATATATATTCAATAAAGCATATTTTAGAGATATTGTTTTATATGTAGATGAAAGAGTTTTAATTCCAAGAAATGAGACAGAACAACTTGTTGATATTGCAATTGAAATTATCAAGGAAAAAAATTATAAAAATATACTTGAAATTGGAATAGGAAGTGGAGCTATAAGTATTAGCTTAGCGCTTGAAATAAATAATATAAAAATTTTTGCTAATGATATATCTTTTAAAGCTCTTGAAGTTGCTAAAATAAATATAAAAAATTATAAACTTGATAATAGAATTTTTTTATTTTGTTCAGATACATTAAAAGCGATAAAATCAAAATTTGATATGATAATTTGGAATGTTCCATATGTGTTTAATGAGGAGTATGAGTATTTAAGTGAGAAAGTAAAATGTGAGCCTGCTATTGCACTTTTATATAATGATGAATTATTTGAAAATTTTTTAAAAAATTTTAAGTTTTTTTTATCAAAAGATGGTTGCTGTTTATTAGAAATCTCTCCAAAATTATCAAATAAATTAAAAAAATTTAATTTTGAAATTATAAAAGATATTTACGATGTAGAAAGATTTTCTCTCTTTTTTAATTCATAACCAAGTATTGACCATAAAAATATATTAACATTTGGCATTGTTAAGAAATTTGCTGAAAAGTTAGATATAAATATCCAAAGAAATGCCATTATGATAATTAGATTTTTATTTAAAAGGAAAGCTCTAATAATGAGAGTTAAAAAAATAAATAGATTAAATAACAAACCAAATATTCCATTTGATACAAGCCAATGAACGTATTGATTATGAAAATCCATTGGAACAAATACTACTCCAAAAATTTTATTTATTAAATCACTATTTATAAAATATAAAATTCCAAATTTCCATAGACCTACTCTTCCACTAAATCCACTTTCCTCATCAAATTCAATACCCGCATAATCCCATCTTTGAATAATACTATCCAAATTTAAAATAATGAAAAGAATAATTGGAATTAAGTAATAAAGCTTTTTCTTATAAATTGAAAAAAACAAAAATACAATACTTGATGAAGTCCAAGCAGAGCGTGTTTGAGTAGCATATATTGGAATAGTTGTTAAATAGATAAGGGCTAAATAATAAATTTTATTTTCTTTAATGAAAAGATAACATAAAATTATAAAAGCCATTGTTAAATAAATTACAAGCTGAGTGCTATCATGATATAATAATTTTAATCTCCAAAATTGCTTTTGATTTCCTGTTATCATATAAAATTCATCAATTCTATAAAATGTAAAAATTGTTGAAAATACAATTAGTATAATTAATGGAATTAAAATAATTTTCAAAAATTTATTAAAATCCTTTTCATTTTCAAGAAGATGCCCTATTAAAAAGAAAAATGGCACTCCTGCACAATTTCTCAAAAAATAATCGAGGGAACCAAAAATAATTCCATATTGTATTGAAAAAAGAGCTATAAAAAAATGATATAAGAAATAAATAGTTGGCAAGATCCATAAGTTAAATTTTGTTATTTTAACTTTTAGCTTAAAAATTAAAAAGAATGCCAAAATTATTAAAGAAACACTAAAAATATGTGTAGCTTTAAAACCAAATATATATTTATTCCAAAAAAATAAATCTATGGTGATTGGCTTTAATGCGATTAAAAGAGTTATAAGGTAAAAGAAGAATATTCTTGATTGAACAAGAAGCAACGTTAAAAAGATGGAAATTAAAGCGAAGAGAAAGAAAATTATAGGATTGTTTAAAATTACTAAAAAACCAATTATTCCCAAGAAATAAATTAATATATACATATTGAAATTTTAAGGGGCAAAGCCCCTTATACATCATAATATAAGTAAAAATCTAAGGGTGTTATCCTTAAACGATATTCTGTGATTTCATTTTCATATTTATATTGAACAAATTTTTCAATTAGTTTTTCGCTAAAAACCCCTGTTTTTATAAGTAAGCTCTTATTTTTAATTAAATTTTCAATTGCTTCCTCTAAGCTTTTTGATAGTTGTGGTATTTTATCTCTTTCTTCATCAGAAAGCTTATATATATTTTTATCCATTGGTTCTGGTGGATTTAAATTATTTAAGATACCATCGAGACCAGCAATTAAAATGGCAGAGAATGCTAAATATGGATTTGAAGAAGGATCTGGAAAGCGAATTTCTATTCTTTTTGATTTTGGTTCATTTGAATATACAGGAACTCTAATTGCAGCACTTCTATTTCTTTGAGAATATGCTAAATATATTGGTGCTTCATATCCTGGAACAAGTCTTTTAAATGAGTTTATTGTAGGATTTGTAAATGGTAAAATGGTATTAGCATTTTCAAGAATTCCTGCTAAAAAGTTCAATGCTAATTTTGATAATCCTCCATATTCACTTCCATAAAATAAATTTTCATTATTTTTCCATAGGGATATGTGAATGTGCATTCCAGAGCCATTATCTCCATAAATAGGTTTTGGCATAAATGTAACTGTCTTATTATATTTTTTAGCAACATTTCTTAAAACATATTTATACCACATTACTTTATCTGCCATATTTAATAAATTATCATATTTCATATCAATTTCTCCTTGTCCTCCTGTCGCTACTTCATGATGAAATGCTTCTATTTCAATTCCAATGCTTTGTAAAATTAAGCTTGCTTCCGCTCTAATTTTATGAAGACTATCAGAGGGAGGAACAGGTAAGTAACCTTCCTTGTGCCTTATTGTGTATCCGAGACTTTCAAAATTCCCTGTATTCCATCTTGCTTCTAAAGAATCAATTTCATAAAAACTTTTATTTGTATTCACATCAAAAGCTACTTTATCAAATATAAAAAATTCAATTTCAGGACCAATATATACATTATCCGCAATATTTGTAGATTTTAGATAATCAAGAGCCTTCTTTGCTAAAACTCTTGGGTCTAATTCATATGGTTCTTTTTTAATAGGATCATAAACATCACATAAAAGAACTAAGGTTTTGGGTTCCATAAATGGGTCAATTCTTGCAGTAGTGGGGTCTGGAATTAGAAGCATATCAGATTCATATATTTCTTGCCACATCCTTATAGATGAACCATCAAAACCTATACCGTCATAAAACGCTTTTTCATCTAAGCTTCTTGAAGGAACTGAGATATGATGCCAGGTTCCAAGAATATCTACAAATCTCAAATCTACAACTTCAATATCTTCCTTTTTTATAAAATTTAAAATATCCTTTACATTCATTTTTGGTCCTCCTTTTTGTTTTTGAAAATTAAATAATTATTTATTTACTACTGTCTTGAACGCCTTTGTTCAAATGATTGCCACGACTTTGTGGCATGGGCGGTGGAGGGATCGAACCTCCGACCTCCCGGTTATCAGCCGGGCGCTCTTCCACTGAGCTAACCGCCCAAAAGGTTTGATAATTTTAAAGGATACTTTAAAATTTTCATATGATTAATTTAGTTTTTTCTCATATGTTGTTGATTGAGGTAGAGACAACAAGAATAAATGGTTTACTTTATCAAAGATACAAAACTCCATATTATAATGCAAGTGATTATACTCCCAAATCAACACTTACAAATCCTTCAATTTTATCTGCTCAAGTTTTATGGATAGATACTAACCATCAATATGCAATTGCTCAAAGTGGGGGTATATATGATAATGGTTCTGAAATAGTTATAGGTTGGACGCTGAATAACCATAGAGTAAGTAGATATTTTACAAATGGAAATGGAATACCAGATTGGGTTTATTATAAAACTTCATCTATCTGGTGGTCAGATTTATATGCTTGGACATCAAGATGGAATTATAAATTAGCGGTTTCAAGGTATGGATCAAGTTATGATTTTATGTCATCTTCTTCACCAAATCCTATATATAGTTTTAATAATCCTTCAGTAGTTTATGCTTATGCTAGCCCAGATGGAAATTATAGTGTTTTAATTACAAATGATTATAAAGTTATTTATTTGAATAATCAAAATCAAACTATTCTTTGGACATATAATGCTAATCAAAATGATGGTGGATTTTATGGTGTTAGTTTTAGTTTAGATAATTTAAAAATTGCGATAAGCCAGTATTATAAAATTACTATTTTAAATGCAACAAATGGCTCTATTATATCTACAATAAGCAATTATGGTCAAACTTCTGCTAAACTTTCTGCAAATGGAAATTATTTATTACAATATGATTTTCTAGGAAATGTTAGAGTTTATCAATATAATGGAAACACTTACACTTTATTATCAAGTTATAATGTTGGTTCAAATAGATGGATAACTAATGGAGATATATCTGACGATGGAAAATATATAATTGTTGGAACATATATATATTCACCATCTGATGCGGGTTCAGTTCACTTTTTTAGACTTTCAAATAATCAATTGAATCTTCTTTGGTCAAATAATAATTATGGTGATTTTGTAAGTAGTGTTTCAATATCTGCTGATGGTAGTAGAATGATAGTTTGCTCTTGGGGAAAATATAATGGAACATTTGGAGATATTATAACTATTTATGATTCTCTTGGTAATGTTATTATAAATGTTCCAGATGATGCTTCTAATTTAAATGATAAAGGCTCTTGTTTTCTTGCTCGTATATCAAAAGATGGAAGATTTGCGATAGCTAGTGGTAAGGCTACACATGCAAGGGATTGGGGGAATGGTGGTTATGTATATGCTTTTAAAATAATAGATCCTTATAGCACTGATTTAGCAATAAGTCAAATTATTTCTCCTCCAACTGATTTACAATCAAATCAAACTTATTCAAATTCTATTAAAGTTAAAAATGTTGGATTAAATTCAGCTAATAATGTTAAAGTTTATACAAAAATTTATTTCAATTCAATACCAGTTGATTCAGATTCTGTCTCCTTATCTTCAATAAATCCAAATAGTGAAATACAAGTTAATTTTAAAAATTTTACTCCTACCCAATATGGAGTATATAGTTTTGAATACAAAATTTATTATCCATCAGATGAAGATACGACAAATAATAAAGCAATAAGAACTTCTATAAATTATCATGATGTTTCCGCTCAAAAAATTATATATCCTTATTTAGAGTTTTCAGAGCATAAGTTGTTTAAGTTTTATGGAATTGTGAAAAATAATGGTTCTTATGATGATAATGTTAAAGTTAAATTTTTACTTTTAGACCAATTTAACAATACTATTTATCAAGATAGTGTTAACACATTTATACAAAAGCATCAAGAGATGATTGTAAACACACAAAATGAAATACTCCTTCCTCCTGGAAATTACAAAATTAAACTTATAGCTAATACAATTGATGAATATTATCTAAATAATGACACAATGCAAAGAGATTTAAATTCTATAATGGAATTACTTTCAGATGATGGAGAAGTTAATATCTTTTATTATGTATCAAGTGATTTTTACAATAATAAATTCTTTCAAGGCTTTAAATTTCCAACTTATAAAGATAGCTTTTTAATAAAGAAAATAAGGATTTATTTATACTCAAATCAAACAACTCAATTTCAAATATCTTTAAACAAAGATAGTTCAAATTTACCTTCTTTGTCAGACTTTGTAATTCCTCCTCAAACATTTACAATTGGAAATTATCAGGGATGGTTTGAATGGGATAATGTGAATGTAAAAGTTGCTAGTGGCACAAAAGTTTGGCTTGCTTTAAATTATCTCCCTAATTATCCTTCAACTCCTTATATTGGTTTTGATAGTGATTTTGATGAGACTCCATTTTCGGATTCTACAAGTTATTGGTATTGGGAAGGAAATCCTAATTATGGATTTAATCCTATGTTTTATGGTAATTTAATGATGCGTATAACTTATGATACTTTAACTGTTGATATTTCAGAAGGAAGGGTTGTAAAGAATTATATTAAATTATATAAAAATTATATTGAAATTTCTACAATAAATCCAACTTATTTAAATATAAAAGCTTATACTGTTGATGGAAGGAAAATTTTTGAAATTAAGGAGAATGTAAATAGGGGAATTTATAAATTACCTTTGAAATTTAATTCAAATGGTGTATTTATTTTGAGTGTAGAAACTGATTTTAATAAGAGGGTGTTTAAATTTGTGAATATAAAGTAAATTGAGAATTTTTAATTTAACAGTCTTTGTAGCGGCGTTTGGATATTTTGTAGATATATTTGATTTGTCATTATTTGGAATTTTGAGAGTTCAAAGCTTAAAAGAACTTGGGTATAGTGATAAATTATTAGATTATGGAATTTTATTATTGAATTTTCAAATGTTTGGAATGTTAATAGGTGGAATAATTTGGGGAATTATTGGAGATAAAATTGGTAGAAAAACTATTTTATTTGGTTCAATTTTGCTATTTTCTATTGGAAATATATTAAATGCTTTTGTAAGTGATATTTATCAATATGCTATTTTAAGATTTATTACAGGTATAGGTTTAGCAGGAGAGCTTGGGGCTGCTATTACACTTGTATCTGAAATTTTAGATAAGGAAATTCGGGGATATGGAAATACAATTATTGCAAGTTTTGGTTTGCTTGGAGCGGTTTTTGCAAGCTTAATGTCTGATATATTTCATTGGAGAATTATGTATTTTATTGGTGGTGTTCTTGGAATTTTATTATTTATCTTGAGATTAAAAACAATTGAAAGTTCTATTTTTCAAAGGGCAAAGCTTTTAGATGTAAAGAGAGGGGATTTTATAGGTATATTTACTAATTTAAATAGAGCTTTTCGTTATTTTAGAATTTTGCTTTTAGGTCTTCCTATATGGTTTGTTTTTAGTATTTTGATTACATTTTCACCAGAAGTCGCAAAAGCTTTAAATTTAAATATAAATGTTCAAGCAAGCAAAAGTATTATGTTTGCTTATTTTGGAATTTCCTTAGGAGATATGGTATGTGGTATTCTAAGTCAAAGGTTAAAAAGTAGGAAAAAGCCAATTTATATATTCCTTATACTTCTATTTTTGACAATGATTTTTTATTTTTATTTCAACAAAAACAATTATGCTTTATTTTATTTTTATAACTTTTTGCTTGGATTTTTTACCGGATATTGGGTTTTATTTTTAACCATGGGAGCAGAGCAATTTGGAACAAATATAAGGGCAACTGTGGTAACTACCTTACCAAATTTTATAAGAGGTTCAGTTGTTATTATAACATTTCTTTTTGAAAATCTAAATAAATTTTTTGATTTTATTAGTTCTGCACTTATACTTGGTTCTATAATAATAATTATATCTTTCTTAATACTTTTTAAAATAGAGGAAACATTTGCTAAGGATCTTAATTTTGTGGAAGAATAATATAAGCTTTAAAATTATCACTATGCTTTTAATAAATTTTTTGATAAGTCAAAGCCAAGATGACCTTATTTCAAAGGTTATAGAAAATAAAAAGCCAATTCTTGGAACAGATAAAGCATCTCTAAAAATTGTTGTTTTTGATGATCCAGATTGTCCATTTTGTAGAAAAAGTATGCCTCTTTTGAAAATGTTATATGATAAAAATCCAGATAAAGTAGCAATATATATAAGATGGTTTCCATTAGATATACATCCTGATGCTAAAAGGAAGTCTACAATTTTAGCTTGTTCAAAAGATTATTTTAAAACAAAAGAAGCACTTATAAAAGGTGAAAATGTAAAACCGGATATTCCAAATTGTGATGGAAATAAAATTGTAGAGGAAGATTTAGATTATGGAATGAAAATTGGAGTTAGAGGAACACCTACTTTTATTATATTTAATAATAAAGATACTATTGGAATAAGTGGAGCACCACCAGATTATGAGACATTAAGAAAAACCCTAGCGGAGAAGTTTAGCATTGATTTGAAGTGAAATATAAATTTTTAATAGTTTTTATTTTATTTTCTTGTGTAAAGCTTGATAATTCAAATCCTACAATTTACAATTATAATGTAATAGCATACATGGTTAGTGGAAATGATACTCAATTAATTTTCTTTGATAGAACTTATAAACCAACAGAAGAGCATCATTATGGTATGGAAGGGGCTAATATCATTGTCTTTAATAAAGATAGCACATATCAATTTTTATATCCAAAGAGCATAGATACAATAAATTATTATTATAGTGTATTTAATCCAAAACCAAGTGATACATTATTTTTAAAAGTTATAACTCCAACAAGTGAAACATTATATTCAAAAACATATATACCATCAGATTTTCAAATTATACAACCTATTGAAAATGAGACAATTTTAATCCCATCAAACAAACTTATTATTTGGACAAAAAGTAATGGAGCGGTTTTATATAAGTTAAATGCATATAAAACATTAAGAGATACTTCAAAAGGATTTCAAATTCCTTATTTAGCAACAGATACATTTTCAGATATGTTTAGTTATAATTATTTCTTTAAAGATACGGGGCTTTATACAATTAGTATTATGGCTTTAAATGATGCGGTAAGTAAGTATTTAAATAAGGGGGAAGGGAATGTAGAAAATGCAGAAGGGGTTTTTGGTGGTGTTGTGATGAAAAAGGTCCATGTGTTTATAAGAACGCAATAAATGTTTTTTAGAGTTTTAGTTTTATTTTTAATTTTTGGATGTGAAAGTGTTAATGATTTAAAATCACA
>JAUQPS010000063.1 GCA_030550205.1 bacterium
ATTTGGAATTTCTTTTAATGGGTCAAATTTAATTTTATCAAGAGATATGGGATAGGAATAGGAAAGCCCTATAAATAATCCCACAACTATCAGCACTTTACCTTTCATACAACCACCTCCTTATAAAATTTATATTATAATTATAATTATAAATTATAATTAAAGTCAAAAGTCAAATATTGAAAAAAATTTTCTTTTTCCTTTATAATATAAAAAATTATAGGAGGTGAGATTATGAAGCTTGGGATATATATAATGGTGATGATGAGTGTGATGCGTAAGGATGCTATAATTGTGAAATTCAAACCAGAAATAAGAAATTATATGAATACAGAAATAACCTATCTAACACAAACCGGTATAAAGGAAATTGATGAATTATTCATAAATTATGGGATATGTCAAATTGAAAAACTGTTTAGGGGCTCAAAACCTTCTAATTATCTTGATAGAGAATATGGAATGGATCTATTTTATATTTTAAAATTTTCAAAAGAAAAAAGTGAAGAAGAAATTATAAGGATAATAAATAAATTTAAGAGCCTAAAATATGTAGAAATTGCAGAACCTGATTATCCTGCCAAACCATTATACATTCCAAATGACCCGCAAATTTATGCTCAATGGTTTTTTAATAACATATTTGCCTTCGATGCTTGGGAACTTCATCAGGGAACTGAGAATGTTGTAATAGGAATAAATGATACAGGGACAGATTGGGATCATGAAGATTTATGGCAGAATATGTGGCAAAACTTGGGAGAGGATTCAGATGGTGATGGTCATGTAATAGAAATAATAAACGGTGTTCCTGTATTTGACCCTGGTGATATAAATGGAATAGATGATGACGGAAATGGATATATAGATGATTTTGTTGGTTGGGATTTTTATGAAAGCAATAATGACCCATCTCCTGCTCACAATGGACCGGATTATGAACACGGAACACATGTTGGAGGAATATCTTCTGCTTCTACTGATAATGGAATTGGTGTTGCTGGAACTGCTTTTAAAGGAAAAATCATGGCTCTTAGAACCTATTGGCTTAGCAATTGTGCATCTGCTAATTATTATGCCGCAAATAAGGGTGCTACAACAATAAATATGAGCTGGGGTGGATGGAGTTCCAGTATACAGGCTTCAATAGATTATGCCTACAATTTGGGTATTTTATGTGTTGCTGCGGCAGGTAATGATAACACTCAAAACCCTATGTATCCTGCTGCTTATCCGCGATGTATGGCAGTTGCTGCTTCAAATATTCAGAACAGGAAAGCTTTTTATTCCAATTACGGAACCTGGGTGGATATAACTGCTCCTGGTGGAGACCAAACTGTTGACGCAATGATAAGATCAACTTTACCTGATAACCAATATGGAAATTTTCAGGGAACATCAATGGCTTCACCTGTTGTAGCCGGAGGAGCAGCTTTCATAAAATCTTTAAACCCAACAATGAGTTTAAATGAGTTATGGTCAGTAATCCAGGTTACTGCTTCGCCAATGCCCAATGAGACTTTATGGCAGCAGGGACTTATGGGAGCAGGACTATTAAATTTACATAGAGCAATAGTTTATGTTGGAAAACAAAACTATTCTTATCTTGAATTAATTGAATACCATTTCACAGATGATGGAGATAATGACGGCAGACCAGATCCCGGAGAGAATGTAACTCTTTATATTACCATTTATGATTCAATAGGCTGGCAAAATGCAAATAATGTAACAGTAAAATTAAGAAGTGATGATCCTTATATTACAATTACAGATAGTATTTCAAATCTTGGAAATATTCAGGCAGGTTCTTCTCAAAATAACAACTCGGATCCACTTGTTTTCCATGTATCACAAAACGCTACCCCTCATTGGTCAAAAATGAAACTTTTGTTTTTTGCAACACCAGCTTCCCTAAATAAATATGATGAAATTGAATTCATTGTCGCACAACCTTATATTCTAATCGTTGATGATGATGGAGGAGCAAATTACCAAAATTACTATTTTTCAGCATGTGAGAATCTTGGATTTGTTTATGATTATTGGGATATAGCAACACAAGGTGTTCCAAAATTAAACAATCCTGTATATGGAATACTAAATCATAAGTTAACAATATGGTTTACAGGAACACAAACTTCTACAATTTCACAAGAGGAACAAGACACAATTATTGAAGCACTGGAAAATGGAGCATATATTTTTATCTCATCACAGAATCTTGGAGAGGATATAGGAAATACAAGTTTTTATCAAAACTATTTAAAAGCCAATTTTATTTCAAGCCCTGTAAATTATTATTTTATTTATGGTAGACAGGGTGATGAAATTGGAAATGAAATGAAAGTTGTTACAATAGGTGCAGGTGGTGCTAACAATGCAAATTCACAGGATAAAATAGAGCCAGTTCCACCAGCTGATACAGTTTTTTATTATTCAAATTCCTCAGGTTCTGCAAATTATGGATGTGCAGGAATAAAATATAATTCAGGGATATATAAAATCGTTTATTTTGCATTCCCCTTTGAAGCAATAAATAATGACCCAATAGGATTCAATGATAGAGAAGAAGTTTTGCAAAGAATAATTGATTGGATGGGAATCTCTGTGAAAGAAAAGTCTTATGTGGATAGAAAAAATAATAAAATAGATATAATCCTGATAGGAGAAAAGCTCATAATAAAAACTAATTTACCAATGGGGACTCCTTTTAACATTTCTCTTATAGATCCTACAGGAAGGAAAGTAAAACAAATTTTTAGTGGAACATTTGTAGATAAAAATGTTAAAGAATTTGAACTCAAAAAAATTAATAGCGGAATTTATTTTATAAATGTTAAAACACCTTCTTTCCATACATTTAAAAAAGTAATCTTTTTAAAATAAAAAAATCCCCCGGGAATTTCAAAAATCCCGGGGGAAAATTATATTTTTAAGGAAGTAAAATCTTAGAGGTGAAGGTTTTGGTAGATGAGTTAAGTCTTATAAAGTAAATTCCGGGTGTGAGTTTATTTGCTTTATAAGTAATTTTTTCTGAAATTGCATCTCCTTTATAAATTGTGGATATCTTTCTTCCTGCTGAATTATAAATTGATAGTTCCACTTTCTCTTTTTCGGGTAATGAGAAATTTATAACTAAATCTCTTCCTTTATTTTTAACAGAAAAAGAAGACCCATTAAGGGAAATTTTTGCCTTTTCTTTCACTGAAATATAAGCCGGATAAAGGGAATGTAATGCAGGATCTCCGGCAGCTGTAGACCTATTACAGAATGATAAATGTAAGTCTACACTACCACCATAAGATGGGGAGTACACAGGAAGTTCTGCAGCTTCTTCTTGAAAACTGTCATAACCTGGCCATAAGGTATCAAGATACCAAGTATTTCCTCTATCCATTGAAGCCTGGATCCATAAATGATTAAAGGTATCTGTTCCTACAATGAAGTAACCATTCCATACTAAAAAGATTGCATTGCTTATTGGGTCAATAGATATATATGGCTGGGTTGCATAGTTTCCTCCTTGGCCATCACCTGCAATAAGTTGATATGTCCATCCACTCCAGTTCCCTGGTGAACCTTGTGTTGGTTTATAAAACCAAACATCTCCATATTCATAGGTCCCTTTGCCATATTTCCATACAATTAATGGTCTGTCATCACTGTCAAGAACAAAATCATAAACATACCACCAACCACCTGCACAAGAATCATAAGGTGCATTTCCTCCATGGGCTAAATCCCAAAGACTATACCATGTCCATGTCATTCCACCGTCAGTGCTTTCACCAAAATAGGGAACATAAGCACCCCATGGATATTGGGCTTCATTATATACTTCCATTATAGCAGCCATGTATCCTGGCGTATTCCCTATCCTTGGGATTGCATTATCAACATCTGTTGCGGTATTTATTGGCTGACCCGAAACCTGCCAGGTTTGGCCACCATCATAGGATAACCAATAAAAGGATTGAAAACTCGTGGAAACATTTACACCTGTAACTATAATTGTGTCTCCTTTTGCATCTGCTGAAGGTAACCATACATTTAAATCGTAGCTATTTGGAAGCTCTACAACCCAGAATATTCCACTTGGCCAGGCTATATCCCATGCAATATACATACGGGAGGGTTGATATACCCCTCCTACCCTGTAAGCCTCATGCCAGAAAAATAAAGGAGATGGTGAACCTGACCAAGTTCTTCCTGCTGCATCAGGCCAAATTACACCGGGATAAATTCTTCTATTAAGGGAGGTACTGAGAGCAAAAGACTGCCAAGTTTGACCTTTGTCAAAGGAATAGTAAGCATATACACCACCAAAAATGTTATCTGGGTCACCTGAATATGGTCCTGTAATTGCAACGACTGTATCTCCTTTAACTGCAATATTTTTACCCGGACAACCTAAAAGTGCCCTTATATCAGGAATATGAGGTTCAATTGTATCACAAGGGGTTATAAGGATTTGTCCACTTCCTGTTGTGATTGCTCCATCTTCCACCTTATTTATCCTCTGGAGATCATACGGAGACTTTACATTCCGGCTCCCCCATAAGGAGAGCACCATCACACCTATCACCACTGCCACTTTACGCATATCTCACCTCCTTTGTTAGGCACCCAAAAACTTCTTTAATTCCTCTAAAATTTCCCCCCACCTATCCGGATCATATGGATTAGGGGGAGGGATAAATTGGTCATCAATCTCAGAGAGTATCCTAACGCATAACCCCATATAACCCATTTTAAATGCAGCATAAGCAACAGTTGCTTTCAATTTTGTCATATTTATAACTGGATAAGGATGGGGAAAATCTAAACTATTCACTGCTTTTGAAACCGCTCTACCGGTTATGATTGCATCTGTGTAATTTTCTTTACCTGTATAAGAAAATGTTAAACCTCCATAAGAAAGAGCAACCTTTTCATCTACACTCTGTGGAACAGAAAAGTAATAGTAATTTATAAAAATAGTATCAATAAGATTATCAGAAGTTTTGGGAGCAAAATTTCTCAAAAGTGCTGATTCATCATTTATGTCTTTTATTTCAGGTGAAACAAACTTCGTTCCCTTTTTTATTGAAATAGAAGTTAAGGAAAGTAAAGGTTTATTTCTAACATTTATATGCCAGAATGTATCCCTTCCAATAATTGAATCAATTCCCCAGAAAGAAGAGGAATCCTCAGGAATTATCTCTTTAAAGCAAGGTAAATCAAAGCGTTGATTATAAAGGATTAACGCAAAACTAAAAGAAGAAATCGCATCATCAAGTTTTAATATCTGCGTCGCCGCCCATCCTTTCCCAAAATATCCTTCTGGATTAAAAGCATCAAGAACAATTGCTGAATCAAATAAAGCATATGCCTTACTAAAACTAAAATTGTCGTATTCTTCCCATGCAAGTTTAAGCACTTCATTTATATCAGGTGGCACAACTTTTGGTGGATTCTTCTTTACACCGCATCCTGCAAAGAAAACAAGAAATAAAAATATTATTCCTTTTCTCATTTCAACCTCCTTTAAAACAAAACTATTTTCATTAATTTATTATATTCTTTATGCTTTGAAACAGCTTTAAATCTCATCATATAAACTCCTTTAGATAAAGGCTTATCAAATTTAAGTTCATCATTATAAAGTCCAGGAGAAAGAGTTTTCAAATCTTTGAAATAAACTTCTCTTCCTGTAACATCAAAAAGAGAGATTGAAACAGAGGAAGTTGAAGGCAATGAGAAAGTAAATTTAATCTTTGAGGAGCCAGTGATTAAATTTGAAGAGTTTAAAGAAAAACTGAACATTTTTAAAACAACTGGATTCCCTGTTCTCACAGCGAATATTCCGAGTCTATCCACACAAGCGATGATTTCACCAGTTTCAGAATTCAAATAACTCTCACATTCAACCCATTTTTTACCATCATAAGTATAAAGAGAAATATCATTTCTTCCTTTATAGAGTTCGTCTCTTATAATAATCTTTATTTTAGATGGGAAAACAATTTTTGAATTTCCGACTGAATATATAGAACCTATTGTGTATTTTTCATCCTCTTCCTGAAATTTTCCATATACTTTGCTCACCATTATTACTCCATGATAATCTAAACTTTGAGGAATTTCTATAGATATTCTCCCATTAAGGAAAGAATAGATTCCAGAACCTTTAAGTTTC
The DNA here is from genome assembly GCA_030550205.1 of bacterium. GTDB lineage: Bacteria > Hydrothermota > Hydrothermia > LBFQ01 > DSFT01 > DSFT01. The sequence continues at coordinate 6,182 of JAUQPS010000063.1, forward strand.
CTTATACTTATTGTATCATCATATAAAACTGTATATATTCCAACTAAATTTTGCCCATAGGAATATACTCTTAAATCACCTTCCACATTAGGAGTAAGTGTAATCTTTGAGTTAAAAACAAATGTAGTGTCTCCCTTTCCAATAAATTTAAGTGGAGAAATGAATCTTGGCATTCCTTTTTGAAGGGGCACGATATAAACATTTGCCTGTGAAGCAGTATTTGCATCTCCATAAAAATAATCCTTTGAGAGTGCATAAAAATCTAAAGAGTGGGTAACTGCAGGGTTTTGGAGAATGTAAGAAGAATAAATTTTAGGAGGATCCTTTTCATAAGAGGCAGCATAGTATCCTGTAAGATCACGAGAAGCATTTACAATAACATACCTGACATTTCCTGAAACTCTATCAGAAACCACATTCTTTGCATTCTTCACAATTAGCATAGTATCCTCATAAATTTTTAAAGTATCAAACTGAATTTCGGTTATGGATGTTTCTGGAAGCAAAATTCTAAAGAGTTTAAATCCCTTTAAAGTGTCTCCGAAATTGTCTTGAAAATCTAAGTGATAGATAGTATCCATTCCATTTTTATATAAATACACTATACCGCATGGGGAAATTAGAGAATGGTTATTAGCCTTTTCCGGGATCTCTGTTGCATATTGTGAAAATTGAGAGTAATCAAAAATATTGTCTATTTCAGGATAACCATACCCTTTTGCTGGATTGTCAATTAAATTCGCAATTGCCCATTCGCACAAAATCTTCTCAAACTTATAATTTCTTAAATTGAGTTGATAATCAAAAACTTCATAACCATCGTGTTGTTTATCTCTTAAAATGTCATAAAATATTGAATTTCCAAATTTCTCTCTTAAATATTCAACAAAATATCCTACCCTTTCTCTATCCATTTCCCTTGCAACAGGAGAGTTTAGCCAGGCAGTGGTATAACTTAAAAGAGGCATATTGATTCTGTCTGGTGAAGAACCCCATTGCCTTCCTCCAACAATTCCAACATTAGTAGGCGGGTTAAAAACTTCAAAGCCTGCAAGGTGGAGAGCAGTAATTGCAAGACCTTCTCTTACCGCACGGGATTCATTTCTATCAAGTGACCAGATAGCATATTGATTAAAAAGGTAGCCCATAAATTTTGCAAGATTTATTTTATTTATTTCTCCTGTTACAGGATCATAGAAATAGCTCAAATCTACAAAGAATATCTCCTTTTTATTACTATATCGTTGCGAAAGGTCTTCATTAAATGGATCAAAATATCCATAGATTGGGGTAAGAGTAGGATCTTGAAGATCTGCAGAATAGATAATTCCTGTTAAGACTATATAAATATGGGGATCGTTATCTATATCCCATAGTTCAACATCACTTACCTGTAACACGGTCTTTAAACTATCAAAAAGGTTTCTTCCATTTCCAAAAGGATTTTCAACAGCATCCGCAAGAGATTGAACCTCAGTGTCAGGAATTATAGAACCAATCCCTTTACTTATATTTACCCATTTCCCTCCGTCCCATTTCCATACTCCTTGATCATTTCCGATGAGAAGATTATTTTGTGTAGAATCATAAAATATAGCATAACACTCTTTTGAACCAAGCATAGCAAGGGATTCAAGCCCTTCATTTGCATAACTCCAATCCCCACTTAAAGAAGTGCTCCTTAAAACACCTTCACCAGCTGTTACAATCCAATAATATCCATAGGCATATTCAATTTCCCAACAGTCCTTGTTTTCAAGTTTATGTGTCCAATTGCTGCCACCATCTTCAGTGTACCAGAAACCATCCTTTGTGGTAACTACTATCGTTTGAGAGTCAAAAAACTTTATTCTACGAGCCTTACCTGTAAGATTTAAAACTTGTTGCCAGTTAGAGGATAATGAATCCCATTTATAAAGTTTATTTGATGTTCCAGCATACCTTATCTTATCGTTGTTGGGATCAACTCCAACTGCAAAAACACTATCTGTTAAATTTCCAACCCTGTGACAAATAGCTAAAGTCTCAACATTACTTATACACTTTATGTTAACAGTCACATGGTAAACTCCTTTGGCAGTTCCTATAAAAAGTATTTCTTTATTAGTAATAGGTGGAATTGGTCCTGTACTATCCGGATGAAATACCACAGAAAATACAGGAGTGTCAGGCATAGCAATCCAGGAAGCAGCACTAAGAGAGCCATAAAGACAAAAGAGACCGTCTTCTGAGGCAATATACATTGTAGAAAAAGAGGTAGAAGTATATGTGGGATTAACGACTATATCGTATACATCTAAGTCATAAGTATTCACAAGATCTCCCATCGGAGTAGTATCCTGGTCAACTTTTGCATCAGCACCACTGAGTGCTCTATTTTGTCTCCATTTAATTAAATCGGTAGTAAGGTAAATATATTGAGGGTCTTTACCGGCTACTCTTTTTGTTCCTGCAATATAATTTACAGGCTGAGTGGAATATTTTCGCTTCACAATCTTGGTAACACTTACCTTATCCCCTGAAATAAGGTAAAAGTTTGAACCCACATATCTCACTACTCCTTTTCTCGGAATTGTATCCCTTACCATAATCAATCTGAAAACATTCATATAGTAATCCACGACATCGCCTACTTGAAGACCTGCAAAAGATGTTCCCATTAAAGTAAGAATTAAAAATAACCTTCTCATTCTACACCTCCTTTTTAAAAATTAAA
>JAUQPS010000064.1 GCA_030550205.1 bacterium
AAGGTCAAATTGCTACTATGGATGGAAAAGTTGCAGAAAATGTTATCTTCTATTCAAGAAATGGAAATATGGGCATATTCATAACTGAAAATGGATTAAGTTATGTAATTTATGATATTGAGAAAAAAGAAGCTAAAAAAGATAAAGAGATATTACCACATATAAAAGAAAATCCTGAAAATTCCATATTACACTACGCCAGGATAGATTATGAGCTAATAGGAGGAAAGATAAAAAAAGAAAACATAATCTATCAAAATGAACTACCTGGATATGAAAACTTCTATTTAGCTCATTGTCCAGATGGGATATTATTTGTAAAGAGTTATAGGAAGGTTATAATAAAGGATGTATATCCAGGGATAAATTGGATATTTAGATATGATGATAATGGTAATTTTCATCATGAGTTTGAATTAAGAAATCCAGAGCTAATATCCCAAATAAAGTTGAAAGTAAAGTATGCTGATATAGAATTAGTTGATAATGGAAAGTCCATAATTTTATCAACACCAATTGGAAAGATAAAGGATGGGAGTTTAAGAGGGTATCAAGGGAATAATATAGTTGAAGTGAGTTATAGACTAAAAGAAAATGACTTATTAACATTTGAAACTGTTGATTTTGATAAAAATAAATCATTGTTAATTGATCCTTATGCTCTTGTATGGAGCACTTATTATGGGGGAAGTAATAATGATAGAGCCTTTTCTATTTCTACGGATGCTCAGGGTAACATTTTTGTTGTAGGAAGGACAAATTCTCCCAATTTTCCAACTTACAACCCCGCATCAAGTGCTTACTTTGATGGCACTTGCGGAACCGATGGAAATTGTAACTATGATGGAACTGATTATTATAATGATATTTTGATTTTAAAGTTTAATAATTCAGGAGTAAGGGAGTGGGCTACCTACTATGGGGGAAGTAATGATGAATGTGGTTTTTTCTACTCTTGTTATCTTACAGCGGATGATAATGGTAATGTGTATATAACAGGCTGGACATTATCTACTGATTTTCCAACACAAAATCTTTCTGGTGCTTATAATCAACCATATGGTGGAGCTGGTGATGCTTTCATTTTAAAATTTGACAACTCAGGAATTAGATTGTGGGCTACGTATTATGGAGGAGGAAGTGAGGATGGAGGTTATGCCATTGTGTATTCACGAAAAAGTTTATATGTAATTGGAATTACTGTATCCTCTGATTTTCCTACATATGACCCTCAAAATGGAGCTTATTACCAAGGAAGCTTGGCAGGTATATGGGACGCCTTTATATTAAAGTTCTCTGACACAGGACAAAGAATATGGGCTACATATTATGGTGGAAGTAGTGAAGATTATGCTTACTCTATAACAATAGATAGTGGAGGTAATGTGTTTATAACAGGAAGAACAACTTCAAGCGATTTTCCAGTTTATAATCCCGGCACTGGTGCTTATTATCAAGGAACATGTGGCGGATGTCCAAACTACAATGATGCTTTTATTCTTAAATTTAATCCAATAGGAATTAGGTTATGGGCTACATATTATGGTGGAACGAGTGGAGATAGAGGTTTTTCTATTACAACGGATAAACAGGGTAATTTTTATGTAACAGGTGCAACCAAATCAACTGACTTTCCAACTCAAAACCCTGGCGGAAATACTTATTACCAAGGGAATTATGGAGGAGGCAACTATGATGCTTTCATTTTAAAATTTGACAATTGGGGTCAAAGATTATGGGCTACATATTATGGTGGGAGTGATATTGATGCCGGTTTTTCAATTATTACAGATAATCAAAATAATGTATTTGTAACTGGTTATACTTGGTCAAATGACCTTCCAACTCAACCTCTTTCTGGAGCTTATTATCAACAGAATAATGCAGGAAATTACGATGCTTTTATTTTAAAGTTCAACAATTCAGGATCCTTGTTATGGGCCACATATTACGGAGGAAGTAATGGTGATTATGGCTCTTCCATCGCAGCGGATGGACAGGATAATGTCTTTATAACAGGATTAACAACATCAACCAATTTTCCAACTCAAAATCCGGGAAATAATGCCTATTACCAAGCAAGTAACGCAGGCAGTGAAGATGGTTTCATAGCCAAGTTTGGCTCTCCAAATAATATCTTTGAAACTTCCAACAAATCCACATTCTTTAAAGTTTATAAAAACATTTTAATTTTCTATGTTTTAAACAAACCATCTTACATTGAAATTACAATTTACAATGCTAACGGCTCATTAAATAGAATTATTAAATATGGTTATGTTCAAATTGGGAAATATGAGATTGGATTAAATAGTTTACCAAAAGGTGTTTATATAGTAAATGTAAAAATTGACAATAATTCAAATTGGATTAAGTTTATTAAAAATTAAGGGGGCTTTTGCCCCTTTCATTACATATTCAGATAACTACAACTTCCTTAAATGTTCCATAAACACTCTTTAAAGTTTCCATAATTTCTTGTTCACTTGCATATACTTTTACCGCATCTATTACATATGGAACAAGATTATCTCCTCTTATTGCAGCTAATTTTAATGCTTCTAATTTTTGTTTAACTAACAAATTATCTCTTGTTTCCTTTATATGTTTTAAAAATTCTTTTTGTTCAATTTCAATCTTTGGATCTATCTTAAATTTTGGAGGTTCAATAGTTTCATTTTCATCTACAAATTCATTAACTCCAACAATTATAAAATCCTTTTCTTCTACCCTCTTTTGAAATTCATATGCCGCATCAGCAATCTCCTTCTTTATATAACCATTATAAACTGCATTTATTACACCATCCAAAAATGAGCCATTACCCATTTCAAGAATTTTTTCAAAATAATTATATGCTTGTCTTTCTATCTCATTCGTTAAAGCCTCCACGAAATAACTTCCTGCAAGTGGGTCAATTGTATTAATTACACCTGTTTCGTATGCTATAATTTGTTGAGTTCTTAATGCAATTGTTACTGCCTCTTCACTTGGAAGTTGAAGCGCTTCATCATAAGAATTCGTATGAAGGCTTTGAGTTCCACCAAGAACAGCTGCTAATGCTTCTATTGTTGTTCTAATTATATTATTTAAGGGTTGTTGAGCAGTTAAAGAGCATCCAGCGGTTTGAGTATGAAATCTTAGCATTAAGCTTTGAGGATTTTTAGCTTTATATCTATTTTTCATTTCTCTTGCCCAAATTCTTCTTGCCGCTCTAAATTTAGCAATTTCCTCAAAGAAATCTATATGTGAATTAAAGAAAAATGAAATTCTTGGAGCAAAACTATCAACATCGAGCCCCCTCCTAATACCTGCTTCAACATAGGCAAACCCATCTGCAAGTGTAAAAGCTAATTCCTGAACAGCAGTTGAACCAGCTTCCCTTATATGATATCCAGATACAGAAATAGTATTAAACTTTGGAGTATATTGACTTGAAAATTCCATTATATCTACAATTAATTTAATAGATGGCTCAGGTGGAAATATAAATTCATTTTGGGCATGATATTCTTTTAAGATGTCATTTTGTAAAGTGCCTCTAATTTTTTCAAGGGGAACACCCTGCTTTTCTGCAAGAGCTACATATAAAGCATATATAAATATAGCAGGAGCATTTATTGTAAATGAAGTAGAAACTTCACCAAGATTAATTCCATCAAATAAAACTTCAAAATCCGCCAATGTATCAATTGCTACCCCTTCCCTTCCAATTTCACCTTCTGCTCTTGGATCATCTGAATCATAACCCATTAATGTGGGCATATCAAAAGCAGTTGAAAGCCCTGTCTGACCTTGCTTTATCAAAAATTTAAATCTTTCATTAGTATCCCTTGCCCTTCCAAATCCTGCAAACATTCGCATTGTCCAAATTTTCCCTCTATACATATTATAATAAACACCCCTCGTATATGGATATTCACCAGGAAAGCCCAAATCTTCCAAATAATTCAAATTTTCTATATCCTTTGGAGTATATATATCCTTTATTTCAATTCCAGAAATTGTTCTATATGACGGTCTTGAAATATCTTTAAAGTTTTTTCTTTTTTCAAGCCATGCTTGATATCTCTCTTGAAAATTTTTATCCTTCATAATGTAAATTTTAAAGCTTAATTAAACTTAATAATCCAAGCAATAAAAATATAATTAAAGTTAATAAAACCATATCTATTCCAAAACTTGCCACATAACCTCCAATCGGTGCTCCTATTGCAACACCTAATATATTTAAAACTTGTTGCAAACCAATAGTTGTCCCCCTTACATTTATTGGAACATTTGTTACTAAAATTGTGCTAAGCAATAGAAATCCAGATAAACTAAATCCAAATGTCAAAAGGCTAATTATTATGGTTATAGGTTTTGTAAGTATAATCGCAGTGAAAAACCCTATTGTAGATATAATTACTGAATATAAAAGAACAACCCTACCCCCTATTATATCAAAAACAATGCCATTAATCAAAAATAAAAATACTGAAGCTAAACTTGAAAGTGAAACTCCAATTCCTACTATAAGACGAGCTTGCCTATCATCTCCAACAACATCATATAAACTAATTCCAAGTCCTCCAATTATAATACCAAGAGCTATATATAAAACTAAAATTAAATATAAACCTAAGGCTGTTGAAAATCCAGCTTCTCTAAATCCTTCAAAAATACCTTTTAGTCCTCTCCAATTAATTTTCTCTTGCTCTTTTGGAAGAAATAGAGTAAAAATGCCAGCCAAAAGTATAATTATAGATAATAAAACAAATGAAATTTTATATCCCAAAATAAATGTTGCAACTCCTGAGATACCACTTCCCAAAGACACCGCTAAGGCTATTGGAGCCAAAAATTTACCCATATTATAACCTATTCTATCACTACTAATATCCCTTGCTTTTGCTATAAATGCAGGATAAATTAAACTTCCTCCTATTGCATGAAATCCCCTTAAAATCAATAATTGAAAACTATTTAAAACCAAAGAATAAAGAAAAACAGAAATAGCATCCCACAATAAACCAATAAATAACGTTCTTTTTCTTCCGAATCTATCAACAAGTATTCCTGCAATTATACTTGATGGAATTGCTACTATACTATAAAAACCCGCTATAAATCCTGCCTCAAAATCGCTTACTCCCAAGCTTTTTGCATATATTGATATTATTGGTATCATAAATGAAGTATCTAAAACTCCAACAAAACCTACAAATATCATTATTATTGATTCAAGCCTTTTTATCAAAGAGGAAAATTTTAAGCCTTAGAATTTTCAAGCTTTGCAAAGTTCTCCTAAACTAATATGGCAAAATATAATTGATTTAATATCAGAAATTTTACCACAAAAAAATACAAAGGATTGGTTATCATCAATTAAGCCTATGAATATTGAAAATAATATAATTTATCTTCAAGCTCCAAATGAATACTTTGCTGAATGGATTGAAGAGCATTATGGAACATATTTAAGAGATGCTTTAAAAAAATTTCAAATAACTGATATTAAGTGGGTTTTTGAAGAAAAAAGACCAACTTTATTTAAGCCTCAAATTGAAATTTCAACACTTCAAAGAACATTAACATTTGAAAATTTCATAATAGGTAAAGAAAATGAAATTTTATATAATATAGCAATTTCTATAGCAAAAAATCCTTCAAAAACATATAATCCATTTTATGTTTATGGAAAAAGTGGTCTTGGAAAAACGCATTTAATAAATGCTATTGGCAATAAAGCAATTGAATATAATAGTAAAATTAAGGTAAAATACATAACTATGGAAGCATTTTTTAATGAGCTTATAAATGCTATAAAAACTCAAACGACAAATAGTTTTAGAAATAAATATAGGGAGTTAAATATGTTAATAGTTGATAATTTTGATTTTATTGAAGATAAACCATCTCTTCAAGAAGAATTTTTAAATAGCTTAGATTATTTATTGTCAAAAAATAGCCAAGTTATTTTAGCAGGAATAAAACATATTAAAAACTTAAAAGTTAGGGAAGAAATTAAAAATAGGATATTAAAGGGTATTATTATGGAAATTGAACCACCAACAATTGAAACAAGATATAATATATTAAAATTAAAAGTAAAAGAGGAGGGATTAAATATAGATGATGAGCTTCTTTGGGAAATTGCAAAAGAAAATATAAGTAGTATAAGAGAACTTGAAGGTGTTGTAGCAAGAATTTCTGCATATTATAACTTTTCAGATGATAAAATAAATTATAGAACTTTTAAAAGTTTAATTTTGGATTTAGTTTCAACAAAGAAACAATATGACATTTCAAAAATTATTCAAGTTGTATGTGAAAAGTTAAAAGTAGATGAAGGTTATTTAAAAAGCCCAATAAAAGTAAAGGATTTACTTTATGCTCGCTATGTTGTTATTTATATAGCAAGAGAAAAATTTCATATACCATATACGAAAATTGCAAAAGCATTAAATAGAGACCATAGCACAATTATAAATGGTTATAATAAAGCCAGAAAATTAATTATTAAAGATAAAGAATTTCAAAAACTTGTTGAAAAAGTTGAAAAAGCATTATGATAAAAATTGGACTTCATAAGTTTTTAGAAGATATAAATAAATTTAAAAATTTAAAGCTTGGTGTTTTAACACATAGTGGAGCTATTGATTGGGATTATGAATATAGTTTAGTTAAAATTTTAAAAGCAGGATTAAATATAACTAAAATTTTTACACCAGAACATGGATTTTTTTCTGTTTATCAATATGGAGAAGAAGTAAAAGAAAATAAAATTTTTGGTATTGAAACTATTTCATTATATGGTAAGGACTTTAATTCATTAATTCCAAAGGAAGAGGATTTGGAAAATTTAGATGGAGTAATTTTTGATATTGTAGATATTGGAGCAAGATTTTATACATATGTTTGGAGTTGTGCTCTTTTCTTAAAGAAAGCAGGAAAAATGAATAAAAAAATTATTATTCTTGATAGACCAAATCCTATAAATGGGATTGATGTTGAAGGTCCAATAAATGAAATTACTTCATTTGTAGGATTATATAAAATTCCAATTAGACATGGAAAAACATACGGAGAAATTTTAAAAATGGTTGCTGAAATTGAAAATATTGATATCATCTTATATGAAGTTGAAAATTGGGATAGAAGTAAATATATTGATGAAATTGGATTTCCTTTTGTAATGCCATCTCCTAATATACCTGATATTAAAACCGCTATTGTATATCCTGGTATGTGTTTGTTAGAGGGGACGAATATATCAGAAGGAAGAGGAACTACAAGACCTTTTGAGATTTTTGGAGCAGATTTTATAGACCCCTTTTATGTTAAAAATTTTATTGAGATTGAAGGAGCAATTTTAAGACCAATTTATTTCAAACCAAAATTTGATAAATATAAAGATAAAATTTGTGGAGGCTTTTATATTCATGTAATTGATAGGAGAAAATTTAAACCTGTTGAAAGCGCAGTAAAAATTCTAGAAACTATTAAAAAGTTATATCCTGATAAATTTAAATTTAGAGAACCACCTTATGAATTTGAAGAAAATATCATGCCCATAGATTTATTGTGGGGAAATAGTAGTTTAAGAGAACACTTGTTAAAGCTTTAAAATTTTCAATAGTTATTAAAAAAGAAGATTTAGCAAAAAATAGCATCTACGAAGAAAAGCTATAGATGTTATAGGTGGAGTAAATACTGAATTAGAGAAGTTTAGAAGCGAAATTGAAAGTAGGATGGCTATTGAAATGGAGAAGTTTAAAAAAGAAATTGAAAGTAAAATTATAATTGAGTTAGAAAAATTGAGAAAAGAGATTGAAAGTAGGATTATAATTGAAAAAGAAAAATTAAAAAATGAGCTAATAAAGTGGATCTTAGGAACATTTTTAGGACAAACAATAATTATAATAACTGCTATTGTAGCAATATTTTTAACATTAGCAAAATAGCTTTAAAATTTTCAATATGAGAATTCTCAACATATTCAAGAGAGTTCCAGATACATATGCAGAGATTAGTTTAAATTCAGACAACCTAGATATAAACAAAGAAGGGTTAAACTATGTAATTGACCCTTATGGAGAGTATGGTATGGAAACCGCTTTAAGAATGAAAGATAATGATAATTCTATTGAATTAAATGTTTTAACAATCGGTCCTGAAAATAGTTCTGAATTATTAAGAAATGCATTAGCTCTTGGTTTTGACAATAGTTATTTAATCAAATATGAAAATTATGATAGACTTTCTCCATTAACACTTTCAAAAATTTATGCAAGTTTTATTCAAAAATATGGTCCTTTTGATATTATTTTTGTTCCAAAAGTTGATATTGATACAAACTTCTCCTCAATATGTGGTTATTTGGCAGGATTTTTAAATATAAAATTTATAACGAATATATCAACCGCTCAATTAGATGGAGATTATGTTATTGTTGAAAGGGAAATTGAAATTGGGAAAGAAAAATTGAAAGTAAAAATGCCTGTTATTTTAAGTCATGATAAGGCACCTTATGAAATTAGGCTTGCTAACCTAAAAGGCATTATGGCTGCTAAAAGAAAGCCTTTAAATGTAATAGATATAAGCGAATTGGGAGTCGATATTCAAGAGCATTTAATAAGAGTAAAGTTAAGCCTTCCACCACAAAGAGCGGGAGTAAAGTTTTTAAGTAGTGTAGATGAGCTTATTAGAGTTTTAAAGGAGGAGATTAAGATATGAAGGGGTTAGTATATCTTGAAACGTTGGATAATGAAATAAGGGAGTTTAGCTTATCTGCCACTGAATTTTCAAAATTGTTCTGCGATGAAATATATGGATTTATTGTGAATTTGG
>JAUQPS010000065.1 GCA_030550205.1 bacterium
TAACCTACCATCCTATCTTCTATCTCTTATAATTTTGCCAATTTTCATATCAAAAATAAAGCACAAGCCTTAAAATTATCAAACTATGCAACAGATTAGCCCTACAAGAATGAACCTTCTAAATCTAAGAAGACAAATTCAAATGGCAATTCAGGGTGCAAACCTATTAAAAAATAAAAGAGACGCTTTAATGAATGAATTTAGAAAATTAATTAGTATTATAGTAAAAGAAAGAAAAATTCTTGAAGATGAATTAAGAAGAAGTATAAATATGTTAATTATAACAATTGGAATAGATGGAAAAGAAGCTCTTGAATCAATTGCTTTAAGTTCAGGTAAAAAATTAGAAATTGAAATGATACCAAGAAAGGCTTGGGGAGTTAAAGTAACAGAATTTAAATATGGGGATATTGTAAAAAGTGCTTTAAAAAGAGGTTTTTCTCCAATTAGTATTACATCAAGAGTTCAACTAACTGCAAGCTCATTTGAAAGAAGTATTGATGCAATTTTAAGGGTTGTTCCTCTAGAATATAAATTAAGAAAATTTGGAGAAGAAATTAGAAAAACAAATAGGAGAGTAAATGCTCTTGAACAAAAATTAATACCAGAAATGAGAGAACAAGCAAAATTTATTAGACAAGTTTTAGAGGATAGAGAAAGAGAAGATAAATTTAGATTAAAAATGTTAAAGAAAAAAGCTGAAAGTAAAAAAGTTTGATGAAAAGATATTTTATAATTTTTTTTATTTTCTTTGGATGTTCAAAGAAAGTTACTTCACCTGAAAATCCCAAAAATCCTTACGAAGCTTTTAGTTTTTGGAATATAAAACCAAATTCAAAATTTATCTATGGATATAGTGATTCATCAATATATAAATATAGCTTTTATTATACCTTAACATCCTATCCAAACCCAGATACGCTTGTAAGAACGCTATTTGACACTATGAATTTATCTATTCCTATTAAAGATTCAATATGGCTTATAGCGGATACTCCAAGAATAAGGTATGATACTATAAAAATTGTAGAAAATGGCATTTTATTTAAAAATTGGGCTCATGAAGTTAGAAAGGAAATTAGTGTTCAAAAATTCTATCCCTATACTTTAACTCAAAATTGGACACCTATTCAAAAATCATATAGTGTGATAAATGATAGTGTTAAAATTGGAAGCTTTTTCTGGAGTTGTAGTTTAATGGTTTATTTAGATACATTATATATTGATAGTTCAAAAGGATTCTCAAATAAAATTAATGATACGCTTTATAGTCTTTATGATGAGATATTTATGAGAATAAAATATAGATATAAGTTTGATAAAATAGTTTTAAATCAAGGCTTGGAATGTAAAGAAAGTGATACAATAATAAAGCAAAATTATGCTTATAAACTAACAAAAGATAGTATTTATCTTGTGCCTTATAAAGGAATAACTTATCGACATATATTTGATACACTATATGCTCATATTTCTCATAATACAAATGCAGAAGCAAGTATTCAAATTTCAAGGAATATTAAATGGAAATTTATAAAGAATGAATAAATGCGAATTGTTGCATTTGATATTTCAATTAGAAATCTTGGAATTGCCATAACCGATAATTTAAATTATGTTTTTAGCACAACTATTAGAACTGAAAGTATAGAAACTTCTAAACGCTTATTACATATATATGAGAAATGTGAAGAAATAATTGATAAATATAAACCAAACATTGCTCTTTTAGAAAGCATTTTCTATCATAAAAACGCTAAAACTCTTATTTTGCTTTCAAGTGTAAAAGGTGTAATTCAACTATTATTACAAAAGAAAAATATCCAAATTTTTGAAATTTCACCAACATCTATAAAGCTTTCCATTACAGGTTTTGGTTTTGCCAAAAAACATCAAGTTCAATATATGACAAAAGTTATATTTAAATTAAATAAAAATTTAAATGAGCATGAAAGTGATGCTCTTGCTTTAATTTGGACATTTTTTAATAAACATGATTTGGGCATTAAAAGGTAAAGTTCATAAATCATTTGGAAATAAATTAATTTTGAAAGTTTCAGATATTTACTTTGAAATTATTATACCTTTTAAATATAGCTTTAATAAGGATGACGAAGTTATTATTTATACTCAACTTATTTTTAATGAGAATGGATTTAATATATATGGATTTTTGACAGAAAGTGAAAAATTGTGGTTTAATGAGCTTATAAAAATATCTGGAATTGGTCCAAATGTTGCTATAAATATTATATCACAAATAGACTTGCCTGAATTTCAAGAAGCAATAATAAAAGAAGATATAAAGCATTTAATGAGAATTAAAGGAATTGGCAAAAAAACCGCAGAAAGAATAATAATTGAAATGAAGGATAAAGTTCAAGAAATCCCCTCTGAAACAACAAAATTTACACAAGATTTTATAGACGCTTTAAATGTTCTTTTAAGCTTAGGTATTGATTATACGAATGCCAAAAATAGCTTAATTTCAATAATAAAGGAGAAAGGTAATTTAAGTGCCCAAGAACTTGTAAAATTAGCTTTAAGTAAAATTAGTAATAAATTTTAATATCTATTTTGTGCTTTTCTTAATCTATCCATAATTGCCCTACCAATCCCCTCCTCTTTAACCGCCTGAACAAAAATAATATCTACATTCATCTTATCATAATAATAAAGCTTTTCAAACAAATTTTTCGCAACTTCCCTTAAATCACCGTTTTCACTAAAAAAATCATATATAACGTTATCAGGAAGTTTTAAATTTTCTCTTTTTATACTAATTAAAACCACCTTCTTATAATTTTTCAATTTATTTTCTACCTCATCAAAACTATTAAATATAATTAGCCTTGTATATGGTGCATAATGAAATTTAAATTGACCTGGACTTTTTACCTTTTCAGATATAATCACTTTTTTATTTATAACACTTTCAATTTTCTCAATTTCAATTGCTCCAAGCCTTAATATATAAACATCCTCATTTTCAATATAAACTATTGTAGATTCTATACCATATCTTGTTTTTCCCCCATCAAGAATAATATCAACTTTGTCATTTAATTGTTCATATACCATTCTTGCAGATGTAGGACTTATATAACCAAATTTATTAGCACTTGGTGCAGCTATTGGAGTTTGAGAATATCTTATTAGCTTTAGTGCTATTTCATTATCTGGCATTCTAATAGCAACCGTATTAAGTCCCCCTGTTGTTATATAAGGAACAATATCTGATTTTTTAAATACAATTGTTAAAGGTCCTGGCCAAAATGCTTCTACTAATTTTTTAGCAATTTCATTAAATTCTATTGTTAATTTTTCAATCCATTTTATTTCATCAATATGAACAATTAATGGGTCAAATAAAGGCCTTTCCTTTATTTCAAAAATTTTAATAACCGCATCTTTATTTAAAGCATCAGCTCCAAGACCATATACTGTTTCAGTTGGAAATGCAACAACTCCACCATTTCTAATAACTTCACTTGCCCTTTTAATATTCTCTTCACTTGCTAATAATATCATAAAACTTCTTTACTTACAATAATTTTAATTTTTGAACCTTTTGGAACTTTACTTTTTATTGAAGGTGAAACATCTAATACAATATCACTTTCCATTCCTTTTACTTGACTATACTCAACTTCTACATCAAATCCATAGCTTTTTAATATATCTTCTGCATCCATTCTTCTTTTCCCAATTACATCAGGAACTTCTACATATTCTATACCACCACTAACTACCAAAAAAACTTTTCTTCCTTTTTTTACTTTATAGTTAGGTTGGGGATTTTGTTCCATAACAATACCTTTTGGATAAACACTTGAAGGTATAATTGTATCAACTATTGGAATAAATTCATGCTCTTTTAATATCTTACTTGCAGAATCAACATTTAAACCTATAACACTTGGCATAATTCTCTCATCCCATTTTCTTACAACAAAGGGCATTATCAAGATATCTAATAATAGCCAAATAAAAATACCAATAAGAATAAGACCTAATACATAATAAAAAATGTTTTCTAAAATATTCTTCATTAAAGTCCTTTCTTCTTTAATTCCTCTGCCTTTTCAATCGCTTTTAAAGCTTCTTCATTCTTTTTTAGATTCTTTAATATATTAGCTTTTAATTCATAAGCCATAGAAGTTTCCTTTACACTAATAGCTTTATTTACATATTCAAGAGCATTTTTATCATCTTTATTTTCAAAATAGAGCAAAGCTATAAAATAAAGAACTTGATAATCATTTGGTTTGATTTTATCCGCATTAAATAAAGCTTTTAAGGCATTATTATAATTTTTTTGTTTCATATAAGATATTGCCAAATTATAAAATGTTTCAAATTTTGTGCTATCTAATTTTGAAGATTTTTCATAATTTATACTTGCATTTTTATAATCCCCAAGCTCAAAATATACTTCCGCTAATTCAAAATATATTTCTGGTTTTGTAGTATCAAGTTTAACAGCAGATTCAAGCAATTCCTTTGCTTTTATTAAACTTTGTTTATGATTAATAGTATCATTTTTTAATAAATAATTTTGGGCATCATCATAATAAAAAAGAGCTAAGTAATATTTTGCTTTTGGGTCATTTGGATTTTTATTATTATAAGCTTCAAGTAATTGTCTAGATTTATTTAAAAGCTCACTCTTTTTATTTTCATCCTTTTCTTTTTGAGCTTTTATTTGATAAGAGCTTGAAGCAATTTGATATGCATTACTATTATTTGGGTCTAATTTTATTATAAATTCGGAAATTTTAATAGCATCATCATAATTCTCTTCATTGTAAAATTGAATTGCAGAATTTGTTAAAACAATTAAAAATTGGTCATACTTTAATAAATTTTGACCACTAATGGATAATTTCTTTTCAAACTCCTTTTTCTCATAAAATTTAGGATTCTTATTATAGCCTTCAAAAAAGTTTAATCCCGCACTTTTATAATCTCCTAATCTTGAATAGATATATCCAATCCATAAATAAGGCTCTGCATTATCAGGTTCTTCATCCTTCCACTTGTTAGCATTTTCAAGAGCTTTTTGCCAATTTTCCTGTTGGACATATATCTTCATAGATCTTGCACTAACATTAGCATAAGCTATGGAAAAAAGAAAGAAAAATGGTAAAATTCTCATAGGTTGAAAATTTTAAACCTTAAACTTTTCAATATGTCAATAAATCCTAAAATTGAAGAAGCGATAAGAATAATTTTAGAAGAGATTGGAGAAGATGTAAATAGACAAGGGCTTAAAAAAACACCCCAAAGAGTTGCAAAGATGCTTTTAAATGAATTACTATATGGATACAAAATGGATGTTGATGAGGTAATAAATAATGCAATTTTTGATGAAAATTATGATGAAATGGTAATTGTAAAAGATATAGATTTTTATAGTTTATGTGAGCACCATTTATTGCCATTTTTTGGTGTAGTTCATATAGCATATATTCCAAATGGTAAAATTATAGGACTTTCTAAAATTCCAAGAATTGTAGAAATATATACAAGAAGACTTCAAGTTCAAGAAAGACTTACAACAGAAATTGCACAAATTCTATGGGAAAAGCTAAATCCAAAAGGAGTTGCAGTAATAATTGAAGCAATACACTTATGCACAGTTATGAGAGGAATTAAAAAAGTAAAGAATAAAATGATAACAAGTTCCCTTCTTGGTTTATTTAAAAGCGATCCAAGAACAAGAGCAGAATTACTTCAATTAATAAAGAAATGAGAAAATTTTTCCAAGTTATTATAATAACAGATACTGGTAAAACAAAAAAATTTAGTATCTCAACATTCAAATGGAAAATTTTAAAAGTGATTTTTAGTATCATTTTAGTTTTAATAGTTTTAAACATTATTATGTTTTTCTTGAATATAAACACAGTTAAAATTTTAAGAGAAAATCATATCTTAAAACAGCAATTGGCAGAATTTAAGAAACTTGAAAAGGAAATAGAAGAATTTAGAAAAGTAAAAAATTCATTATACATAGCACTCGGTTATGACAAATTACCAAAAGATACATTTTCACATCAGAATTTTAACACAGATTTAGTAGAACAAATTGATACTCCATTTGGACTTCCAACAAATGGAATTATTACACAAGAGCATAGTAAGGAACATATAGGAATTGATATAGCAAGTAGCAGAAATTCATTTGTTTATGCAACTGCTATTGGTAAGGTTATAAAAGTTGATAGTAATAGCCAATTTGGTCTTCATGTGTGGTTAATTCATAATAAAAATTATAAAACACTATATGCTCATTTATCAAAAGTTATGGTTCAGGAAGGTGATAGTGTAAAAAGGGGACAAGTTATTGGACTTACAGGTTCATCAGGTCATTCAACAGGTCCCCATATTCATTATGAAGTATGGAAAGATAATAATCCAATTGATCCATTAATGCTAAGATAGTTTATTTTTTAGATAAATAAACACCAAAGAAAACATTATTAAAATCCAATACATCATTTCTAAAAACTCCTATTATAAAGCTTAAATCCTTTAACAATTTCAAATGAAAACTTAAATTGTAAGCATTTTTTATAGAAAATTGCTCATCAAAGTAAATTTTATAAGAGAATGTTTTATAATTTATTATAATTTCAAATCGCCTTTGGAAATTTCGCTCAAAAATAGCATAAAAGAAACCAAAATTATTATCATAATATCCAATAGAAAAAGTAAATGGAAAAGCTTTCGTATTATCAAAGATATAGCTATTATTATTTAAATAATTTAAATCTAATTGATGTTTTGAAAACCATTTTATACAAAGTTCTTTACACAGATAAATATCAAAAATTAAAAATTCTGGTGTCCATCTATTTTTTGCAGATAAACCTTCAATTTCAAAATCCAAAAAATTATATCCAAATTTTGCAATATAAAGAACATTATATGAAGGCTCTAAGTTAAATCTAAACAAATTATAAAATTCAAAGTTTTTAAAAGGCTTTTTATAAGATAAACCTAATATATAAAAATCCCTTTCCTTTCTATCATAAATTGACTTAACATCCATCCTTCTTTCAAATCCCAAGTAAATTGGATAATTTAATTTTAAAGAAAATGAATGTTTAATTTTATTATCTTGTGTATAAATAAGAAGATAATAAATATCTAAAAATTTATATGAGCCTTTTATATTAAAGCCCCATGTGTAATTTTGATTATCATAAGATGTTCTAAATGGCGATACAACGTGTCCAATTAAGATATTAAATTTTTTTATATCCATTCCAATCCCAAATAAATCCCATCTTCTATTATCATATGCATTTTTATCAATTCCATTCTCACAATTATGAATATAATAAACAAAAAAATTCTTAAAATAATAATATCCTTCCCAATAAAATGAAAAATGAGAAGGAGAAACTATTTCAAAATCATCCCTTCCAAAATAAATTCTATTATAAAAATTCAATTTCAAATTATAATTTGAATAAGCATTTGTAAAGAATTCTACAAATAACCTATATCCTAAATCATTATCTCCTAATAAATTTAAAAATATCAATTATTGAGCGGTCTGAATACAACCACAATCTACTCTTGGCTGGAACTGATAACTTACAATAACATTAACAGTTTCATCACCACATCCACTATTAGGAAACTTATAATTGAATGGAAAAGCATATGTGAATGTTTTAAATGACCTTAATTTATCTAAACTAACAGGAATTAAAGATTGAATATATATTGGATAATCGCCAAATTTTACTCTACTTCCTATAATTTTAGCCCCAATTAAATCAAACAAATCATGAACTTCACCTATGGAACTCTTAAAATCTAATCCTTGGAAGAAATAACCAAGTTCTGTAAATCCTTCATTCTTATTATCAAATCCTGCCACAAATATTGTATCAATGGTTTTCTTATTACTTACCCAAGGATCAAGTATTCCACAATCTGAGTACTTTGCACTTAAAACTGTTGCAGGATTAATATTCATACCACTAATAAACCCATCACTTATCCAATCAGCCTCTGCAACTTTCATACCCTGTGCAAATATACTCTTTGCAATTTTCTTCTCACAATTAGCTTTTAAATGAAGTTGATATTTATTTGTAAATTCAAGATTTACATTCTTGCCTTGAAATTTCCAGTTCTCTACAACATCCCAAGCAAGTGGTGCTTCTACGGTAAATTTTGTTTGATTCGCTTGAACTAATCCTTCTGAAACATTTCCTCTTGGACACATATAAGCAAATTGCATATTAATATCAATTTTACCAGTAATGTCAAATTTTTCACAAGAAGGTAATTCTACAACAAACTCAGGATTATCAGATCTTATATAATAAAAACCATTACCAAGTTCCGGTGCATTAGTTACCTTTCCATTATCTAACTTAACAGCAAAACCTGTATTTGTTCCAAGATAATCAAAAACATTTTCACCATAATAATTTATAGCTTTAATTATCTTAATTCTTGCAAATTTAACTTCTCTTAAATGTGGTTGCTTTGGATTTACAACAATATCAATTGACCTTGGATATTCCGTATTTCTAATAATCGTTGCTAAATGTTCTTTACTTCCTGCAAATGTTATATATTGGGTAGCCAAATTATAAAG
>JAUQPS010000066.1 GCA_030550205.1 bacterium
CAAGATAAGGCTATTGAATATCTAAATAAAGTAATAGAGAGGGCAAAGGATGAGGAAGCAATAGGTCAAGCATCATTATTATTATATGATATTTATATGAATTCAAATAGGGTGGATGATGCTATTGAAGCTTTAACGAAAGTTATAGAAAATGCTCCAAATACTGAAATCTCAAAACAGGCAGAAGCTAGAATTGCTCAAATTGCAGAACAATATAGAAGTAGATTAATAACTAATGAAAACTTATTAAGTAAAAGTAGAACTGCGGCAGTATTTATTTTGTATAATCCTGGAATAAGGGCATATCAAAGTAAGGATTATTTTACAGCAAAACCACTGCTTGAAAAATTCATAAAATTTTATCCAAATGATACATTAGCCCAAAGGGTAGCTATACCCTTAGCAGCTATTTATATAGATGAAAAGGATTTTCAAAGTGCTATAAATGTTTTAAAAACTGTAAATTTAAATAACTTAGATAAAGACAATCTTGAACTTGCATATTACTTTTTAGCAACATCATATCTTGGTATTTCTGACTTTCAAAATGCTGCAAATTACTTTTCAAAGCTTTTAAATTCTCAAAAATTTTCAAAAGAAGCAGAACAAAAATTGCTTGCTATTATAAATCAATATCCCCAATATGTAAATTATTTACCATCTAACCATCCTTTATATAATAGAATTTCTGCAATATCTGCTCTAAAAACAGGTGATACATTAACTGCTATAGCTAATTTAGAAAGGTATTTAGCTAATAATCCAAATGATTCCATAGCCTTAGCGTCAATAATAGATTTAAGTTTTAAAAAGAAAGATTACAATAAAGCTCTTAAATACTCAAAGCAATATGTAAGTAAGGGTTATAGATCAGATAGAGATGTAATACTATATATGGCAGGTGCAAGTGCATATTTATTGAACTATCCAGGAGAAGCGATTGAGTATTGGGATGAATTATTAGCAAATTATCCAAATAGTCAATTTTATGAAAGAGCATTATCATTTTCAAGACAATTATTAAGTGAAAAACCTGAATTATTTTCATTAAGTTTAAAAAGTCCAGCTTTAATAAAAGAGAAAGAATATCAAAAAGTTTATGATTTATATAAAAGGGGAATGTATAAAGATGTTATAAATAGCTTGGAAAATGATAATTCAGATCAAGCTTTATTATTGAAAGCTCAAAGTTATTTAAAATTAAATGATTATCAAAATGCTTATTTAAATGCTTCAAAAATATCAAAGGAAACACCAGAAATTGCATTTTTAAAGGCGGAAGCTCTCCTTGGAATGAATAAATTAAAAGATGCTTATAATTATTATAAGAAAGCACTTGAATCACAAAATCCTCAAATACAGAATATAAGTCAGACAAGAATTCAACAACTTGAAGCAAGGGGGATAAGATGATAGATACTTTATTGATTTTACATATAAATGATAGTCATTCAAGGATATTTCCCTTTGGTCCTTGGGTAAATAATGAGCGCTATTATCCTTCTGTTATAAGACTTGCTTATATTGTAGATAGTTTAAGGAATTTATATCCCAAAAATTTATTCTTTCATGCAGGTGATTTTTTAAGTGGAGATTTTCCTTTTAATGCAAGTGTTGGAAGATATGATATAAAAATTTTAAAAACCCTTAGAGTAGATGCAATTGCTCTTGGAAATCATGAATTTGATGCGGGACCTGATAGCTTATATAATGCCCTTTCAAGTGAAAATATTTATTTACTTTCTGCAAATATGGATACTACAAGTCATTTATTAAAAACACGCATTAAACCATATGAAATTTTCAATATAAATTCGAAAAAAATTTGTGTTCTTGGACTTACTACAACAGAATTTAATACAATAAATCCATATCAACAACCTATAAAATTTAAAGACCCTCTTCCTATTGCACAAGCTTATCAAGACACATTTAATAATTTAAATTGCAATTTAAAAATTCTCTTAACTCATCTTGGAGATTATGTTGATAGCAATTTAGCAAAACAAACAAAATATAATCTAATAATTGGTGGTCATTCACATACAAAAATTGATACTTTATGGAAATTTTTAAATGCAAATAATGAAACAACTTATGTTGTTCAAGCATATGAGCATTTTAAAGTTCTTGGGAAAATTTTATGGGATTTAACAAATAACAAGCCAATAAGTTATGAGCTTATAGATGTTTTAAATTCTCCAAATATAAGTCAATACATGGTAGATACATTGAATAATATAAAATCGCAAATTTATGCTAAGTTTGGTAATGTTTATGAGGATAGTGTTATAACCTTGGATTCTATAATTACTGCTTGGCCAGATTCTGCTGGTTGTCTTGATATTCCAACTGGGAACTTAATAGCGGATGCAATGCGTTATTTAACAAATTCTGCTCTTGCGGTAATTGAAACAGATGCTTTAGTATATCCATTATATAAAGGGAAAATTACATCTGATGATGTTTTTCAAGTTATGCCATATGGCTTTGATTATTTAAATGCTTATAATTCAAGGATTTATAAAATTACTATCAAAGGTATTGATATGTATAATATTCTTGGATTTGCTCAATATATAAGGGGTGATAAACCTATTGTTCAAGTTTCAGGTTTTACTTATCAATTTACCCCAAGTGTTCCAATGGAAGTTTCGGATATTTCCATAGATACTGGTCAAATATATGTTGTTGCAGGTAGTGTTTATACATTATATGTATCAAGTCTTTTAAGTCAAAATATAATAAGTGTAGAAACTACAAATTTAAATGTTTTTCATGCTCTTAAAAGTTATTTACAGATTTTACAAAATCCAATTTATCATTCAGAATGTAGAGTTAAGTATAAGCAAACTTCTATTTCTGAAACAAAACCAAAGCTTAAATATAAAATTGTAAAAAATGTTTTAATTTGGAAGGATGAAAGAATGGGGAAAATTTATAGGATAGATGGAAGGAAAGTTTATGATTTAAGAAAGGATGGGAGTTATTATTTAAGAAGTGGGATTTATATTGTTAAGGCTGGAAGAGAAAAGGTTAAAATTGTTATTCCATAGGTTTAAAGTATTCTTTTAGGAAATCATCTCTTAGCTTGCATTCTATATTTTTATTTTCAAGGCTATTTTTTAATTTAATATCTGTTGTAATTATAGGTGCCTTAATTTTATAGTAAATTTTTAAAAGATACATATCATCAGGGTTTATTCCAGTAAAATCTATTTCTTCCTCAATATTTTCAATATCCACTTCTTCACATTTTTGTGAATTAAAGCGAATTAAACCAAAATAAAGCTTTGCTATTTTATGTTTTAATATATCTAAGGCAATTTTTGAAAATTCTTTTTCTTTTTCAACGAACTTTGAATTTTTGGCAACTACTATTTTATCGCATTTTTTATACATGGTTTCAAGGAAATTGAAAGTTTCTTTTTGTTTTTCTTTGCCATTTTCACCACTTAGGTCATGCCATAACCATTCATCTAAAATAAATTTTGACATGGCTTTTATATTTAATCTTCAAAAAAAACTTTTAAATCTTCAAGCTCTCCTTCCAGGAATGAAGAGAGACCTCCTTCTATTTGCCCTTTTTCATTAATTTTTTGCTCTTCAAGCTTTGTGCTCTTCTTTTCTTTTTTAGCAAGATAACATTTTACTTGTTCTGGAAATATATCTTTTCTTCTTACTGATGCTAAAACGGAAGAAATAAAAACTTCGCTATGAGTAGTTAAAATTATTTGCTTTTTCTCTTCACTTACTATTGAACATAATGTTTTAACTAATGCACGAATTATAGAAGGATGTAGATGGATTTCTGGCTCTTCTATTAAAATTGTTTTAATATCTTGTCTATGAATTTTCGCTAATAAATAAACTATTTGATTTACTCCAAAACCGTCATTTGTAATATAAGTTGGAACTCGAGCGTTTTTATCACTTGTTTGAAAGTATGCTATTGATGTGCCAGGTGGTATATAGATTCTAAATTCCCGGTTAGTTATTATTTCTAAATCGACGCTTATTTTAGAAGCAAGATAAGGGTCATTTATAATGATTGTTGCAACTTCATCATCTGATATTGGATTCTGGGTTATAGTGGTTGGTGTATAAAATGGTTTAAAAAATCCTCTTTTGTGTGGAGCTATATCAACTTTTTTTAGATATTCAGGGATTTTATTTATTTCTTTTGCTATATCAGTTGCTATAGATTGATTTTCTGCTGTTGGTTGTTTAGGCACAATAGAAGAATTTAAACCATTAAAGTTAATTGTAAATTCTTTATCTTCAATTTTTAAGGGAAATTGAAAATTTTGATTTAAATTATAGGGTATAGGAATTTTTGCTTTTAGATTTATTGATTTGTAATTTAGTAAAACTTCTGAAAAGCCTTTTCCTAAGCAAATTCCATATTCACCTTCCTCAATTATAAATTTCAATTCAATGTTAAGATCGCTGTGATGGTTAAATACAACATCATTAAATCCTCCTAAATTCATAAATCCAAAATTGAAGAAATTGTCCGCATTTTGATTTGGATTTAATATAAAGTTTTTAAGAACAATTAGAGAATATAAAATACTTGATTTACCACTTGCAGTTGGTCCATATATAATTGTAAGTGGTGCAATTTCAATTTCTTGATTTTGAATAGAGCGAAAATTTGAAATTTTAAGTTTTTTTATCATAGTTTTAAAATTTTAAAGTAAATTTAAGACCATAAAGCTCATAAACTAGCTTATCAATTTTTTTGACAACGTCTTCTATCTGTTTGACTATATGCTGGTTTTGGGGTGTGATGGGTATATGATATGACCGAAATTCCTCAATGTAATTATGCTTTTTAATTTATTTGGGTTCTCTCATATAAAAAATTATCCCAAAGTAAGTTTTTGTAGATGTATTAAGTTTAGTATAGTTATCTTCACCAACGAGGGATTTGAACTTTTTAATAGTAGAGTTTTCAGAAAGAGGTGGGTGTATGTTGAAAATTGAATTTAAAAATTTAATAATCTCATTGTTTTCGTTTTCCAAAAAGGCAATTACAAAAGGCAAAATTATGTTAAAAAACATTTCTCTTTTCCTTTCAATGCCTATCCCTTTGAAATACATTATTTTTTCCACAAACTTTTGAGCCTCCTTTTGATTTATTATTTCTCTCTTTTCGTTTAGAATTCTTTTGATAAAAAGGTTTACCAGACCATCATCAATAGCTTCTGATAAAAGATAGGAAATACCTTTAATGCGTTTATCTGGGAAATTTGCTGGGCGAATCTTTTTAAAATCCCAGAATGATTTATTCATTCTTAACGAGAAATCAAAATCATCTGGCAATCCTTCTTTCGAATCAATAAATCCTGCACGGTATAGCAAGGCTTTTTTTATTATTTCTTTATCTTTTAGTTTTCTTATTTCTTTGAAAGGTAGTATTAAAGCAAGTTCTAAAAAATGGACTTTGTTTTTAGGATAACCAAGAGATAGCATAATTTCCCTATAAAGGGCTTCATCTGGCTGTGCAATTTTCAAGAGATTTTTCATCCGTTGGACTTTTGAAGAGAGCCATTTTTGGCCAAGTACAGTTAAAAGTTCAATTGTTACTAATCTTTTCATACTCCAGATTTAATGTTTCGTTTCATTTCCGTTAAAAATCTTTGTGAGTTAAAAAATTTTATCTTCATCTTTGGTTTCCAGAAAACTTTCAAATGTGGCTAACTTAAGTTCACTTTCAAAAAATTCTTTTGCAGTTTTATCTGTAATGATTTTAATTTGTGTTTCAGAACAAGATAACAAACTTATTATTTTCTCTTTTTTCCCCTTATACGCCAAAGCAAAAATTTTTAAATTACTATTCAAAGAAAGCGACTGGGCTAATATACTGTTAATGTGTTCATCTGAGAAACTGTAACCCAAGCAAACAATAAGTTTTGCTTTTAGACAATAGTGACGAAATTCCGAAATCATAAATAAATATGGATCAATATATTGCATTTTGTATTGTGTCCCAAATATTAAGTCTGGTTCATCAGGTATTGAGTCAACAAAGGTAACTATTTGAGTTTTATAATCCCTTTGCCAATCAATTGAACCGTGGAGCTTGTAAAGATATATATCAGGCTCTTCCGGAAGTTCAATAAATCTTTTGTAGTTCCATCTTCGCATTTCATCCTCTTCAAAACCTCTTTCAACTTTAAATTCAGTAAGATTTTTTTCTACAAGTAAATCATAATTTAATGTAAAGATTCGTATAGGAAAGTTTATCTCTTTCTTTAAGTCCCCTATTTTTTTGAGATAATTAGAATTTCGAATATCTCCTGGATTAACCCATGACTTTAGTTTATCAATAATTTTCCTTTTAAGATTTTCTATTAATTCAAAGTTATTTCCTACCACTTCAGCAAATTTTATATGCCAAGAACCGATAAAAGGGTAAAGAGGATGCATTTCTTTTTTCTGCAACTCATTCAGTATATTCACCAATATCTCAATATTAAAAACAGATTCTCTACCTTGAACGCCGTATGAGAAATTAACTCCACTCTTAACTAAATAATAAAGATCCTTAAACCTTTTCCAATCATTATCATTGTTGACAAGTTTTTCCACTTCTTCTATCATCTGTGATGAAGTTGGAACCCCAGCATCAGCACTTATTCCTGCTCCAAATAAAAAAATTATTTCGTCTTTTCTAAACTTCATATTTAATCCTTTTCACAAAAACCACATTTTATTTTTTTTCTCAATATTTAAAGCCAAACCATATTTCTTGAAATGTTTGTAAAAACTCGAAATTAGTTTTGGATAAAACATAGATACAGGTAAAGATTTTGCATTAAACCCTCTATAATTTGCTCCTGAAAGGTTCAGAATATCCTGCAAGAATAACTTATAGTCTACGCGGTCTTGATTTGAATAATAAAAGTCAATATAAATTGGGTTACTGTAACGCTTTCTTGGAGTAGGGTTATGGTAATTTAAACCCTCTGTCCATAGTAAAAATTCTTTGTGACTTAATTGGATATAACTGCTTTCATATGGTATTAGAGAATTGTTGTTAATATCGTATCCAAAAAATTTAGAGTCGTCATTTACTCTAATTATGTATAACTCGATATCTTTAACATGGTTTTTAAGAACATCTTCTATGGTTTTAATTGTAGCAAATTTGATTTTTTCTGGAATATGAAAAACAACTTTCTTATATTCAGAATATTTTCTTAGTAATTCAGCTATTTTCTGTGAGATTTCGTTTATATAAGCATCTTTTGTATCTGTTTGAGCCAAAGGTTCTATTGCTAAAAATTCGCCTGAAGATTTCAGCAATACTGCGTAGGCAATAAATCTAATCGGTTTGTTATGGTTATCTTTTTCTATAGACTGCCCAATTCCAACTATTAAACAATCAGTATTTTCTGATTTTACTATCCATGGTATTCCACCCAATTTGGCAAGTATTTGTAGAGCAATACCTGAAACAGACCATTTGAGTTTATTTTTGTCTATTATTGTTTCAAGGTGAACTGTCTGTAAGGGAATATCTTTTTTTAAACAATAATTCTTTATAGTATAATAAAACTTCTCTTCTTTTTTGGGAAAAATCACAATTAATATTGGATTTTCATTCTTGTTGATTGTAGAAAGAAAAATTTCAGGATCTTCGTCAAAAGATTTAATTTGAATTTCTATAGTGTTTTTTTCTGTTTGATCTGGAAGCTTTAATTTTTTTAATCCTTCAAAAGTTTTATACTCAATCCCCTTTAAAGCTTTGATTAAATCATTCACATAGTCTTTATGTTCAGCATGATAAATGTAAACATATTTTATGAAATTATTTATAGATACATAGGGGCCATATTGCATCATTCCATTGAATTGTGAATTGTCTTCCTTCAAACCGCTAAATATGTATCTTTTAACTTTTAGTGAGAAATATTCTAACTCTTCAAAATTGTTTAATATCTTTATGTCCTCTCTAATATTAGAAAATTTGCTAAGGTTATTAATTAAAAAGTTCATAATGTAATCATATTTATCTATATGAAAATTGACATTACTTTTATAATTTTCATCTAAACTAAACGATAATCTTTGGATGTGTCGGTTAAATGGAATATCATGTGATTTTAAGAACTTATAATCAACTAAAAAACCGAATTTTTTCTTGATTTTTAAATAGTAAGGTTCTATCCTAATAGTTTTCTTACCCCATTCTGTGTCTTCAGTAATAATATATAAATGATTTGGAGCAAAATTTCTTTCATTTTCTTTTTGTATAAAGTTAATTTTTGCTTCCATTAGTTTAGTTTTAAGAAGTGTAAAAAGATAAAATTTGGTTAGTTCAATATTACTACTTGAAGATATCTCCTTTTTACTAGAATTTTCAAACTCTTCAAAAGAAACCCAGAAGTGTTTATATTTTCCATTTTCGTCTGGCAATTTATACTGTCGTATTTCTTCACTCCATTTCTTTTCAGAATGACTGGGAAGTCTATAATATATATAAAAATTGAATTCCTGATTCTCAATTGGTAAAAAGTTTAATGTGATTGTTTTCTTCTCCATTCTTTATACACTCCTTGCCTTCTCCAATCTATTTTTGACCAATTCCGCCACCGCCCAGTAAAC
>JAUQPS010000067.1 GCA_030550205.1 bacterium
AACAATTAGGTTTGCTCCTAAATCTCTTGGTGCAGATTCAGCGAGTTTAACTATATACCATAATGCTTTAAACTATCAAAACCCACTTAAAATACCACTTTATGGCTCTGGTAGGAATCCGGTAATACAGTACTCCCCTAATTCTTTATCATTTGGCTCTGTTTATGTTGGTTTTTCTAAATCTGATACATTAATTGTTTCTTCTGCAGGAGAAGATTCACTTAAAATTATTTCAATTTATACATCTATGCCTAATGTTTTTTCTTTAAATATCTCAACTCCAATTGTTATACCGTCCGGTCAACAGGTTAAAATTCCCGTTAGGTTCACACCTGTTAGTAAAGGTAGTTATAAAGACACTTTACATATTATAAATAATTCTAGTAATAACCCGGAAACTAAAATTCCACTTAGCGGAACCGCATTCTTAGCTCCGATTATCTTCTCAAATATAAGCAAACTTGATTTCGGACAAGTGCTTGTTGATGATACGCTTACAAAAAGTCTGTATCTCAAAAATTTGGGTGAGATCGATACAATAACTATTAAAGGTGTGCTAATTGATACCGGTTTTACATATAAACTATCCTCTTGGTTTATTAAGCCTTTAGATAGCGTGGAGGTGAGTATTTCCTTTAATCCTCATGCAAAAACTTATTATTCAGGGGTTTTTAAAATTTTAAGTACAGCTTTTAATGATACATTTACTATTCAGTTAAACGGTGTTGGAGCATTTCTTCCAAAAATATTTGTTCAAAATACGAGTGTAAATTTTGAGAAGACATATATCGGAAAAACATCTTCACTAAAATTAAAAGTTTACAATCATGGGTTAGATACATTAAGAATAAATTCCATTTCTAATACTCAAACCTCCATATTTTCATCCTCAATTTCATCAATGGTTTTGCCACCCAGTGATTCATCTGAAATAACTATTACATTTAAGCCCAATTCAAGCGGAATAGTTGAAGATGAATTAATAGTTATTAACAATTCTTACAATATTCCAAATCTTAGAATTAAGCTTAAAGGCAGAGGATTTGCTCCCCCATACCTATCTTCATCAAAAAGCGAAATTATATTTGATTACATATCTCCTAATTCAACTGATTTTAAATCGTTTTGGTTAATTAATCGTGGTGATATTGATACAATTAAAGTTTTAAAATCTTTGATAAATGCTCCATTTTCTGTCTCCTCCCCTTTACATTTCCCAATTAACATTAAACCTAAAGATAGTGTTAATATTGTGGTTAGTTTTAATCCTAATAAAGGAGGTATTTATGTAGATTCTCTTATTTTAATAAGTGATGCATGGAATGATACTCTCAAAGTTTTGCTAAGAGGTTCAAGCCCCCCATTCTCCGCTGCGTCTTATCAAAACATTCAATCAGATAAAGTTAAATTTATCTTATCTGTTGAGTCAATCCAGCCTTTGTCATTAACCCAGTTTGAATATTCTATTAATGGGGGAATTACATGGTCAACTTCAACTAATATATCTGGTGCTTTTGATAATGTGATTAGCTGGAGAGACACATTGATATGGTATTCCAAACTTGATTTGCCGAACTTTGAATCTGATAGCGTAATCGTTAGATTTACCGCTTTATCAACGACCAATGATAGATATATTTTTATCCTTAAAAATGTAGGCGTTGATAATCGCCCTCCATCTTTTAATGGCATAAAATCACATTATTATATTCGATGGAATAAGATTGTATTAAAATGGTATAGTGCTTCTGATTTACTGGGTTTACCAATAGAATATAAATTGCTAAATTTAAATGATAGCACTTTGTTTTTAACATCCTCTGATTCTATTTTAATTAATAATTTGTATCAATCTACCGTGTATAGATTTTCAATAGTTGCTTATGATAAATTTAAGAATGAAACACCGCCGGCGATTTATGAAGTAAAAGTGCCAGCCGCAGCTGATTATAACTTAGATAATATTATTGATACTTATGATCTTGCGGTGTTTTCCTCATCTTGGACATTAAACAAGTCGCTTGTTGATCTTTCACCATATCAGGGAAAAGTACCATTTGTAAGAATTATAGGAAATGATAGCACAAATATATTTGATCTTGATGTGTTTATTGATCTTTGGCTTTATTCACATTCAAGGGGGTTACCGAAAATTGCTTCGTTTTCAAAAGAAGATAAAAACACAAATACTAAAAAAGTAACCTTAAAAACAAATAAAAATAGTGTTACTATTAAATATACACCCGATAAAACATTTCAAATTTTATCACTTGGTATTAACATCCCTTATGATAAAAATTATGTTAAGTTTGCTTCATTTACTGAAAACTTTTTAAGCAATAAAAATAATTCTGTTAAACTTTGCTATAATGATAGTATCTCTGGTAATTTGTATTTTGATTGCTCAGTTTTAGGCGATAAGTTAACATTTGATAAAACAGATACAATATATATCACATTTGATTTGATTAAACCAGAGCAAGCAAGTAAGCTATCTCTTGAAATTTTTGCTTATGATGATAACTTCAGAAGGATCCTGATAGATGAAGTTGAATATGAGGTTGAAGTTATTCCTGATAAATATTCTCTTTACCAGAATTATCCTAATCCATGCAACTACAGCACAATGATAAGATTTGATCTCCCTGAGGAAACAAACGTTGAAATTACCCTCCATGATATTCTTGGTAGAAAAGTTATGACTTTGGTTAATTCTAAGTTTCAAGCAGGATCATGGAAGATAAGCATTGATCTTTCAAATCTTCCCAGTGGTGTTTATTTTTACAGAATTGTGGCTGGAAATTATTCCGAAGTTAAAAAACTAATTTTATTAAAGTAAGCCTATGAATAAGTTTCTTTTTACATTTATATCTTTGATTTTAATTTCTATAGTAATTATTTCATGTGAAAAGCCTCAAATAAACCCATTTGATCCTGCCTCTAAAAATTATATTAAGCCGTCAGTTGAACTTATCTCAGGCCCTAATGAAGGCGAAAAGGTTAGTTCAAACAATGTTACATTTGTATGGAAAGGCAATACGGATAAAAACGAATTTAGATATAAATTAGTTTACAGGACAGCAAATGAAGTTATTCAAGATTGGACACCATGGTCTGATGTAACTACAGCAACTTTTAATTATCTTGATGATGGAAAATATTCATTCATCATAGAGACAAGATACAAAGGAAACCCTGAAGCAACAATCTTTGCTAGGAATTGGGAAGTTGAGGCAATTGTAGGACCAGCAGTAAAATTTTATAAATTAAAAAATGTGGTGTCTCTCGGGAGCGATTTTGATATAGAATTATGGTGCGAAGATGTGAAAAATGTAAGGGGAACTTCTTTCACATTGATATTTGACAAAGATAATTTTAAATTAAACTCTGTAACAAAAGGTTCCTTGCCACGGAGTATAAATATAGAACAAGTTGTTTTACCTGACTTTAGTAATCCAACTATAGTTGATAATGTAAATAAAAATGGGAAAGTTGAAATAACTACAGGATTTATCAGCGAGGATGGACTTTCAGGAACTGGATCTATTCTTAAGTTTAATTTTAAAACTTTGAATAAAAGAGGTGATTTCAATATATTGGCACAAAACTTTATTTTAATTGATACTTCAAAAGCTCAAATTATGTTAGCTTCTCATACTATTTCAAGCTTAGTACAAGTAAAATGAGGTAAAAATCTATGAAAAAAATCAAAAAATTGCTTGTTTTTTTAATTTTTGCTTTTATCATAATGGACGTTCCTTCTTTCGCTGGAAAACCTAGCCAAAAATTTATAAAGAGTGAAAAAATAAATGAACTTAACACTATATCTATTTCTGCTAATATTGAAGATGAACAAAAATTTATTTCTGATTTTATGTCTCTGCTTGAAAAGCCGTATAGGAAAATGTGGGCGTTAATTATCGGAATTGATAATTATAATTATCTGCCACAGCTTAAAAGTGCCGTAAAAGGAGCAAAAATGGTCAAAAAAATGCTTATTGAAAATTATGGATTTAGCCCAGAAGATATAATTGAATTATATGATGAAGATGCAACGCGAGATAATATATCAATGCGACTTGACAAGCTATCTGACCCAAAATTTATCTCTTTTAACGATGGGATATTTATGTTCTTTGCCGGACATGGGCTCATCGGTAAGGACAAAAAAGGCTATATTATGCCTGTTGATGGTATAAAAGAAAAAGAGATTAGCACCGGGATTTCAATAGATCAACTTCGTAGTTTTTATACCGCAAGTCCTGCAAAACATATCCTTATCGCAATTGATGCCTGTTATAGCGGAGCTATATTTACAAGAGGTATTGGCCTCAGGGATAAATCTACAGTTTCTTCTACTATGCATTCAAATAAAGCAAGAGTTGCGGTTACCGCCGCAAAGGGAGATGAGCAAATAGTTGACTTTTCAGATAATGGGTTAAGTTATTTTACTTATTATCTTCTAGAAGGGCTTGAAGGAAAAGCTGATAAAGATCAAGATAACATTATACTTTCCTCTGAGCTAGTTGATTATATAGTGAAAAACGTTCGGTATAAAACAAATCAACATCCAGAATATGGGAGACTCGAAGGAGATGACGGAGGAGAATTATTGTTTATCAAAGCTTCACAAACCACTGCGCCGCCAATAGTTTCCACCCCAACCGCTACTCAACCATCTGCTATTGGAACAGTCATTATATCGGTGAACCCAGAAGATGCCAAAATCTATATTAATGGAGGTTTCGTAGGGACTGGGAATGTTAAACGGAATTTAGAAGTAGGAAGAAACCATCAAATTGAAGTAAAACTCGAGGGATTTAAATCAATTTCTGAAACTTTTTCTTTAAACAAGGATGAAGTGAAAACATTTAACTTTAAGCTTTATCCCGTAGTTTCAACAGTTACTATAAACACTAATCCAACTAATGCAATAATTTACATAAATGATGAAATAGTTGGAAACTCCCCCCTCGTTATTGAATTAAAATACGGAGACTATGAAGTTAAAGCCGTTAAACCTGGATATATAACTTCAAAACGAAAAATAAGAATAAGAAGTGAAAACCCTGTAACTGAACTCAT
The DNA here is from genome assembly GCA_030550205.1 of bacterium. Lineage (GTDB taxonomy): Bacteria > Hydrothermota > Hydrothermia > LBFQ01 > DSFT01 > DSFT01. The sequence goes on from JAUQPS010000067.1 coordinate 5,086, forward strand.
CACTCTACAAGAATCTCCAGAAACTATAGCTAATAGGATTTATAAAGAAAAGATTTCAAGCAAAAAGAAAACCGCCTGGTTTTCTCTTATCACATCTATAGCTTTTGGTGTAGTTTCCGGCGTTTTACATTTAAAGTCTGAACAATCTTATAACAGCTATCTAAATTCTTATGAGCTTTCTCACATTCAATCTAATTGGAATCAGTATAAAAGGCTTCTAATGTATAGAAATATCTCAATTGGTATATCTGCAACTTTTGGAGTAGCTTCTATATATTTCTTTCTGAAGAAGATAAACTATGAAAAGATTTTACGGGATGTGAGAAAAGGTGAATATATAAAATAAAAAAATTAAATAAACTGATTTCGTAAAGTGATTCATATAGTAATTAGTTTATAATAAGAAACTTCCAGGGGGTAATTATGAAATTTCAATTAACTCCCAAGCAGGGTATATATCATTTAACATACCTTACGCAAGAAAATAAACAACTATTTACACCCGCTAAAAATTAGCGAGTGATCACTTCGGAAAATGCTGATCTTAAAATAAACCCCACCAAATATGAAAATAACTTTAAAAGTTACAACAGACCAATCTCCGTATGCTCCAGTTGGAAGATGCAATTTCAAAAAACCAAAACAGCTAAATTTAACCGCAGCAGCTCAAGGTATTAGAATATCTTGAACTTGTTGGCTTAATAGAAAAGAAAGATGAACTTGCCCAGAACCTATCACACGGACAGCGTAAACTACTTGAATTAGCCCGAGCACTTGCAACTGAATCTGAATTCTTTCTTCTGGATGAGCCAACAGCGGGTGTTTTCCCTGATACAAGGATCAAAATTCTTAATGTCCTTGAGAAATTGAAATCTATGGGCAAGACAATCTTATTCATTGAACATGATATGAAAGTCGTAATGGGGATCTCTGATAATGTCATTGTGTTAAACTATGGCAAAAAGATCGCAGAAGGACCACCTGATGAGATTGCAAAAAATGAAAAAGTTATAGAAGCATATCTTGGCCGTCATCGACCCGTCCCTAAGGTCCGAAAGGACTCCTTTGGAGGATCGCTTCGCCGATTATAAAAAATAAAAAAGAAGATAAGTGATAAACTGAAAATTAAAAATCTAAAGGCAACCCCTATCCTCAAAGTTCAGAACTTAACTGTGTATTATGATTCTGTCCTTGCTCTGGACAATATTTCTCTCTCTGTCTATGAAGGAGAGATTGTAGCGATGATAGGACCAAATGGTGCCGGGAAATCCACAGCCTTAAAAGCAATTTGTGGCTCGGTGAAACCCACTTTAGGAGAAATTCTATTCCAAGGTGAAAATATAACTGGCAGTCAGCCCTATCAACTTGCAAAGAAAGGGCTATGTCTGATCCCTGAAGGGAGAAGGATCTTTACCTCAATGACTGTTCTGGAGAATTTAGAGATAGGCGCCTTTATCAGAGAGGATAAAAAGACCATTCAAGAAGATATTGAAAAAATATTCACTCTATTTCCTGTCCTTAAACAAAGATATAAACAAAGAGCGGGAACATTATCAAGCGGGGAACAGCAAATGCTCGCTATTGCAAGAGCACTAATGTTAAAACCAAAACTTCTTCTGCTGGATGAACCTTCTCTCGGGCTTTCGCCTAACTATGTGGAGATTGTATTTGAGAAGATAAAAGAAATTAATGAAAATGGAACATCTATCTTACTGGTGGAACAAAATGCAAGAATGGCTTTGGAATACGCAAATAGAGGCTATGTATTTGAAATTGGTAAAATCGCCCTTGAAGACAAAGCCAGAAACCTTCTTGAAAATAAAGAAGTTAAAAGACTGTATTTAGGAGAAATTTAATTTAAATACCCAGCCCCATTCCTAAGAGAGCTCCTATCGGCAAAGCCACGAAGTGACCCCCCTAAGGTCCGAAAGGACTCCCTTGGAGGGTCCTTTGGACCTTAGGGACGATCCCTTTCGGGAGAGGAACTGATATTTGACATTTAAAAATCTTTTTATTATATTTAGGTAAAGTAAAACTAATTTGGTTTACCAATATGCGAAATCTAAAACTTGAAAAATGGATCTTAAGAAGATATTCAAGCCTGTCAAATAATTTTAAAGAAAAAACATTCACTTTTGAAGAAGCCTTTAAATTTTTAAATAATTTATACCAAGATTCAAAAAGCCAAGTTAAAGTGGTTCTTTCAGAAATAAATAAAGCGGGTCTTTTGAAAACAGAGAAAAATCCGGAAAATAAACGACAAAAAATTTATCAACTACTCCCACTAACACCACCAAAAACCAACAATCTTACAACTAAAGATCAATTAATAAGCCTCTTAAAGCAAGCTGCAGATATCATTAGAACAAGAGTTGATTATACTTTTATCCTGCTCCTTTTGTTCTACAAAGCTTATTCTGATAAATGGGAAAAAGAATTTGAAGAGAAGAAAAAAGAATTAATTCAAAAAGGTTGGGAAGAAAAAGAGGCAGTTATAGAAGCGGAAACCGGACCATATCATACTTTGAATTTCTCAAGAGATTTTCTCTGGGAAAGCATCAGAAAGGAACCCGATAAAATTTCTGAAAAATTTTCCCAGGCAATGAAAGAATTGGCTAAATCAAATCCCGATTATCAGGACATATTCTCCCAATTTGATTTCCATCACTTCACAAGTAATCCTGAGAATTCAGCAATCTTAAATCAGTTAATTGAACTTTTCAGTAAATTTTCCTTTAAAGAAATTTCCGGGGATATTTTGGGAGATGCTTATGAATGGATTCTAAAATATTTTGCCCCAACGAAAGCAAAAGAAGGAGAAGTATATACACCAAGAGAGGTAATTAGATTAATGATTGAAATTTTAGACCCAAAACCAAAATCTTCAATTTACGATCCCTGTTTTGGCTCAGGAGGTATGCTTATTGTTGCTTACAAATATATTGATGAAAAATATGGGGGAAACATGGCAAACTTCTTGCTTTTATATGGCCAAGAAATTAACCCCAAAACTTTAGCTTTAGCTAAAATGAATATGCTTTTACATAATATTAAAAATTTTCGCTTTGCCTTAGGAGATACCTTATTCTTTCCAAAATTTAAAGAAGAAAACACCATCCAAAAATTTGATTATGTGATCGCTAATCCACCGTGGAATCAAGATGGATATGGTGAAGCTGATCTTAAAAAAGGAGAATATTGGCAAGAAAGATTTACCTACGGTTTTGCTACTAAACAATCAGCTGATTGGATGTGGATTCAACATATGTTAGCTTCAACAAAAGAAAATGGAAAAGTGGCAATTGTTATTGATACTGGCGCAGTTTCAAGAGGGGGAAGAGAAAAATT
>JAUQPS010000068.1 GCA_030550205.1 bacterium
AAACCACAAAATCCCCCAGAAAATTATCCTAAGGAAGCATGGCCTTTATGGTATGTTGCCTTTGCCTTTGATCATAATAAAAAGTTTGGTTATCTTTTTATATTGGGTTTATTTTTTGAGTTATTATTCAAAATTTTACATAAATAACAGGTCCTATTCCTAAGTCTTCATCTGAAAGTTTAATACTATCTGCCTTTGAAAAAGGCTTAAAAATAATAAGATAATTTGGATTATAGGAAAAGCCATTAGCAGAAATATAAAATTTATCCAAAAAAGCATGTATAAAATTTATACTTTGAGAAATTTTTAAACTATCTAAAATATCTAAATTGTGATTTAATACATAAATCCAACCATCCCAGCTTCCTAAAACTAAATACTCTGAATTTATATCCGAAAAGTAGATATTCTTTGAAATGTTTAGGCTGTCAATTTTTTGAAAATTTTTTGAAATTTTATAAATTCTTGAAGGTGTTTGATTATAAATTCCTGTCGAAATCAAAAAAATTGTATCTTTATAAATGTTTATATTTGATGCTCCTGGATAAACTATTAAACTATCAAGTTTCTTTAAGGGATTTATAGAAATTTTGAAAATTTTGGAAAAGTTGTCATAAGTATAATCTGCCTTCATACCATTTGTAGATACAATAAGAAAACTATCAATTAACTTTACATCAATAGGGTGATTTGAAATTTTTAAGCTATCAATAATTTGACCATTTTGAAAAACAATTAAATTTTCTGAATAATGCTTTCCAAAGTCCGTTAAATAAATTTTCCCATCAACATAGATACCTGATAAAGGATTAAAATTATTATCAAGTGGATAAGTAGATAAATCTCCATTTGAAAAATTAAATTTTTGAATAGATGGAGAACCAGTAAAACCACCAGAATTTATTAAAAAAACTTCATTTCCATTTAATATAAAATAATTTGGAACATCACCTGTGTTAAACAAGAAATATAGCTTTTGACTATCTGGTGAAAAGTAATAAACTTTTTTGGAATTTTGAAAAGCAATTAAAATTTTATCTCCAATAACAATATCAGAATTTTCAATTTTGCTTTTACAAGCAATAAAACTAAGAGCCAAAATTAAGTATTTTAACTTCTTCATCTTTTATTATTCTTTTTACAAGCCCCGCTAAAACTTTTGAGGGACCTATCTCTATAAATTGTTTAACTCCATAATGATATGCATTATTTACCATTTTTGTAAATAAAACTGAACTTCTAAGTTGTTTAATTAAAGCATTATAAACATCATTTAAAGAATGAGCTATCTCACCAGTAGAATTCATAATTATAGGAATTTTTGGTTCATTTAATTCATCTTTTTTAATATATTTTGAAAATTCAATTGCAGATTCTTCCATAAGTGGAGAATGAAAAGCACCAGAAACATTAAGTTCAATAACTCTCTTTGAGATAGGTTTTAATTTCTCAATAGCACTTTTTAATTCATTAATATCACCAGAAATTACAAGCTGTTCAGGACTATTATAATTTGCAATTACTAAGGTATTATATTTTTTTAATATCTCATTTATTTTTTCTTCGCTTGCTCCAATAACTGCAGCCATAGAACCCTTTTTTGCTTTTGACATAATTTCTCCTCTTATTCTTGTAAGCTTTAATCCATATTCAAAATTAAAAACACCTGCACAATAAAGAGCACTAAATTCTCCAAGACTATGCCCAAAACAAATATCACAATTATATAAATTTTTATCCCTTATTACTTCAAGACTTGCAACTGATACTAAATATATTGCGGGTTGAGCATTCTCTGTTTTTGTTAATTCTTCATTTGTTCCATAAAAAATTAATTCAATAAAATTATCTCCAAGAATTTTTTTAGCTTTATTAAAAACTTCCTTTGCAATGTCATAATTATCATATAATTCTTTGCCCATTCCGGGATATTGAGAGCCTTGTCCAGGGAACATAAAAGCAGTTTTCATAGATTGAAATTTTAAAGGAATAAAGGATAGAAATTAACTTCTTTCTGTGTACTACTAAATAAGAGAGGGGATTATTTGATATTTTTGATTTTATCCTTTAAAATTTTCAAACCACACCGGGGGAGCTGGGGTTAACCCGGCTGAGAGGTCTCCTGGGATACGGAGACGACCCTTTGAACCTGAACCGGGTAATACCGGCGTAGGGAAGGTGTGGGAGTCAAGTGCTCTCACAACTTCTCACCCTTCTCCCTCTGTGTGGAAAATAAAAAGGGAGGTTGAATTATGGAAAGAGCTATCACAAAGACCCTCTTAGATAAATTTTATAGTGATCTATCCCAAGCTTTGTCTGCTGATGTTTTTGTAATCGGAGCAGGACCTTCTGGGCTTGTCTGTGCAAGAGAACTTGCTAAGAATGGACTTAGGGTTTTTGTTATAGAACAAAATAATTATCTTGGAGGTGGATTTTGGATTGGTGGATATTATATGAATACTATAACAATAAGAGAACCTGCTAATAAGTTGTTTGATGAGCTTCAAATTCCATATGAAAAGGTAGAAGATGGATTGTATGCAAGTTATGGTCCAATAGCCTGCTCAAAACTTATATATGAAACCGCCATAAGTGGTGTTAAGTTCTTACAATTAACATATTTGGATGATGTAATCATTAAGAATAATAGAGTTAGTGGAGTTGTAATAAACTGGTCTCCCACAAGGGCTCTTCCAAGATCTATAACTTGTGTTGACCCTGTTGCTCTTGAAAGTAAATTTGTAGTAGATGCTTCTGGACATGATGCGGTTGTAGTTCAAAAGTTAGCAAAAAGAAATCTTGTTGAAATAAAAGGACTTGGACCACTAAATGTAGAAGTTAGTGAAGAAAATGTTGTTAAATATACATCTGAAATATATCCTGGACTTGTAGTTTGTGGAATGGCAGTTGCAGAAACATTTGGATTGAATAGAATGGGACCAACATTCTCAGCTATGCTCCTTTCTGGTAAAAAAGCAGCTGAAATTATTTTAAGGGAGATTAAAAAATGACACAATTACAATATGCAATCGCTGGTAAAATAACACCTGAAATGGAATATGTGGCACAAAGCGAGGGTTTAGACCCTCGCATAATAATGGAAAAAGTAAAAGAAGGAAAAGTTGTTATTCCTGCCAATAAAATTCATTTATCTAAGAATTTGAAAAAACTTGTTGGTATAGGTGAAGGACTTAAGACAAAAGTAAATGCAAATCTTGGAACTTCATTTGATTATGTAAATATAGAAGAAGAAAAAGAGAAATTGAAAGTTGCAGTAAAATATGGAGCGGATACAGTAATGGACCTTTCAACAGGAGGAAATTTAAGAGAAATTAGAAAAGCACTTATGGAAATATGTGAAGTTCCAATAGGAAGTGTTCCTGTTTATGAAGCAGAATTTGATATAGTAAAAAAGAAAAACTCAATTTTTGATTTAGAACATGAGGATTTTTTAGAAGCAGTAGAAACTCATGCAAAAGATGGTGTTGATTTTATGACAATTCATGCTGGTATTACACTTGAAGGAATTAGATTTATGAAAGAACAAGGAAGAACAACTTGGATTGTTTCAAGGGGTGGAGGGTTATTAGCTGCATGGATGTTATATCATAATAGAGAAAATCCACTTTATGAAAAATTTGATGATATATTAGATATTTGTAGAACTTATGATGTTACAATAAGCTTAGGAGATTCATTAAGACCTGGTTCAATTGCGGATAGTTTGGATAGAGCGCAGGTTCATGAATTATTAATTTTGGGAGAATTAGTGGATAGAGCAAGAAAAGCTTGTGTTCAAGTAATGGTAGAAGGACCAGGCCATGTTCCATTAAATGAAATTAAAACCCAAGTTCAATTACAAAAGAAAATTTGTAAAAATGCTCCATTCTATATACTTGGTATGTTACCAACTGATATTGGTGCTGGATGGGATCATATTGTAGGAGCAATAGGAGGTGCTGTTGCTGGAAGTTATGGTGCAGATATGTTATGTTATATAACTCCTGCTGAACATTTGGGATTACCAACTGTTGAACATGTTAGAGAAGGTGTTATTGCATTTAAGATAGCTGCTCATATTGCAGATATTTCAAAAGGTATAAAATCCGAAATTGAAAGAGATAATTTGATGTCAAAAGCTAGATATTCACTTGATTGGGAAAGTCAATTTAAATTAGCATTAGACCCCGAAACTGCAAGAAAAATTTATGATGAAAGAGCGACAAAAACAAAAGCTTGTTCTATGTGTGGTCCTTTCTGTCCTATGAACTTAATAGAAAAGTTTGTAAATGATGCCAAAAAGGCAAGAGAAGAAGTTAGAGAAAAGCTAACTTATCTTTTAAAAGTATAAACAAGGAGGTGAAAAATGTTGTTTATTTTAACTTTAAGTGAAGATACAATAAAAACATATGAGCTTAAAGAAACTATTATCACTTCAAGTGCAATAAAAGATGCTCCTGTCTCTTATACCCAAATAAATGAAAATGAAATATCAAAGCTATACACTTTTATGGATGTTCCAAGCATATTATCAAGAACACCAAGTTTATTCTTTTATTCAGATGCTGGCAATGGCTTAAATTATACATATATAAGAATTAGAGGTTTTTCAGATAAGTATATTTCAGTATTAATAAATGATATTCCAACAAATGATATAGAAAGTGGGGATATATATTGGATAGACTATCCAGACATTTTAAGTAGTAGCAATTATATTCAAATTCAAAAAGGGATAGGTTATGCTCCATATGGAATTTCTGCAATAGGTGGGGTTATAAATTTAGTAGGATTTAAATTTTCTCAAACTCCAAAAATATCATTATTTAGTGGATATGGATCATATAATACATTTAGATTTACTGCTGAATATTCAAGTAGCAATATCTATGCAAAATTTTCAAAAATGAAAACAGATGGATATAGAGAAAAATCTTGGTCAGATTTATATAGCTACTATATAGCTTTAAGAAGAAGTTCAGAAAATTCTATAACAACACTTGTATTTCATGGAGGTAATGAATACACTCATCTTGCATATGAGGGAATTGATACTATAACTTTAAAAAATAATAGAAGATATAACCCTTTAAGTTTTGATGATGAAACAGATTTATTTTTTAGACCACACTATGAATTGCATCAAGAAAATTTCTTTGGAAATTTATATGTAAAGAACATATTGTATGCAATCATAGGAGATGGGAGATTTAGACAAAAAAGAGATGGAACTTGGAGTGAATACTTTTATGAATTGTGGAATGACCCTATTGCTCAACAAACAGAGTTTAACTTAGTAAGGGAAAGGTGGGTAAAAGAAGGAGATTATGGATATATCCCAAGAATACTATATACATCAGATAAATTTGAATTTTCCTTAGGAGCTAACTTTATATATCATACTTCTGAGCATTATGGTTTAATACTTTGGGCAGATTCATTACCAAGTTGTTGTAGAGAACCCAATAGAAAATACTATTATTATAATCTTGATAAAATTGTTTTAAATCCTTTCATTCAAACTAACTTAAAGCCAATAGAAAAACTAAAAATTTTCTTAACTTATTTACATTCTTACAATCAAAGCAGATTTTATAATTATTATCCAAGAGGTATAGAATATAAAGTTTCTTATAGCTTTCCATCTCCAAGAATTGGTATAAGTTATAATTTAAATGATAATTTAAGCATTTTTATAAATTCCGGGATAAATTCAAGAGAACCTGGGACAAGAGAAATTTATGATGCTCAATATCCATACTGGAATGACCCCAAATATGACTTTGAAAACTGCTCAAATAATATATGCTCAAATCCTAGGAAGAAACCAGAAAATGTAAGAATGTTTGAACTTGGAACAAGGTATACAAAAGATGAATTTAAATTTGCTTTAAATACTTACTATATGAACTTTAAAGATGCCCTTGTATTTGGTGGTAAAGTGATTGATGGAATACCAATTTTAACAAATGCAGGTTTGGTTGAATATAAGGGTGTTGAGTTTGAAATAAATGTCCCAATTTATAAATTTTTAAGACTTTATTCTAGTTTTGCTTATAATAATAATAAGTATATAGAATTTAAAGGGGAAGACTGGAATGGACCATTTGATTATTCAGGTAATGTAGTAGCAGGATATCCAAATTATTTATTTTATTTAAGTTTTGAGGCTAATTATAAAGGATTGGATTTTATATTTGAAGAAAGAGGGGTAGGAAAACAATACATAGACCCAGCTAATAAATTTACTATTGAACCTTACTTTATTTCAAATGTAATTATAAATTATAGTTTTAAGAACATTTCATTAAAGCTTGGAATTTATAATTTATTTAATAAGCTTTATAATCAGTTTGGCTATGTTGAAGACGGGGAACCTTTATTTATACCTGCAAGTGAAAGAAATTACTTTATAGGTTTAGGATTAAATTTTTAAATGATATATAAAGCTCTTACTATTGCTGGAAGTGATAGTAGTGGAGGTGCTGGAATACAAGCGGATTTAAAAACCTTTTTAGCATTTAGAGTATATGGGATGAGTGCTATCACTTCCATAACCGCCCAAAATACAAAGGGAGTATATGGTGTTATTGATTTACCAGGTGAATTTGTATATAATCAAATAAAGGTGATAGCGGAAGATATTGGTATAGATGCTGCAAAAACAGGGATGCTTTCAAATGAAGATATTATTATAAATGTAGCAAAAGCAATAAAAGACTTTAAAATTAAAAAGCTTGTAGTTGATCCAGTAATGATATCAAAAACAAATTATTTATTATTAAAACAAAATGCTATTAATGCTTTAATAGAAGAGATAATTCCACTTTCTTTAATAATAACTCCAAATATAAATGAAGCAGAAGTTATAACCAATATGAAAATAAATACTATTGAAGATATGAAGGAATGTGCAAAAATTCTTAAAAGTTTTGGAGCAAAATGTGTAATTATTAAGGGAGGGCATAAACCATTTGAAAATAAAGTAATTGATATAATTTATTATAATGATGAATTTATAGAGCTAACTTATCCATTTTTAAATACAAAAAATACTCATGGAACAGGTTGCACATTTTCTTCCGCTATCACCGCAAATTTAGCAAAAGGAAAAGATATTTTAACATCTATTAGAATAGCAAGAGCCTATACTCAATTTGCTATTGAAAATAATTTAAATATAGGAAAAGGATATGGACCTTTGGGACATTTATAAAACTTTATTAAATTATTTTGGAAAACAAAATTGGTGGCCTGGTGATAGTAAGTTGGAAATATGTATAGGAGCCATATTAGTTCAAAATACAAATTGGAAAAATGTTGAAAAAGCTATTGAAAATTTTAAAAAGTTAAATTTACTTCCTACGGATGAAAAAAACTATTTAAAATTTGCTCAAAAAATATATAATCTTCGCAATGAAAAACTAAAAGAAATTATAAAACCTTGTGGATTTTATAATAGCAAAGTAAAAACAATAAAAAACTTTCTAAAATTCTTAATTGAAAATAAGGGATTTGAAGAGCTAAATAAATTAAGTGATAAAGAACTTAGAAACAAACTAATTAGTATAAAGGGAATTGGTAATGAGACAGCGGATGCTATCATGTTATATGTTTTTAATAGAGCAAGCTTTGTAATTAGTAATTATACTATAAGGATTCTTAAACGACATGGAATAGAGCTTAAAAATTATGTTGAATATAAGAATTTCATAGAAATTAAAATTCCAAAAGATATTGAAGTTTATAAAGAATTTCATGCTCTTCTTGTAGAAGTTGGTAAAAATTTTTGTAAAAAATTAAATCCAATTTGTGAAAAATGTCCAATTAATTTTTATCTATAAAAAAGCCTTAAAATTATCCTACTATGCAAGAATTAAATGAATTTCTAAAGAGGATGTTGGAAATAATAGAAGAAAGAGACAAACAATATAGAGAAGAGATGGAGATGAGGTATAAGGAATATAAGGAAGAGATGGTAAGAGCAAGCAGAGAAATAAAAGTGGAATTAAGAAATGAGATAAAGAGAAGTAATGAAGAATTTAACAAGAAGATATTAGAAGTAACGGAGAAAGTTAAAAAGAAGGAAGAAGAATTTAAAGATAAAGTAATAGGATTAATAGATGGAGGAGTTCTATTTTACTTTGGAAGTAAAAAATTAACACAATACCTAAAAGAAAATGGATATGAATTAGAATTTCCAAAGAAAATAATAAATAAGTTTAGTGTATTAAAGGAAGGTAAGAAAGATGAGAAGGGATTAGATGAAGTGATATTAGCAAGAAAAGGAAATAAAAATTATGCATTTTTAATAGAGGCAAAG
>JAUQPS010000069.1 GCA_030550205.1 bacterium
ATTTTTGCCTTATCCATAACCTCTTTTATACAATTTATAACACTTTGAGGATTTTGAACATCCGGTTTATGCTTTTCAATAGCTTTTTCAACTGCATCCTTACCAACTTTCTCTTGAAGTAATTTTAAACTATTTTCAAGAATATAACTAAGAACTTTTAAATCCTTATCTGTTAAAAATGGCGTTGCTTTTAATTGAACATTCTCTTGTTTAAAACCATATAATAATTTTTCAGGATTTATAGGCAAGTTATCTGTTATATTCAAAACCCTTAAACCATTTTCAAATATCTCCAATCTTTCATAACTTAATATAATACCACTACTTCCTTCTATAGCAAATTGTTTTCTAATATCTGAAATTTTTGAATAATTTTCCTCTTTTAAATCCCCTATTGACTTTAAAAAGATATCAATATAAGTTTCACCAATTCTATAAACATTAAATTCCCTATTTTCCTTAAATACACCAAATGAGTAATATATATTTCCCTCTTTTATAACTTCAATTGTATCTAAGCTTATTATAATACCACTAAAACTTTTACTTTTTAACCAATCCAAAAACTTAAAAATTTCATTTTGTTGTAATTTAAAGTTTTTAAAAAATAATTTTTCATCATTAAATATAAAATTTTTTATTTCTTCCCATCCTTCTGTTATTGTTGTAATAGGCATTTCATCTAAAAAATCTAAATCATAATTATTTGATTTGTTTAAAATATCTAAAAGAGCGTTTAATCCATAAGTTCCATCATTTTTTTCTGCATTCAATATCTCACCCTTATAAATTTCAATAAATCCAATATCTGTTTTTATTCTAATAGAGCTTCCTAAAATAATTGCCTTTTGTAATTCATTTAATATCATATATTCCTAATTCCTCAAAAGCCCTTTTTCTATCTACACAAGAAGGACAAATTCCACAAGGCTCATCCTCCCCCTTATAACAACTCCATGTTTTCGTATAATCAACATTTAAATCAAGTCCAATTTTTATAATTTCACTTTTTCTTAAATTTACAAATGGAGCTAAAATTTTAATTTTAATACCAGGATTTAAGGAAGTTAAATTATTCATAATATTTACAAAATCTTCCCTACAATCCCAATACCCAATATAATCTTGCCTTTGAGCAGCATAATAAATCTCATCTATATTATTACTTTCAGCATAAGCAAGAGATATTGAAAGAAATATAAGGTTTCTAAATGGAACATATGTAATTGGCATTTCTTTCTGAGCTTCTTCCCATCTTGGAATACTTAATTGTTTATTAATTAAAGCTGAATTTTTAATTAATTCTTTTAAAAATGAAATATCAATAATTTTATGCTCAATTACATTAACTACTTTTGCTTGATATTTAGCATATTCAATTTCTTTACTATGTCTTTGTCCATATATAAAACTAATAGCATAAACATCTTTCTTTAAAATTTTTTTCACATAATGAATTAATGTTGTAGAATCAATTCCACCACTTAACAAAACAACCGCTTTCATTAATCCAAAATTTTAAAGCATACTTTAAAATTTAAAAATGTGTGGAAGATTTGCAAGATTTACATCTATTGAAAAAATTATAGATTATTATAAAATTGATGAAGTTTTAAACATTTCACAACCATCTTATAATATAACTCCAAGTAGTGATATTTTGGCAATAATAAAAGAACAAAAAAAAAGAAAATTAAGAACATTTAAATGGGGATTTGTTCCATCCTGGAATTTAAATTTAAAACCTGTTATAAATGCCAGAATAGAAACCCTTAAACAAAAACCTTATTTTAAAAAATCAATTCATAATAAAACCTTAATAATTGCAGATGGATTCTTTGAATGGAAAGATAAACAACCCTATTACATATACAGAAAAGATAAAAAACCCATGCTATTTGGTGGAATTTATGATAATGATACATGTGCCATTATTACAACAACACCAAATAGAAAAATTAGTCAAATTCATGATAGAATGCCTCTTATTGTTTTAGAAAATTTTATTGAAGAATTTTTTAAAAGTGAAGATTTTTTAAACTTTTCTATTGATGAAGAAATTTTAGATTTTTGTAAAGTTTCAAAAGCTATAAATAATCCAAAAAATAATTATAAAGAGCTTATAAATTGTATATAATGGAAGCGATTATCTTATGTGCAGGATTTGGAAGAAGATTAAGACCCTTAACAAAAACCATTCCAAAACCACTTTTAAAATTCCACAACAAAACCTTATTAACTCATAATATCTTAAAACTTTTTGAAATTGGAACAGAGCGTTTATTTATAAATGCATATTATCTTTCAGAAAAAATAAGAAATTTCATTAAAGATATTTATGGTATTGAAATAGTGTTTTATGAAGAATTGGAAATTCTTGGAACTGGCGGTGGAGTTTATAGTTTTAAAAATTTTATAAAGAATGATTTTTTTATAATTACAAATTCTGATATTTATCATCAAATTGACCTTTCAAAGGCTATAAAATTTCACATTGAAAATAAAGCATTTATTACCCTTATTTTAAAAGATGATTTTAAAAATAATGTTATTGTAGAAAATTTAAGAGTTTTAGATTTTTGTGAAGAAATTAAAAAAAGTGCTTATACATTTACAGGTATTAGCATTGTTTCTAAAAAATTTTTTAACTATCTTGAATATAAATGTTCTTTAATTGATGGATTTAAAAAAGCAATTTTGAATAATGAAAAAGTTCTTGGTTATATTACAAGCGAATTTTGGAAAGATGCTCTTGAATTAGAAATCTCTTAAATTTACTTAAAGCAATAGCTCTATGACTAATTTGATTTTTAATAGAAAGCTCTATTTCACCAAATGTTTTATTTAAAGGCTTATAGTAAAATATAGGGTCATATCCAAAACCCTTATCCCCCTTAATCTCATAACTTATTTCTCCTTCAACTTCTCCTTCAAATATATATTCTTTATCATCAATAAAAACCAAAACACATTTAAAATATGCTTTCCTATTATTCTCATTTTGTAGCATTTTTAAAATTTTTTCTAAATAATCTGGATTTTCTTTTTGAAAATCAGCAGATTTTACACCAGGAAAGCCATTTAAAGCATCTATAAATAATCCAGAATCATCTGAAAGAGTTGGTAATTTAAGAATATTATAAACTATTCTTGCTTTAATTAAAGCATTTTCTAAAAGTGTATTCCCAACTTCTTGAAAATCAATTTTTAAATTTAAATCCCTTAAAGAAATCAATTCTAGATTTTCTAAGTCATTTAAAAAATTTTTAATTTCTTCAATTTTTCCTTGATTATAAGAAGCTATTATTATTTTCAGAAAGTGGGCAGGGCAGGATTTGAACCTGCGTAGGGCGTAAGCCCAGTAGGTTTACAGCCTACCCCCGTTGGCCGCTTGGGTACCTGCCCACAAGCCAGCGGGCGGACTCGAACCGCCAACCTGCTGATTACAAATCAGCCGCTCTGCCAATTGAGCTACGCTGGCTAAGTTTGAAAATTTTAAAGCATGCTTTAAAATTTTAGCTATGAGGGAAAAATTATATGAGATACTTTCAGGGTTATCAATGAAAGAACTTGCCCTTATAGCAGCAGGTGAATTTGATATAAATACACTTCATCTTCCTAAGGACTTAGATGACTTTGTTAGTCAATATCCTGATATATTATCTATTATAGCTACGGAAATTCTTGCAAAACAAAGAGGATTTAAAGTAGAAGAAACAGATGTAATTAGATTAAAGAGAGATGGTGATTTAATAGGAGAGTATTCTGTTTATAAGTATGGTGATGACTATTATTTACTAATTGAAGATACAATATATAAACTTGTTAAAATTGACAAATTAGAAGTAAAACCCGCTCAAAAACCCCAAGTTCAACAAAAAACTGAAACCCAAATTCGCACTCCTCCAAGACCAAGAGCAAATATTGAGTAGTGTTTGAAAGGATTTTAATAGCAAATAGAGGAGAAATTGCATTAAGAATAATTAGGACATTAAAATTACTTGGAATTGAAAGCGTTGTTATTTATTCAGATGTTGATAAAAATTTACCATTCGTAAAATATGCAGATTATTCCCAAAACATTGGAGAGCCTTTAAATTATTTGAACATAGAACTGATTTTAGATATTGCAAAGAAATATAAAGTAGATGCTATTCATCCAGGATATGGATTTCTGGCAGAAAATAGCAAATTTGCTAAAATTGTAGAAGAGAATAATATAAAATTTATTGGACCGAATTATAAAGCAATGAATATGCTTGGAGATAAAGCAAATGCCAAAAAAATTGCAAAAGAAATAAATATCCCAATAGCAGAAAGCTCTCCAGATTTAAAAGACATAAATGAAATTAAGGAATATATTAAAAAAATTGGATTACCTGTTTTAATTAAAGCATCTGCTGGTGGTGGCGGAAAAGGGATGAAAAAAATTGAAAGTTTTGAAAATATAGATGAAGTAATTTTATCTGCTAAAAGAGAAGCATTAAACAATTTTTCAGATGATAGAATTATTGTAGAAAAATACATATATCCAGCAAGACATATTGAAGTTCAAATAATAGCTGATGAACATGGAAATATATTAGTTTTTGGAGAAAGGGAATGCTCACTACAAAGAAGACATCAAAAAATTATTGAAGAAGCATTAAGTCCCGCTTTAAATGAACAAGAGCGAGAAAAACTATATGAATATGCCAAAAAAATTATAAAATACACAAATTACACAAATGCTGGAACTATTGAATTTTTATATTCTCAAGGGGAATTTTATTTTCTTGAAGTAAATTCAAGAATACAAGTAGAGCATCCTGTAAGTGAAATGATAACAGGTTTTGATTTAATAAAATTACAAATAGAAGTTGCCCAAAATAAAAAACTTGAATTAAAACAAGAAGACATAAAATTTAGAGGGCATAGCATTGAAGCAAGATTATATGCAGAAGATGTTTTAAATAATTTCTTTCCACAAACAGGAAAAATTGAATATATTGAATATCCAAATATGCCACATTTAAGAATTGATTATGGATATATAACTGGAAATGAAATAACGCCCTTTTATGACCCAATGATTGCAAAAATTATTTCATATGGTGAAAATAGAGAAATTGCAAGGAAAAGATTACTTGAGGGATTAAAAGAAATAAAATACCTTGGACCTATAAATAATTTAGAATTTTTGATATATTTACTTGAAAGTGAAGAGTTTAAAAATGGAGATACTTTTACTCATACCGTAGAAAATATCCTTGAAGAATTTAAAAACATAGATAGAAAACTACCAGAGGAAGTTATTAAATATGTTGCTTCTTTCTTTTATTCAACTTCAAAATCAACAAAAATTAGTAATAACAGAATTGATATTATAAGCTATATCAAACCAAAGGTTTATCCATGATATTTATAAGTAGAAGTGAAGAAGAAACGGAAAAATTGGGTTACGAGTTTGCAAAAAATTTAAAACTTGAAAAATTTCCTATGGTTATAAAACTATATGGAGGATTAGGAAGTGGAAAAACAACATTCACAAGGGGATTTTTAAAATTCTTTAATATCAAAAATGTAAGAAGTCCAAGCTTCACTATTATAAACGAATACACATTTAAGGATATAAAAATTTACCATATGGATTTTTATAGATTGGAGAATGTTGAAATTGAAAAATTGGGAATAGATGAAATAATAAACAAAAAAGCAATTTTGATAATTGAATGGCCAGAAAAATTAAATTTTGAATTTGAGAATTTTATAGATATTCACTTTGAAATTTTATCTGAAACAGAACGAAGAATTTCTTTTAAAATATCATAATCACTATTTTTGGCATCTGTAAGTGTATAAGAACCAAACCACTTATAAAACAAAACACTATCTTCTTTTATCAATTTCTTAATAGCCCTTATAATATTTTCTCTCTCCCTCTTACTTAACTTTTTATTTATTGCAAATCCATCATTTGGAATAGAATCGGTATAATATAATATCTTCGTTTTTTGAAAGATATCTGGATATATATCCTTTAATCTTTCCCTAACATCTTCAAATGTTGTAGCAACTTGAACATTTCCTCTCAATAATAACTCAACTGCCTTATCATGAGAACCCGCTTCATATTTATAATCAAAAAATGTATCTACATCTATTCCAAGTTTGTAAAAAAGATATAAAGGAAGTATATAACCACTTGTAGATTTTTTATCTGGAAATGCCCAATTTTTCTTTTTTAACTGACTAATATCATTTATTTCATTAAGAACAATAACTTGACCTCTATAAAAAGTCTTTCCATTTCTTACAAATTTTAAAACCATATCATAATTGTCACTAATTTCTGTATAACTAAGCGCTGGAACAAAAGAAAAAGTAATAATACCTGCTTTCATTCTCTTTATTACATCCTCATAATCCTTACCCACATAAACTCTAACAGGTTTTTTAAGTTCTTTTGATAACTTTTGAGCAAACTCTTCTATTTCATCTGACGATACTAATTCCTTTTGAGAAGGAAAAACACCAAAAATATAAAAATCTTTAAAATCACAGGATAAAATCAGAAAAAATATGAAAAATTTTCTTATCATACGCCTTCACTCCTCAAATATAACAACGCTTTCTTCATAAACCCTATATTTTCTATTTTGAATTTGGTTTTTAAATTCCAAAATTTTATCGTGGTTATTTAAAACATTCAAAGGCACTTTTAAAAATAAAATTCTATGTTGAACTTTAAAGCGTGTAATTCCAGAAGGAATTCTATATCCATTATTTGCTAAAAATAAGAAAAACTTATGATTTAATGTTGGAAATACAATTCCTTCAATTAGCTGTTCTCTTAAAACTCTTTCATAATCAAAATTATTTAAAGTTCCTAAAAATTTTAAGAATTCCATTCTATTTTTGAATTTTAAAATAAAGCTTTCATTTGACTTTATTAAAATTTCATAATTTCTTGGTCTTCTTACTTCTCTTATAAAATTACCATCAAAATTCCTTATGATATTTAGAAATTTATCATCTATTTTAAACTGCCAACACCAACTACTTAACCTAACTTTCCTTTTATCATAACGAACCAATTGAATTGGAATAAATTTAACATTTAAATGTTTTAAAGCATAAAATCTATGTGTGCCATCAAGAATTATAATTTTATCTTTTAATTTTGTGCATAAAATGGGATGGTTAATAAATCCATCATTTTCAATTTTTGATATAAGTTTATTTAGCTTTATAAGAGATGGTTCTTCATGGGGAATTATAATTTCAGGGCTTAGAAATTCAATTTCATTCAAAATTTGCATTTAAAATATCTAAAAATCTATCTTTAATTTTCTCAACTTGAATCCTTTCAATTGCTAAATTGAAATGTCCAAGGACTATAAGTTTTTTAGCGTTATTCTCATCAAGCCCCCTTGACATTAAATAAAATAGTTTTTCATAATCAATTTCACTAACAGTAGCGGAGTGAGTGCATCTAACATTATTGGCTGAAATTTCAAGACCAGGAATAGCATCCGCCCTTGTTCCAGGATTTAACAAAATTGTATTTTCTTGTAAATATGCATTTGAATTTTGAGCTTTTGGGAAAATTTTAATAAGGCCATCAAAATGAGCCCTTGACTTATCCTTTAAGGCTCCCCTTACAAATACATTACCGACACTATTTCCAACCCTATGCATTAATCTTGAATATAAACTATAAAACTGTTCTTTTCTTCCAAAGAAAATCTGAATATCCTCACCTTCACTCCCCTCTCCATTCATAAGCAATTCCATATGATTAACACTATACTTACCACCTATCCAAATATGATTTATATACGCTTTACTATCTCTATTTAAGATAACTCTTCTTCTTCCATAAGAATAAACGTTCAAATTAAAATCATAAATTGAAGAGAAATTAAGCAAACTATTATCATGTAAGTAAATTTCATAAACGGGGTTATAAAAGCCACTAATATCTTCATTTATGGAATATAATTCATCAATATAGCTAAAATTAGCTCCTTTATCTAATACTATTAAAATATGGGGGTAAAGTGCTATGTTATTTGAATTATGAACAAAGAGAACTTGGAAAGGTTTTTCAACTATTACATTTTTTGGAATATAAATAAATAAACCAGTTTTAATGTTCAAATAATGATTAGCAGTGAATTTATCCTCCGTTGGACTAACAACTTTTGAGAAATATGCTTGAAAATTAAAATCCAATTCATTAAATGCAGAAAATAAATCCATTATAATAATTCCCTTT
>JAUQPS010000070.1 GCA_030550205.1 bacterium
AATTTTTCAAAAACTTCCTCTTTTGAAATCTCTGGCACATCTTCTTCAAAATCAATCCTTGCTTCAATTTCCTTTAATAAATCCAATAAACTTTCTCTTAAATCTTCCAATTTTTTAGATAAAAAGCCTTCAAGTCTATTTCTTAATGAATATATAGCATTCTCATTCTTGGCATTTATTATTTCATTTATTGTTCTTGATTGAATTAAATCTAACTTATTATTTAAAAATGCCCTTTTTGTAAATTCACCAGGTTCTGCTTGTCTTGCTCCAATTTTTATAATTTCTTTAACAATAAGCTTTGGAATTACTAATCCTCCATGACAAAATATTTCTAACATATCCTCACCAGTATAACTCTTTGGTGATTTATAATAAATTGCTATTACATCATCTATAACTTTTCCTTCGCTATTATATAACTTTAAATAATGTGCATATCTTTCCCTTAAATTCCTTTTAAAAATTCTTTTTATAATTTCAGTTGTTAAAGGACCACTTACTCTTATTACACTAATTGCAGATACTCCATATCCACTACTAATAGCAACAATAGTATCATTTATCATTTAGGAACAATAACAATTTTCGCATTTTTACCTTTACCAACTGTTCTAATTTCAATTCCATCCATTTTTCTTAAAGCTTCAATTACTAATCTTCTTTCCTTACCTTTTAGGGGATCAAGTGTATATTCAAGTTTATTTTGAATAGATAATTTTGCAAGTGCTATTGCTTTATTTACAACATAACTTTCTCTCCTCTTTTTATAATTACTAACATCAAAAATAAATTTAAATTTTTCTCCAAATTTTCTTTTAAATATCGCTCCTAATAAATATCCAAGTTCATCCAAATTCTTTCCATCTCTACCTATCAAAACATCATCTAAATCTTTCGTTTTTATATTAATATATATAACATTCTTACTTTCAGGAATAATTTGAATTTTACCTACTGTTCCAAGTTTTTCTAAAAATTCCTTTAAAAGCTCTTCCATCTTTTGAATTTCTTGAGTTTTTCTATAAACTCTTATAACAACTGGGTCCTTTTTCAAAATAACATACTTTACCTCATTTATATCTGCTTTTAGCTTTTCCAAAGCCTTTTTCAAAGCTCTCTCTACTGTAAGATCTGTCTCCTCTACAAATTCCATATTACTTACCTCCTTTTAAAATAAACTTCTTAAATATAAATTGTTCAACAACACTAAAAAGGCTATAACTTAACCAATACAAAACCAAACCCGCTGGAAATGTTATGAATATAATAAGAAAGACCAATGACATTATAATGCCAATAGTTTTAGCATTTTTATCAGTTGTAGGCTGAATTAATGTATTTAAAAGGCTAATTAAAGTCATCAAAATTGGTAATATAAAATATGGGTCTTTTGAAGATAAATCCTTTATCCAAAATATAAATTCTGCATTTTTAAAATCAATTGAAGTAACAAGAACTTGATATAATGCAAAAAATATAGGTAGTTGTATAAACAAAGGCAAACATCCACTGAATGGATTTACTTTTTCTTCTTGATATATTCTTAAAATTTCTTTTTGAAGCTTTTCTGGGTCATCTTTATATATAACTTGTAATTTTTGAATTTGAGGCTGAATTTTAGCAAGCTTTTGTAAAGATTTATAAGAAATATATGAGAGGGGTGAAAATATCAGTTTTATAATTAGAGCAAATAAAATAATTACAAAGCCATAGTTATGAATGAAAGAATAAAAGAATCTAAATGAATAAAATATAAGTTGGGAGAAAGGAGCAATTAAGAAAAATCCCCAATCATAAATTATTTCAAGTTTTTTATCTATACTTTTTAAAATTTGTGGATCAATTGGTCCTAAATAAAATGAAAATGAATTATTTAGTTTTGTCTCAATAATAATTCTACTATCATATAAAAAGCCTTTTGAAGAAGAAGTTGGATTTAATATAAGAAAGAGGAAATATTGAGTTCTTGAACCTAAGAATTGAGCACTTTTAATTTCATAAGGTAAAAACAATTTATCCTCATGAATATTATGCCATTTATCTTGATAATATAAAAGGGAAGCATATCGCTTTTCATAAGAATTTTGAACATTATGAGCTATACCATATGAAATAATTTCACTATCCGAAGAAATGACTTCAACTAAATAATTCTTTTTGAAACGATAAATTATACTATCTCCATTTGAAAATAAAATTATTTGATTTTGAAAGATTTTATAATTAAAGGACTTATCTTTTAAATTTTTAAAAATAAAAATAGGATAATTTCCCAAAAGTTCGGTTTTATATTTTTTTACATAAAAGCTTGTAATAAACCCACCTTTTCTTGAAATTTGAACTTTGTATAAATCATTTTCAAATGATATTAGACTATCTGCAATTGGAATATCAATTTTTATATTTACTTGTTTATCAAGCTTTGGCTTTGGTGGTGGAAATAAAATAGTCCAAAGAAAAAATATTGAAAGGGCAATTAAAAGATAGATTAAAATTCTATTGCTCATGGATAATCAATACCTCCTTTTGAAAATGGATTACACCTTAAAATTCTAAAAATTCCCTTAATAAAACCTTTTAAAACTCCATATTTTTCAATTGCTAATATCATATAATTTGAACAAGTAGGATAAAACCTACAACTACTTGGAAGTATAGGAGATATAAAAAGCTGATAACCTTTAATTAAACTAATAAATAAATTTTTCATTAGGACTAAACTGTTAATCTCTTTCTTCCTTTCCTTCTTCTTCTCTTTAAAACTTTTCTTCCTGCTTTTGTTTTCATTCTTGCTCTAAAACCATGTGTTCTTTTTCTTTTAATTCTTGAAGGTTGATAAGTGCGTTTCATAAGTTTGAAAATTTTAAAGGAAGGGGCAAAAGCCCCTTATTGAGAACAAGAGAATGACTTTTGAAATTCCTGAGTTCCAGTAGGCAATTCAAGCCTTATAAGTAAATTACCAGAAGTAATTCCAACAGAACCACTTGGACACTTTGCAATTTTTAAAGTATCTGTTGGTACAAACGATAAATTAACCTCAACACCTGAACATGTGACAAGCTTACCCTTACCAATAGGCCAAGTCTTAATTGTTTGACTTCCTAAGGTATCACCTGGATGCCAATTTGGGGCTTGATCTAAGAATACATATGTAGTTTCTGTTACCTGAATAAACCTACAATTACTACTTTGCTTTGCATATTTAAGATTTCTAATTAGTCTATAAACACCGTCTTGGACTTTTTCCATACTTATATTTCCTGCCTGTTCATTATCAAATTCCTCAGAAGTATTTGTGCTTAAATCAGTTATCTTAACGTAGAACTTAAATGGATTACCCCAGGAAGAAGAGAAAATAAATGGATTAGTAGCATCAGGATCATTATGATTCAAGGTTCCAACTATTTGATAATCTAATTTATATTCTTTACTGTTTCTAATTATAGTATCAGTCCCATTACAGTTAAATGATATAGCTGCATTAGTATAAACTTTATCCCCATCACTATCCGTCGTATCTGCAGGATTATAGCTAACACAACCCTTTTGCCTTAAATCAACATATTCATCAACATATTCATTTGAATATAAGAAAAATCCTCCTGTATATCTATATAAAAAGAACCCACCTGTATACCTACTAAGTCCAACAGGAGCGCCAGGATCTGATATATTTCCAACAGAAGATTGAGTTACTTCTTGGACCGCCTGAGTGGAAAAGTTTATATCATCTTGGGCTACTTCCTTTATTGTCTCAGAACGCTTACAACCAAAGAGCAAGAGAGCAGCCAATGTGGCTGCTAAGATAAGTGAGCGCATCATAACTTCACCTCCTTTAATATAACTATTGATTCTGCAATTTCCTTTATCGTTTTTCTTGTATCCATAGCTTTCTTTCTTATATAGTTATAAGCTTCCTCTTCACTCATTCCATACTTCATTAAAATCCCTTTGGCTCTTTCAACTAATTTCCTTTCTTCAATTTCATCCTTAAGTTTTTTGTTTTTTATTATTAAATCCGCTTGATTTAAAATTAAGGAAATTGCTTTCCTTTGATCATCAGTTATATAACCTTCACTTAAAATTACAGAAAAATATTTAGATTTTATATCCGATTGAATTTTTACATCTTGAACAACTTTAACAGGTTTTTTAAGAATTTTAAAAATTATACTTTCAAGTCTTTGAACAATATCTCCATTTTCATCCAATATACTATCTAATATATTTTCAAGAATTTCAGCTTTCTTCTTATATTGCTCATATAACCAATCTCTCTCTAAGGCTCCACTTATTAACTTTGAAAACATTTCTAATAAATTCTTTTCTGCTTTTGTATATTTATGCTCATTTTTATGCTGAGCATTTATAACGCCAACTAAATTATCACCAAATATTATTGGAACTGAAATTATTGCTTCATATGTATCTTCCTTTAAATTTCTAAAAACTTTAAACCTTTTATCTTTATATGCCTTCTTACTTATAGAAATTATTTTCCTTTCCTTACCTACAAGTCCTGCAAGTCCCTCACCAAGACTTAATTTTATCCTTCCTATTGCCTTATGATTAATTGATGAAGAACCCATTAAAATAAGCTCATTATTATCCTTATCATATAAATATATAAAGCAACTATCCGCTCCGATTAATTCACAAACAGAAATAGCAATATAATTAAGCATCTGGGACAAATCTCTTGAATTATTAAGAATCTCAAGAACTTTAACAATTATTTTACTCGAATCTTCTCTCATATAGTTTTATAATTTTAAAGCTATGTTGGTTTAGATAAAGTAAATTCTGGATATTTGTATTTTTCTGGAACTTCAGAAAGCTTCTCACCAAGTTTTTGAGTTTGAGCCAATTTCTTCTTTTTCTTTATACCAAGTGAATATAAAACAATTTCTCTTTTTAGATATTGAATAGCTTTCGCAGGGTCTACTCCTTTTGGACAAACATAGGAGCAAGATTGAGCAAAATGGCATCTAAAACATCCATTTGGAGAATCTAAAATACTTAATCTATCTTCAAAACCATCATCTCTATTATCATAAATATATCTTAAAGCAGACATTAAAGCTTGTGGTCCAAGGAATTCTTCATTACTTTGAGAAATAGGACATGCAGAAATACAAGCACCACATTTTATACAATATGCAAATTGTAAATAATTTTCAAGTTCTTCTGGCGTTTGAATAAATTCACTATCAGGACTTGTCGTTTCTTCTAAATCTTTTCTAATTATATAAGGTTTTACAGATGTATGATGTCTAAAAAGATTATTTAAATCACAAGCCAAATCCTTAATAACTGGGAATGATTTTAATGGTTCTATTATAATTTCATCACTTTTAAGTTCTAAGACTTGGGTTTGACAAGCTAAGGAAGGCTTACCATTTATAACCATAGCACAACTACCACAAACCCCCATCCTACAAGATTGTCTCCAAGATAAAGTGCTATCAATTTTTGCCTTAATCTCATTTAGAGCTTCAAGAACAGTCATTCCCTTATAAACTTCAAGCTCATATTCACTATAATATGGTTTTTCAAGGCTTGGATTATATCTAAAAACTTTAAATTTAACAATCATATTATGCCTCCTAAAAAGTTTTAAAATAAGGTATCCACGTAGTTATTAAAGCATATAAGAAAAATATAAATCCAACAAAAGAAAGAAGGATATTTATAATTTTTTGAGAAAATGGTGTATGAAAGCGCTCTAATAAAATACCTCTTAAACCATATAATCCATGAAATAATGCAAGAGCAACAAATAAAGTATAACTTATAGGGAAAAATATATCCTTTGCCCTTTTAAATGTATTTTCAACAGAAAGAGGGTCAGTTCCAGAAAGATGCATATAATACATATGACCTCCAAGCAAAACAACAAGTAAAGCTCCACTTAAAATATGTAAAAACCAAAGCTTTCCTTCTCTCATAATTACCTCCTTAAAGGACTATAAAAAGCAAATATGCTGTAAATTATAAAAATACTTGCAATAATCATAAGTATCCAAGAGAAAACCCTTTGATAATCAATAGAAGTCTTATAAGGATATACAGGTCTTTGGGGTTTTCCTATGAAAAAACCAAGCTCTAAAAATATTAATCTTATACCATTTACCATATGAAATATAACTGCAACAAGTAAAAGCCATTCAAGAAAATATATCGTTGGATTAAATACATTTTCATAATGTCCAGATATTTTGCGCATAATTTTATCCCATATTTCTGGACTATAAGCCCTAAAACCTACTACAATAATATGAGCTAATAAATAAAAAATCAAAGCAATACCTGTAATTCTATGAAGTAGAAATAAAATTCTTTCAAAGTTCAATTTACCACCATAAACCCAACCAACTACCCCAGGATAGTTTTGGTATCGTTTCATAACTTGAAATTTTAAAGCTTTTTAATCACATCCATTAAATCCTTAAAATCCTTAAACTCTTCATAATCTTTATTTAAAATTGCATCTACATTATTATAACCGATTTTTTTATAAATTCTTGCCTGAATAACAAGTTCAAGTTTATCACATAATTTAACAATTTTTGCCTCTTCACTTTTATTTTCTAAAAACTCCTCATAAATTTCTTTAAGCTCATCCAATTTTAAATTTTCTAATAAATCAAAAGCTGCTTTTTTCTCTGCATTATCAACAATATCAAAACCCAAATAACTTTTAGCAACTAAATGGATATCTCCAATTTTTATTTCTCCAAGCTCATGAATTAAACTCATAATTAACAATTTCTTTAAATCAACACTTTTCCCCTTTTTAATAAGAAATAAGCCTATTATTAAACTTAAAAATGTTACCATAAATGAATGCTCCGCCACACTTTCAGGCTGTTTTATACCATAATATAACCATCCACTTCTTGGAATAAATTTAAGTCTTTCAACCTCTTCTATAAATTCAAGAATTTCCTTCATATTTTTCAATTGCCTTTTTTATAGTTTCAAGTCCAATTAAAGCACATTTTGTCCTAACTTTTATTATATTCTCACCAATTAAATCGTTTAAATAATTTACATCCAATTTTTTAATATCACTTATCGTTTCATTTAAAATCTTATCAATTAAAATCTCTAAAACTCCTTGACTAATAGTGCAACACTTACCTTCATAACCAATATCTAAAATTTTATCTTCTAAAATTTCCAAATAAATTTCAATTGTATCTCCACACAATTCATTAACACTTTTTGCGAACGCATTAAAATTCTTTAATTTCCTTTTATACTTTGGGAAATTATATCTATATAAAATCTCTTCAAGCAACTTAAAAATTTTAAAGTATTCCTTTCCAAATATCTTCAATTGTTAAAATTCCATTCTTTGTAAAAATAACATTTACTTTTCTTCTCTTCATCTCTAAAATTGCATCATATATAGGAACATTCTCATCTAAAAAAATAGGCTCTCTTATAATATCTTCAACATCCATTTCATCAAGTTTTAACAAATCCTTCTTATAAATATAGCCAACTATCTGATTATTCTTTCTAACTAAAATTAAATAACTCTTTGGAGATGAAATTGTTTTAATTTTCTCACAATCAAAAATTTCAAATTCAGAAAATGCTCTTACAAATTTCACAATAGGCTGTTCAAGATAATTTAAGCTTTTATTTAAAATTATTTTTTCATTTTGATTTATAAATTTTGCTCTTTCAAGCTCATCTAAATAAAATTTTAAAATATCTTCTGGCTTTTTAGGAGAAAATGCTTTTAAAATTAAATTTATTGGGAAAATTAAGTAATATGAAATTGTTATAATGCTTGAAAATAACTTTAAGATAATTTCTGGATTTGACCTTGCAACAAGCCTTGGAACATATTCTGAAATTAATACAAATACAATTGTAGAAATTATACCACTTATAAGGGCAGATAAATGTTCTGGTAAAAATGTTTTAAAAAAATTAAAATTTAAAATTGCATAAGATATAGCAAATAAATTAACTCCAAGCAAAATTGTAAATAAAATACCTGCTGGATTTTCAATATAAAATTTTCTCTTTGTTAATTTATAAATAGTTGGATAAGATAATGAAAGATAAGCAATCTCAAAAGCTACAAAACTAAATCCCAAAAATAAAACTACAAAAGACAAAATAATATAAATTATCATCGCTTTATTAAAACTCTTAATTT
>JAUQPS010000071.1 GCA_030550205.1 bacterium
GATTCATTACCTATTAAAGGAGAGCTTGCAAAGAAGTATCCTTCAAATTGGGAATTATCATCTGCAAGAGCTTTATCTGTTGCTAAATATCTTATAAATCTTGGTGCTCCTTCTCATAAATTAAGACTTTCATATACAGGTGAATTTAGAAAATCTCAAAGAAAGGTTGAATTTTACATAGTGAGGTGAGATATGTTTTACATAAAAAAGTATTATAAAATTTTTATCTTTAACCTCCTTCTTTTCTTAACATTAATACTTATAATTAGTTTTATTCAAAGGAAGCAAAAATTATTTGTATGGGAAGCAAGACTCATTATTGAACAAAACAAAAGAAACTCTACGGAGAATTTATTGGATTATTTATATCCTACAAAGGAGGATGAACCAACTTATCAAAAAGTATTAGATTACATAATAAACACTTATACTATCAAAA
The DNA here is from genome assembly GCA_030550205.1 of bacterium. Lineage (GTDB taxonomy): Bacteria > Hydrothermota > Hydrothermia > LBFQ01 > DSFT01 > DSFT01. Next base: position 440 of record JAUQPS010000071.1, read on the forward strand.
AATTCATTATATCAAATAACTATAATTTCAAAATTTTACAAAAAGAGCCAAAATCTATGTTAATTAAAGAAATTCATTTTTATAAACCTTTCAATGTTGGAGTATATGATTTTAAAACAAATACAAAAAATGAAAATTATTATATTGTTTCTAATGTTGATGGTTATGTAAAAATTAAGTTTTTGGATTATGATGTAGCGGTAAGGGAATTTTTATCTAAATTAAATTTAAAAGTTACAAATTCTTCTGAATTTATAAAATCTAAAAATTTACCTCAATTTTCACCAAATATGATATACATATCATTTAAGTCAAAGGAGGAATATGAAGGGGAGATTTTTAAATCCTTTATCAATTTCTTATTTGAAGAGAATTTAGCTCAAAAAAGAGAAACTTATAGCAAATTAAAAACTTTAATAAGTAATCAAATTGATTATTATAATCGTGAGATTGAAAATATAGATGAAAAAATTAAAAATGTAAAACTTGAAATTGACAATAATCCAAATTTTGCAGGTTATATTGTAAATCAGATATTTTTAACCCAAATGGAAATCCAAAATTTATCAAATTATTTAAACAATTCTAAAACTATTATTTTAACATCTGATAGTATTATAAATGAGTATTTAAACAAAATTAGACTATTAGAAGATTCTATAAAAGTTCTTTCTTTAAGATATGGACAAGAGAGTAGTGAATATAAATTTTTGCAAATGATTATAGATAGTTTAAAAAGCAATATAAGAAATGTCATTAAGAAGAGAATAATTTATTTAACTGAAAAATTAAAAGTTTTAAAAGAGCAAGAGCTTGAAATAAAAGGAGCATCTGATTATGTTATTAATCTTGAAAATGAGTTAAGTAAGCTTAATGCTCAAAGACAATCTTTGATGGAAATGTTATCTTTATTAAATAAAAAGTTAAATGAAATAGAAATGGAGGAAGTAAGTATGAAAAATGATTTTAAATTATTTCAAATTTCAGAAAAACCAATAATTGAAAGCAAGTTAAAGAGTCTTCCAAGAAACATTATGTTTTCAATTTTATTTTCAATTTTCTTTTCTCTACTATTGATATTTTTAAATGAATATCTAAAAAATACATTAAGGAGTTTAGAAGAGGTTCAAGTGAAATTAAATGTTAAAAATGTATTTGAAATTCCTTATGTGGATAATTTGGAAGATATGCCATTTAATATATGTATTTCAAGAAATTATGAAAAAATTTTTAATGGTTCATATGCTCTTGAAAGTTTTAGAATATTAGTTTTAAAATCTATAATAAATCAAAAGTTTAATTTAATTGGAATAACAAGTAGTGTTCAAGGAGAAGGGAAATCATTTATAACCCTAAATGTTTCATCTATATTATGTATGATGAAATATAAAGTTATTCTTATAGATGCAGATTTAAGAAGAAAAAGCTTAACTCATTATTTTCAATTGCACCATTCAAAGGGCCTTTCAAATTTTATTTATACCGATTATAGAGATTTAATTCTTAAATTAGATGAAAATCTCTTTTTTATACCAGCGGGTAATGAATTTATTGATCCACTTAGTGTATTTATAAATCAAAAATTTAATAATTTTTTAACATTTCTTTCAAATGAATTTAATTTCGTTTTATTAGACCTTCCACCAATTATCGGTATCTCTGAAAGTAGTGTTATATCTGAGTATTTAGGAGGAATTATATTTATTATAAAATATGATGAAACTCCAATAGACAAAATTTTACATTCCTTTGAATTAATAAATAAAGAAAAAATTATTGCTTATGTATTAAATGGTGTAAGAGGTGAAAAGAGCTATTATGAATACTATTATTATAGAACAAAATCAAAAACTTACATATGAAATTCTTAACATATCTTTATCCTTTGATAATAATTTATTTTCTCTTTATCTTTTCAAACCATCATAAAATGAGAAGTGCCTTAAACTATGTAAAAACAATAAACAATCCCGATATTGTTTATACAAATCAATTAAAACCTGCAAGCATAAATAATTCAATTGAAAAGTCCATAACAATACTTTATTATATTCTTCAAATGAAACAAAATAAAAAAGTAAAAACATGGCTAACAGAAGACCCCTTAAAAATTTATGAAATATATAGATTTTCAGATATAGTTGGCTCTTGTTATAATGATGCGATATTGTTTAATTTTTTAGCAAAAATGAATGAATTAAATTCAAGATTAATTGAATTTGCAAGTTCTGATGGTCTTGGAGGAAAGGGACATACAATAAATGAATTTTATTCTTATGAATATAATAAATGGGTTTTAATTGATGTTAATTTAGGAATAATGTTTTTTGATTTAAATAAAATTCCACTTTCTGCTTATGAAGTAAGAAGAATTGCTTTAAGCAGTAAAAACGTAGAAGATTTCTTAAATAAAGTAGTAATAATTAGCTTTAATGGTAAAATTTCAAAGAAAACTATTTATAATGAATATAGAAATAATGCAATAGAGATGCTTGTTATAGAAGATGATTTAATGGCTAAAAGTTATGGGAGGAAAATTGCTTATTTTATAGAAAATTTAAATTGTGAATATTGTGTTAAATTTGGGAGATTTTTAAGGAGTTTATTTTCACCACTAAATCGTATAAGAATAAAAGATGAATTTAGTCCAAATATCCAATATGAAATTTACTTTTATCCATTCCAGATATTGTTTGCAATTTTTATTTCAATAAATATATTTTTTCTTTCAATTATTCTAAAAGAAAAAATTTTTAATAAACTTTAAAATTTCAGGCTTTGTTTAAATTCTTTGCATCGGAGATTGGTATAGATTTAGGAACCGCTTATACACTTGTTTATCAAAAAGGGAAAGGCATTGTTTTAAGAATTCCTTCTGTTGTTGCTTATGACATTGAAAAAAAGGAAGTTATTGCAATTGGTGAAGAAGCAAAAATGATGTATGGTAAAACACCTGAGGGAATATTTGCGGTTAGACCTATTAGAGATGGAGTTATTGAAAATTTAGAGCTTGTTCAAGAATTTCTTAATAGAATTATAAAAAAAGTTAGTAAATTTATTAGTCCTACTCTTATTATTGGAATACCTGCTAGTGCTAATGAGGTTGAAAAAAAAGCAGTTATAGATGCTGGTATTGGAGCGGGTGCAAGGGAAGTATTTTTGATATATGAGCCAATTGCTTCTGCACTTGGTATTGGTCTTGATATTTCAAAACCAAAAGGAAATATGATTGTAGATATAGGTGGTGGAACTTCTGAAATTGCTATAATTTCATTAAATCAGATTGCTCATCAAAATTCAATTAAAGTAGCAGGGGATGAAATGGATGAAGCGATTATAGATTATATTAGAAGAAAATATAATACAAATATAGGTTATCTTACCGCAGAAGAAATCAAAATTAAAATTGGAAGTGCGTATCCTTTTGAAAATGAAGAATATATTGAAATATCGGGATGGGATGTAATTCAACATAGACCAAAAACTATAAGAGTATCATCCTTAGAAATAAAGGAAGCATTAGATGGACCTATAAATCAAATTATAAATGCAATTTCAAGATTATTAGAAAATGCTAAATCTGATTTAGTTAGGGATGTGCTTGATGAAGGATTATACTTAACAGGAGGAGGCTCACTTATAAAAGGATTAGATTTAAGAATTCAAGAAGAATTAAATATAAAAGTTCACCGTGTAGATTATCCACTTGAAACAGTAATAAGAGGTATAGGAAGGATTGTTGAAAACTTTGATAAATATAAACCTTTGCTTTCAAAAGGAAGAAGAATTTTAAAATCAAGATGATGTGAATTTTTATAATTTTTTAATTTTTATAATTTCTATTCTTTTTCTATTTAAACTACCAAGAGTTTTGATATTTGAGAACTTTAAATATTTTTATTATCCTGTTATTGAGCTTTCTCATTTAATTTGGGATATTTATAGTTTAAGAGAAAATTTTCAAAGGCTTATTCTTCTTGAAGATAAAAGTCATATTAAAGCTTTTTCAATTTCATTTTTACCAAGTTTATATCCAAAGGAGATTATATTAAATGTTGGAAGCAAAGATGGTGTTAAATATGGTGATGTTTTAACTATAAAAAATATATTAATTGGCAATGTTGTAGAAGTTAATAAAAATTCAAGTATTGCTATAACAATATATAATCCCAATTTTTCTGCTTCTGTTATTATTAAAAGGAGTAATTATCTTGGAATTTTTGAGGGTGGTAATATTCCTAAAATTTCTTATATACCAGAAGGTGCAGATATTAAGGAAGGAGATACTATTTTAACATCTTCCTTAGATGGTTCCTTTCCATATGGATTATTTGTAGGGATTGTGGGAAAGGTAATAGAAAAGAAGGGAATTTTTGAAAGTAGAGAAGTTAAACTTATATATAAGTTTGAGAGACTTGTAATGTTTAATATAATTAAACTTTAAACTTTTAAACTATGGCAAATGTATGGGAAAAAATATCTTCAAAAGAAAAGGAAGAAATTTTTAGTTTAGCAGAAGAATATAAGAAATTTTTAGGTTTGTGTAAAACGGAAAGGGAAGTTGTAAATTATATAACAAGTTTGGCAATGGAGAATGGTTATAAAGATGGCTTTAATTATAATGAAGAAAAACTTATATTTTCTGATAAAGATAGAATAGTAGCTATTTATAAGAGGGGTAAAAGGAAAGCAATTGATGGATTTAAAATAATTATTTCTCATATAGATTCTCCAAGACTTGATTTAAAACCAAAACCTTTATATGAAGATAGTGAGCTTTTGTTACTCGATACTCAATATTATGGAGGGATTAAAAAATATCAATGGTTTTCTATACCACTTGCAATTCATGGAGTTATTGTAAATAAATATAATAGAAGGCAATATATTGTAATTGGTGAAGAAGAAGATGAGCCAGTTTTTACAATTGCCGATTTATTACCACATCTTGGGAAAATTCAAAAAGACAAAAAGATAGATGAAGCATTACCAGGTGAAAAATTAGATGTTTTATTTGGTTCTATACCCTTAGATGGAGAAAAGGAAAATAAAGTTAAAAAGAATATATTAAAAATTTTAAAAGAAAAATATGAAGTGGAAGAAGAAGACTTAGTTTCTGCGGATATTACAATTGTTCCTGCATATAAACCAAGAGATATTGGAATAGATAGAAGTTTGATTGGAGGATATGGTCAAGATGATAGGATATGTGTTTGGACTTCTTTAAAAGCTCTTATGGATATTGAAAATAATGAATATCCAATTTTATTGTTATTTGTAGATAGAGAGGAAATTGGTTCTTTTGGAAATACTTCTGCCAGGAGTAAATTTTTGTATGTTGTTGTCAAAAGAATTCTTGAAATTGAAAAATCATTAAATTATTATTCTGTTGAAAGTGCTTTATATAATTCAAAGGCAATATCAGCAGATGTTACAAGTGCCACAAATCCTAACTTTAAAGAAGTTGATGACCCAAATAATAGTGCTAAGTTAAATTATGGTGTTGCTATTGTTAAATATACTGGGAGTGGAGGGAAATATTATTCAAGTGAAGCAAGTGCAGAATTTACAGGTTATATAAGGAATTTATTTAATAAACATAATGTTATTTGGCAAACTGGTATTTTTGGGAAAGTTGATGAGGGTGGGGGAGGAACTGTTGCTATATTTCTTGCAGAATATGGTATGGATATAATTGATATTGGAGCACCTATTTTAAATATGCATTCTCCTTTTGAAATAAGCTCAAAGGCGGATTTATATATGACATATAAGGCATATAAAGTTTTTCTTGAAAGTGAGTAATTTTATTCATCTTTTTTTTTAACACGACCCCATCTTTTTATACCAACCCTTATTTTTTATTTAAATGGAATTTTTCTTTCAAAAAATAACATTAATTATTTTGAAATTTTTACCCTAATAACAATTTCTGCATTTGCTTATGTAATAAATCAAATTACGGATATTGAAACAGATAAAATAAACAATAAAATTCTCATTTTACCCCAAAATAAAATTTCAATTAAGTTAGCACTTAAATTTTCAATTTTTTTGTTTATTTTGAGTATTTTTTTATCAATTTTAAGTGAAAAGAAATTTTACTTTTTTACTTTAATTATTCTTTCTATGCTTTATTCACTAAAACCATTTTCATTTAAAGATAAGGCATTTTTAGATTTATTAACAAATGCAATTGGTTATGGATTTGTTGTTTTTAGTATTGGTTATGGTTCTATATCAAAGGAAAGTTTAATTTTTACATTGATTATGGCTTGTGCTTATATTATGACTGCCATTTTAGATTATGAAGGTGATAAGAAAGTTAATAAAAATACAACTGTTGTATATCTTGGAATATATACTTCACAAATAATGTCAATTATTGGACTTTTAATAGTTTTTTTTATTTCTCAATATACTTACATTAAAATGTCTGCTTTTATATCACTTGTATTTTTAGCTCTTAATGAGATAAAATTAGCTTTGGCAATTGCTTCATTTATTTTACTTATTTATCCATCAATAAATGGCTATATTGAAATTTTAATAATTTGTATTGTTTTATTCTTAATATCTGAACTATATTACAGGTTAGTTTTTAAGAGAAGTCATTTTAGCCTTTAAAATTTTCAAAGCTTTATTTAAAAAAGGAGGGTGAATATGAACTTTGATATTGAAAAATTCAAGAAGATTATAGCGGATGAGCTATACATAGATCCCTCACAAGTAAGAGAAGATGCAAGATTCATAGAGGACCTTGGAGCTGATTCAATTGGACTTATGGAACTTGTTATGAAGTTTGAAGAAGAATTTGGCATTAAAATACCAGATGAAGATATTGAAAAAATTAGGACTGTTGGTGATGCTATAAATTATATAAAGTCAAAATTACAAGCATGAGAAGAGTAGTAATAACGGGCTTGGGGGCATTAACGCCCCTTGGAAAAAATGTAAATGAGTTTTGGAATAACTTAATTAATGGTAAAAGTGGTATTAGAAAAATTGATAGATTTGACCCTTCAAATTTAAAAACTCAAATAGCGGGATTATTACCTAAGGATTTTGATCCAAGTGATAGATTAGAGAAAAAAGAGGCGGGTGTTCCTTTAAGTAAGCTTGATAGATTTTCTTTATACGCTTTATATGCTGCTATTGAAGCGGTTGAAGATGCGAAGTTATATAATGTAAATCCAGATAAGGTTGGTGTTATAATAGCAAGTGGAATAGGTGGTATTGAAACACTTGTAAATGAATTAAAAGTTGCATTTGAAAGGGGATATGATAGGGTAAGTCCATATCTTGTTCCTATGATGATTCCTGATATGGCAAGTGGTCTTATTTCTATTAAGTTTAAATTTAAAGGTCCAAATTTTTGCACAGTTTCTGCTTGCTCCTCATCTGCTCATGCAATTGGTGAGGCTTATAGATTGATTAAGTATGGAGATGCGGATATAATTTTAGCAGGAGGAAGTGAAGCCCCAATTATACCAATAGCAATATCTGGATTTAATCAAATTAGAGCATTATCTACAAGAAATGATGAACCAGAAAAAGCTTCAAGACCATTTGATAAATTAAGGGATGGATTTGTAATGGGTGAGGGGGCTGGAATAATTGTTTTAGAAGAGCTTGAAAGTGCTTTGAAGAGAGGTGCTAAGATATATGCTGAAATTGTGGGTTATGGCCAAAGTGCAGATGCTTATCATATAACCGC
>JAUQPS010000072.1 GCA_030550205.1 bacterium
ACAATACAGACATAACAGTTATAAGTCTTGATACACTGGGCAATCAGAGATGGATATATATTTACAATTATCCGGGTAAAGATTATTTAAATGATATGATTTATATAGGAGGGAAAATATATTTAACAGGGAGCCTTGAATCCGAAGGGATTCTGATAACTATTTGTTTAAATTCTAACGGCGCGGTAAAATGGATTTACACCTATGATACTCAGGGCATGGATGCAGGTAATTCTATTATTTATGGAGTAGACGGAAATTTATATATAGCAGGGAAAGGTTTTTCTCCTCAATCGAACTATTCTCCAAGATTTATGGTTATAAGTTTGGATACAATGGGAAATGAAAGATGGATAAAAATATATCCGGATACATCAGTTTACTATCCCGGCATTGCTAATTATTTAACTCATGATGGCAATGGAAATATTTATGTAAGTGGGTATGTTTCTTATTCTGGTTCAACTAGATTAGTAGTAATAAGTTTTGATAATTTAGGAAATCAAAAATGGATTTATGAATATTCTGCTCCTTCAGGTGGAAGCACAAGAGGAAATAAAGTCTTATATAAAGAGGAAAATATTTATTTAATAGGAACATGTGGTTCAGGAGGATTGGTTACTTCTCTGGATATTGATGGGCACGAAAATTGGATGTATTTTTACCAAGGTGCCAATACTCAATCCAACACCTCTGATTTTTTAGATATAGTTTTTGGATTAGATGGGAATTTATATGTAGGAGGAACAACGGGTTATGCTCCATGGAATAGTGGCTGGATTACTATGAGTTTAGCTTCAACCGGTATATGGAGATGGAGCTATTTCAGAACTGTGGTAGGAAACTGCAGTAAATTAATATATAATGAAAATGGAATCATTTATGCTTTAGGAAGAGAAACGCCGCCTCCTCATTTAGTTATCAGAAGTTTCTCATCTATTAATGGACAAGAAAATTGGGCTTATCACTATACTGGAACAACACAAAATATTGGTAAGGATATGGTGTTAAACTCAAATAAGTTATATATAGCAGGTTCACAAGGAATATTGAATACTCAAGATATGCTTGTTATATGTTTGGAGATTACTCAAAATGAAAAATAACTTCGAGTTTCTTTTAATTTTAATATTGTGTATAAAATATTTGTATTCAGAATGGTATCCTGACACAAGAGTCACCAATGACTTTGCTGCATCATATACTTCTTTAAACAATACAAAAAGTTTAGCAATTTCTGGAGATACAATTCATGCTGTTTGGGTTGATGAAAGAGATGGAAATCCTGAAATTTATTATGCAAGGTCATTTGATAAAGGGGAAACATGGGAATCACCTAGGAGATTAACTTACAATGATTCACTTTCTCTTTATCCCGCGATTGCAGTTAAAGATTCTTTTGTTCATATAGTATGGTCAGATTTTAGAGATGATGGTGCCGGAGAAATCTATTATAAGCGTTCCAGGGATTATGGAGAAACTTTTGAAAGTGAGAGGAGAATTACCTATGCACCGTTGGGCTCTGGCTGGGCATCTGTTGCAGTGTGGAACTCAACTGTTCATATTGTTTGGGACGATGCAAGAAATTATATAGACTATCAAATTTACTATACGAGATCCTTAGATAATGGTGAAAGTTTTGAACCTGAAAGGCAAATTACTACTCCTACTAACCTTGCACAATTAGGACCTTCAATCTGTGTATGGGATTCAATAGTTCATATCGTATGGTATGACTTAAGGGAATTTAATACAGGATATAAAATTTATTATACAAGGTCGTTAAATAATGGTGAAAGTTTTGAACAGGACAGGAAAATTACTTATATAAATTCTGATATAAGATATTGTTCAATATCCTGTTACGATTCTCTCGTGGGGGTTGTATATGTCGACTTAAATACGAATACAGTTTACTTTTCAAGATCAGTTAATAGAGGAGTATCTTGGACGTCCCCAACTTTATTAGGAGATATGGATGAGAAGGAGGAATGGGAACCATCAATTTCAATTTATAAAAATTATATAAGGGCAATATGGGAAGAAAAGCATAACAATAAATTTTATTTAATTTATAAATATTCAGAAAATAAAGGGCTATATTGGAAACCAGAAACCATTCTTGTGAGCGCAGATAATTCTTATGGTGCTTCAATAGTGGATGATGGCAAAAAAGTCTGTGTCTTATGGACAGATACAAGAGACTGGAATGAAGAAATATATTTTAAGAAAAATGTTTATGTTAATGTAATGGAAAAAAGCCTGAAAAACAAAACAAACATTTTTTTATCTTCAGTATATGTAAGAGATGGTGTGATTCCTTTAAAAATTATTAATTCAAATAAACCTTTAAAAATATATCTTTTTAACAAATATGGGAAGTGCGTTTTAAATAAAAAGTATTTTGCAGATGTTTCATGTATTTTTGATAAAAGTTTAAAAATAATTCCTGATGAAATATATTTTTTAAAAGTTTTGGTGGGAAGGGATGAATATAAATTTAAAGTATTTAAATTGAGGGAGGAATAGATGATCAAAAAATTAATTTTAATTTTAACTTTTACTGTTCTGTTGTTGATTTCTCAAGAAATAGACACTGTATGGATAAAGGGTTATAATACACCAGATGCCAGAGTCTCATTTGATGTTGGAAGTTCAATCGCAATAGATAACTCAGGTTCAAATATATATATTGCTGGTAGCTCAGGATTAAAAAAATTGTTGATTAATTATAATTCTCAAGGAATTTTAAAATGGGCAAGATCAGAACTATCTGTATATTCTGGCGAGGGAGCTCCTTTAGGACTTACTTATTGGAATACCAGAATTTATTACACTGTTTGCATGACTCATCAAAGTAACCCTATTTTTGAAAGCCAAATTTATACTTTTTGTTATGATACATTAGGAAATAGAATATGGGGTCAAGTTTTTGGAAACCAATATTATTTGGATTATCCGGTAGGTCTTTTTATAGATAATCAGGGATATGTATATGTTGTTGGAACAGCTTGTTTTGATACAACTGCTGAAGATTTTGTTCTTTTAAAATATAATGGAAATAATGGAAATTTATTATGGTGGAAAAGATTTTGGAGTACTTATGATTACGTTCTTGATGTGACAGTCTCTGCTGCAATTTCACGAGATAGCAATTCTATTTTCATCGGGGGAATATCATCTAAGCCAAATGTATATAAGCGTGCCCTTATAGTGAAGTATTCTACTAATGGTTCTTTGATATGGAGTATTGTGAATCAATCCTGTTCAACACTTATAAAGGTTTTACCTGATTATTCAGGAAATTTATATGTTCTATTTTCTGAAAATTATTTAGTAAAATATAATACTTCAGGAAATCTGATCTTTGAAATTGTATTACCTACAATTGAAAAAATCAATTCAATCTTTGTAGATGAAAATAATAATTTTTATGTTACTGGTTCTATTTTTAATTTTAACAACAGTACACAGGATTTTCTTTTAAGAAAATATTCATCTAACGGTTCTATTTTGTGGGAAAAAACTTATGATAGTGGTATGAATGATGAAGGACTCATAATAAAAGGTTTTGATAATTCTTTATTCATTTTATGTGAATCTCAACAAGGAAAATTTTTTCTCAGATATTCCTATAATGGAGAACTTTTAAATACCAGTAAATTTTATTTATATGAATATGAAATAGCAGATTTTGTAATATCTCCAACTGGAAATGAAATTTATAGTATAGGAAGTGTTCCCATAGTTTCTTCTGATTGGCCAAATGATATTGTAACAGTTAAATATGGTGTTTCTTTAAAAAGGAGGCAAAAATGAAAAATAGAATATGTATAAATATCTCTTTTTTAATTTTAATTTTCTCTTTTTCTATATTTGCATCTCCACCTGATACTTTATGGACAAGGGTTTACGGAACTAATTTAAATGAATATGGAAGGTCTGTCTTAGAAGTTTCAAATGGATATCTAATTTCTTCAAATTGGCGAAATTATATTTTCTTATTAAGAACTGATGAAAATGGTGATACTTTATGGGCAAGAGGATTTGACGCACGTTTAGGTATGATAGGGGATATGACAATTCAGAAGACGCAGGATGGAGGTTGTATAATAGCAGGAACAAGAAATTATGATTTCTGTCTTATAAAGGTAGATTCCTTAGGAAACCTGTTATGGACAAAAATAATAAATGTGATTTGGAGTGATGAGGCATATTCTATTTCGTCTACCTTTGACAATGGATTTGTTATAACTGGATTTGCTTCTTATAGAATAGGTGTGGTAAAAATCAACCAGAATGGAGATATTTTATGGACAAGGACTTATGGAAATCCTTATTTAGCAACTTATTATCCTTATTCTATTCATCAAACTCCGGATGGTGGTTTTATAATAACTGGGAGAGTGGATACTTCTCAAGTAGGTGGTTCAATAAAGGATTTATTTATATTTAAAATAAGTTCAGAAGGTGATAGTTTATGGTTTAAAAATTTAAAAGAATTCTCAGCCAGTCTTTCTGCCCCTGATGCTGGGTATTCAGTAGCATTTACTTCTGATTGTGGTTATATTATTACTGGATATCAATATTCTTATGGAAGAGGAAGAGATATATGTTTAATAAAACTTGACTCAAGTGGCAACATTATATGGAATAAAAGATTTGGTGGGTCGGGACATGATGAAGGATATGCTGTTAGGGAAACATCAGATGGTGGATACATAATAGTAGGCAAAAAACAAATGTTTTTTAATAAAGGATATAATTTATGGGTTATTAAAACAAATTATTCAGGAGATACATTATGGACAAAAACAATAGGGGGAAATGGTGATGAAGTAGGATATTGTATCCAAGAGACCTCTGATGGGAATTATATAGTAACTGGCTATACGACTTCTTATGGTGCAGGAGGCGCTGATTTATATCTAATAAAATTAAGTGGAATTGTGAATAAAGAGGAAAAGGAGAATTATAATTTATCTCATGAAAGAACAGAAATAGAAACAATTATTTTTAAAGATAAGCTTAAGATAGATTTTTCATCTAAAATTAAAGGTAAAATGGATTTAACGATTTATAATGTTTTTGGTGCATGTTTATACAAAAAATGCATATCTTTAAATTCTTCTACTCTTATCTTAAATGACAAAAATTTAGCAAAAATTCCAAAAGGATTTTATTTCCTTAAAATCTTTTCTAACAAAAAAGAAATTGGCAGGAGTAAATTAATAAAAATAGGAGGTATAGAATGAAAAAATTGGAGTGGCTCTTAATTTTAAATATTTTTCTTTATTCTCATCAAAGAAATTGGCCTATGTTTCATTATGACAAGGAAAATACAGGATTGTCAAGATTGGTGGGCAGGATAAATCAATATATTTTAAAATGGTCTGTTCAACCATCTTTAAGGATAGATGCTGGATGTGTTATAGAAGATGTGAATAATGACGGGAATATGGAAGTGATTATTGGAACAGTAAACGATCATGTTGTATGTATAAATGGGGAAGATGGTTCTATTCTGTGGGATAAAAATCTTTCTCCTTATAGGATTCACTCTGACTGTGGTGTTGCTGATTTTGACTCGGATGGGAAGATGGAAATAATGGTTCCTTCCAACGGATATGCTGTGCATTGTCTGAATGGAGAAGATGGTTCTATCCTATGGCAGCGTCAAATACAAGACCAGATTATAAGCCCTGTTAATTTTGCAGATTTAGATAATGATGGGAAACTGGAAATAGTATTTGGTGGATGGCAAAACGGACAATATGTATACTGTCTAAATGGAGAAGATGGAAGTGAATTATGGAAAGTGCAATTTGTAGCAGGAGTCAGGGTTTCTCCAGCAATTGCAGATATAGATGAAGATGGTAAATTGGAGGTAATTGCTTGCTCTTCAAACGGCTATGTTTACGCAATCAATGGAGAGGATGGTTCTATATTATGGACATATTATGTATCTAATCCAGCTACTTTTTGGATTTCAGCACCTGCTATAGCTGATTTAGACAATGATAATAAATTAGAAATAGTTTTTGGTACATGGGAAGGGAGAGTTTTCTGTTTATCAAACACAGGTTCTATAAAATGGGTTTATCAATTGGGATCCGGCGGGGAAATAAGAATCGTAGGGGGAGCACCCGCAATAGGAGATATTGATCTTGATGGTATACCCGAAGTTATTATAGGTTCTGAGAGCTATATCACAGGGACATCCACAGGACTGCATGCTTTTAAAGGGAACAATGGTTCCCTTTTATGGACCTTTGGCTTAGGTTTAGATTTTAATTCTGCTCCTTCTTTATGTGATATAAATGGTGATGGTTATCTTGAAATAATAGCAGGAACTGACCAGTATGATGTATATTGTGTGAACCGATATGGCTCGCAGCTATGGGTATTCCATACAGATTCTTGTGTTAAATCTTCTCCTGCAATCGGAGATATAGACAATGATGGATTTCCAGAAATAGTTTTTGGTTCTCAGGATAGAAAAGTTTATGCATTAGATGAGTATGTAAATGTGAAGGAGCCAAAAATTGGCTATAAATTTATATTCAAAAATTTAGTCCAATACGAATCTTTTACACTTTTTAATTTAGCAGGACAAAGAATATCAGATAAAAATTTAAAAGAGGGAATTTATATCTTAAAAATAAAAGGAAAAAATTTCAAATTTTTAAAAATCAAATAGGAGGTGAAAAATGGTTTATATGATACTTTTTTATCTTTTATCAGGCTGGGAGCCAGAAATTAAAATTTCGGATAGCCCTGGAAATTATGTGCATATATATGAGGGAAATGTTTTGGCATTAGATAAAAATAATGGTGTTTTTGTAGTGTGGGTAAAGGAATCTTTACCTTATCATTTTATTTACTTTTCTCGTTCCTTAGATGGCGGAATGAGTTTTGAGTCACAGAAAAAAGTTTTCCCCTTTGATGCATCTTCACCTAATATAAGTGCAGATCAAAACGGTATTCTTTATCTTGCCTTTACACAATACATAGGTGGAAATTATTACACTGTGCTTTATAAATCTACTGATAGAGGAGAAACATGGAATAATGTTTCTACGATTGGGTTTGGAAATTGTCTTTATATGTTTGTAGATGAAGAAAATATAATTCATTGTTTATATACAGGAAATGATCTTGGATATAATGTTACTCTTGCCTATGCAAGATCAATAGATGGCGGTATTACATGGCATAAAAATATTTTAAATACTTCAACTCAACTCTCTTCAATCGTTTTTTTTCAGTTTATTAAAGATAAATTCGGAAATCTTCATTTGGTTTGTTTAAGAGATACAACCAGCACTCTTTCCGGTAATATTTATTATAAAAGAGGACTTAATAATGGGAACCAATGGGAACCTTTTATTAAATTGAATCAAATTACCCAAAGGGCAACAGTTCCAAAGATAGCAGTTGATAGCGTAAATAATGTTTATGTGACTTGGGGAATTCACCCTGGATTTGGTTCACCCAATTATAGAGGTAAACTATTTGTTGCAAAATCAACAAATGGTGGGCAAAATTTTTCACAAGAAGTAATAGCAAACGGCTTAATAGATTCATTAAGAAGCAGTTTCAATCATTATATTTCTTTTGATGGTGAAAAATTAGTTCTTTTTAATATATGGAAATATGATACACAACTTCGCCTTTATTTGGCAAAATCTGTTGATGGAATAAATTGGTCAGAGGACACTTTCCTAACTCCCTCTTATCCTTATCCCAAAGGTCCTGGAACACCTTTTACGATAACTAAAAGAGACACTTATCATCTTGTATTTTTAAATACTCCTATAGGAGGAGAAATTCTTGATGATGATATTTACTATAAAAGATATGTAAAAACACCTGTAAATTCTAAAGAAAGATTTACTCTCTCATTTTATAATTTTTCTAAAGAAGAATCAATTGTTTATTCAATAGATGGAAGAAAAATATCCTTTTATGAACGTAATTTAAAGAGAGGGATTTATTTTGGCAAATTTAAAAGGAAAAGTTTAAAAATTTTGAAAATTAAATAAAGGAGGAAAAAAGATGAGAACAATAATATTAAAAATATTCATTCCATTTGTAC
>JAUQPS010000073.1 GCA_030550205.1 bacterium
AAAATGTCTGAGATAACCAAGATAGGAAAGGGGGTGGAAGCATGAGGTGGTTAGTAGGGAGCTTGTTTCTTTTGTTAATTTATGATTTTATATATGCCCAAATGTCAAAATATGGACCATCTTCTACTGAATGGCTACAAAGTGGTCATGATTATAAGAAGACAAGGAGGGCTCCATTAAAATGCACAAGTCCTGCAACAGTAAATAGAGTATGGACAAGTGAAGATAGTCCTGGAAATTTACTAGGTCCTGGTAGTGCGGTATATAATAATACATATGACTACAATAATGATGGGGTTATTGAGGTTACAGGTGGTGGTATAGATGCAGGTTTCTTTTCAGATGGTTTAGTATGGTTTTTACATGATGCAGGAACAGGAGCAAATATTGCCTCACAAGGTTGGGGCTCTTATGATGATTATTTTACATATTGGGCTACTGGTTATACTCCATCAGGTCCTAGAACTGCAATTCAAGTAAATGAGCCAGGTGATCAATGGTCTGATGATAAAACAAGATTTATTCTTATGAATTCGACTGGAAATTTTATATATAACCAGGACTTGGGAGGAGGAACACCAGTTTCTGATATGACTGTTGCAGATGTAGACAATAATGGATGTCCAGAAATTTATGTAATGCATGGTTCGGAATTTAGAGCTATCAATATGTGTGCAAATTCATATTCTGTTATATGGTCTGTTCCTCAATCAGGTGTTTGGGGTTCTGCTATTACTCAATTTGGAGGACAAAGCTATGCTGTAATTTCTACAAGTTCAGGAATAGCTATAAGAAATGCAGCTAATGGAGCATTAGTGAATACAATATCATTTGGAGCAAGCACATTACCTACACTTGCAGATATAGATGGAGATGGTATTGATGAAATTATTGTAGGAGGAAGTAATTCAGTAAGAGCATATAAATTTGATGGAACTCTTGTATGGAATTATACTTTCTCAGGTAATCCATCTAATATAGCGGTAGGTAGGATACTTCCAGGTAATCAATTGGGGGTAGCTTTTCTTTCGGGTGGATTATATGTTCTAAGAGCATCTGATGGAGCTTATATAACAGGACCAGTTGGTAGTTATTTCCTTGATCCAAGTATAGCGGATATGAATGGGGATGGAGTTGAGGGGGTTATTGTATCAGATGGATGTGGAAATCCAAAAGAACACTCATATGTAAATGGTTGGACAAATCCCGTATGGTCTGCTGCTGGTTGTGCAGATGAACCTCCAATATCTTCTGACTTAATTATAAGCAAGTGGTATATAACCGGAAATCCACCACAAGGAAAACTTGTAATAGTTGAAGGAGATGTTAGTTGCTTTACAAATGTATGGCATTGCAATAGTGCAGAGGAGATAACACCTCTTGATGTTTCAGAAATTACAAATAAACCCTCTATATATTATGAAAAGGGATATATAAAAATATCAAATTATAATGGGAATGTTGAAATCTATGATGTTTCAGGAAAAAGGATAATAAGTAGTAAAGTTGTAAATGAAGGAACTATAAAGCTAAACAAACAAGGTATATTTATACTTAAACTTAAAGATAAAACATATAAATTAGTAGCAGATGGGAGGTGATAATTATGTTAATACTTTTATTAACATCAATAGAACAAGATATAGTAAATGCTTATAATAGTTATAAAGCTGTAAGTTCTGAAATTCTGCAATATAAACGATATAAATACTTTAAAGAAATGACAAAGATTATGGTTGATGCTAAAGGAACAGTTCTATATGACTTAGTAAATAAAATTGATAAATATGAGCTAATAAGAGATTATATACCATACGAAGTAGTTGTAAGTTATGATTTAGATAGTAAAACAGCGAAAGCAGAAATATTCTTTAAGGGTAGCAAAGTTGGTCAAGAAGATGTTTTATTTATATTTGTATCTCCATACTTTATAATAAAGAATCTCATCCTATATGGTAATCAATATGGAGCAAGTTATAATATAGTAGAAAATGGAAATGTAATTAACTTTACAGGCATTATAGGTAAATTCAAAATTGAAGCTATTTTAAACAGAAATGATTACACTATAAAGAGCATAAATTATTTCAAAAATGACAAAAAAATAATAGAAATAGAATATACAAACACTCAAATTGTTCAATAAGGGGGGCTAATTAGCTCCCTAAACTTTTTACATTTTTCAATAATATAATTTAGAGTAGTATTTAAGTGGAATTGAAGAGAAAAAGGTTCGGACTTAAATAATAATTTCAATTTTTTTATATTCTTAAAATTATAAGCGATTAAAGCTTCTTTAAAATCAATATAAGTATTTGCATTTAAAATGAAATGATTATGGCTTTCTATAATTGGAATTTTTAATCTATATTTTATGGTGTTAATTTCTTTTTTATTTAATTTAAGCTTTTCAATTTGATTATTAAACAAGAGTTCAATAATGGTAAGTGAGATACCACTTGGTTTTAAATAATGTTTTTTTCCTTTTAGTATAAAATATGGTTTTTTTCTCAAAATAAAAAGTTTTATAACATCCCTTTTAAATAGTGGTAAAAATTCTCCTAAAATTCTATATTTTTTAGTCTTACTATAGAACTTTGGTTGAAAGAGAACAAGTAAGTATAAAAGTGTTTTTACGCCAAACTTCTTAGAAATCTCTATTGCTCTATTTATCCTTCCTTTTATCCAATACTTAATAAGTAAAGATTTTGGAGTTTTAATTAGTTTTGATGTATCACCTGTAACAATTGCATAAAAATGAGGATCTATTTTCTCTTTTAATATCTTTTTAAGCTCTTCAAAATAGCTTTTATCTAAACCAGTTCTTAAAAATTTATGATAAATAGTAAGAAAGATATAATAGAACTCGAGAAGGTCTTCAATTTCTTTAATATCCATATTTTCATATGCAAATGACATTGTTGAAATAGCTTCATTTGGTTTTCCTAAAAATAAGTAAGATAATGCCTTTGCATAATTTACAATAAATTGTCCGTGCTTAGACAAATTCTTAAAATCCATATTTATAACATTATTATATTTACCAAGTGCAAAAGCAGACATTACTTTTGCTAAGGTTGTTCTTGCATTTTTATAAGCTAATTTATAATTTCCAATATTATAATAAACCACAAATACATATTCCAGAATTTCTTGTTTTTCCTTATTACTTAGCTTCTTATATGCTTTTTTAAGTTTTCTTAAAGTTATTATACTATCTTTATAAGTTCCAACAAGACTATAGGCATTAGCAATTCTACCCAAAAGCCTTGCTCTTATTGAAAATGATATTAATTTTTCAATTTTCTTATCATAAAGTTCTATTATTTTAGAATAATCTTTTTTTAAAATCAAAACATCAAACTTCAAAGCTAAGGTTCTATAATAAATAAGTAATTTTCCCTCATTTTTAAGCTCATTTAAATAATCATCAATCTCCTCTTCAATTTCTCTTAATTTAAAATTTTTTAAGAGATATTCAAATTTAAAAATTTTAAGTTCTAATGGAATCTCTTTTAAATTTAAGATAAATTCAGGCTCTAAATTATATAAATTGTAATAAACTATAAACTTTCTCAAATTTTCAATATCATTAATACTTGCCAAAAAATTTATTATATCGAGATACCTTTTTGAGTTTTTAAACACAAAGATATTATATTTTTTAAGCACTCTATAAATAAATGACTTACTTAAATTTAATTCCTTTGAAATTTCAATTATGCTTTTTGTTGGCTCTCTTTGAACATAATCTAAAACAAGCTTTTCTCTCGGTTTAATACTTATAAATCCTTCTCTTTTTATTTTATAAAGAGCACCTTTTGATAGTCCAAAAACTTCCAAAACATATTGAGCATTATTATTTTTCAATTCTTTATATATTAAAAATTTTTTGTATAAACTCAAAGACATCTCTAAAATTTTAAAGTCTTCAAAATTGAAACAAATTAAATTTTTTTGTAAAAGAATTTTATAATCATTGAAAATATATAAAAATCATATTGTCCCTGATCTTGAAAAAGTATATCGCTGTCGGTTAAAATTTTGGCACTATGCTATATTTCCTTTTAACACAAATGAGTTTATATGGGCCAGAAGGCCCTGATTGGTTACAAGGAAGACACGATTATAAAAAAACAGGTAAATCCGCTTGGAAATGCAATCAACCCGCAATTACAAATAGATTATGGCATGATAGAACAAGCTCAGATTGTTTTGGATCGGGAGGAAATGAAGTAGTTAATGTGGTAATGGATGTTACGGGAGATAATGTTAATGAAGTTCTTGGTGCGGGAAATTATACATGTCCCTTTATTGATGGAAATGCAGTAAGATTAAGAGTTTATCCTGCAAATAGTTCAAGTTATATATATGAATATAAATGGAATAGTGGAACAACTGTTGCGGATGCAAATGTTGATGCATTTATGGCTGGTGCTTATACAAATGTTGGAAAAAGGTTATTTAGTGTTGATTATAAGGAGCCAATGTTTGGAAGCATAAAAAGATATTTTACAGTTATTAGCTTAGGTAGTAGTAGTGCAAGTGTAGTTTATCAAAGGCAGGATTGCTCAGGAGATAATATATGCTCATCTGGTCTTACAATTGCTGATATTGACAATAATGGTTGTCCTGAGGTTTATAGGGGAGTTAATAATTTTGCAGTTTCTATAAATGGATGTGCAAATAGTTATACAGAAATATGGAGCAGGGATTTGGGTGGAGCAGTTGGTATTCCTGCTATTGGTAAAATTGATAATGACCCAGATTGGGATATTGTATTTCCAAGGTTGAATAATGTATTATATGTTTTAAGAGCAAGTGATGGCACTATAAAATTCTCTTATACTTTACCCTCAAATTTTCCAACTATATACGGTCCTGATTATTATTCAAATTTAATTACTCTTTATGATATTGATAATGATGGAAAAGATGAAGTAATTGTAAGAACATCAAGTAGTATAATTGCTTTAAAGTATAATGGCTCTTCATTTAATATATTATGGCAAGCAAACTATGTATCAACTTCTGCTATTGCAATAGGTAATATATTAAATAATAATGAATTGGGAATTGCTTTTAATAGTAATAGTAGCCTTACTATCATTAGGGCAAGTGATGGCTCGCTTGTAGCGAATACTGGGTCCAGTTTATGTGGTGCACCTACTATTACAGATATAAATGGGGATGGAGTATGGGATGTTCTCATTTCAGAATGCTCGTGTGGAAACCCTTACGGTTATAGTAGAACAAATAATTTTACAAGTTCAGTGTGGCAAGCTGGTGGTTGTGCCGAGGAACCTCCAATCTCATCAGATTTAATTGTGGCAAAATATTATTTAAATTCTGATAACACTGGTAAAATGGTTATTGTAGAGGGAGATTTTAGTTGTGATACAAATGTATGGATGTGCGATGCCGCAGAAATTCCAACCCCAATTAGTATAAAAGAAGTTTATTATTCAAAAGGAAATATATATCTTAACTATAAAGGAAATGTTAGAATTTATAATGTAAATGGAACTTTAATATATAGTGGTTATATGGAAAATAAACTTCATTTGAACTTAAAGAAGGGCATTTATTTCTTAAAAACAAAAGATAATACTTATAAACTTGTTATAAAATAAGGGGGTGAAGTATGATGTTATTTATAATTTCTTTAAATATGGAAGATGTTGTAAATTACTATAAGAATTTAGAGAGTTTTTACTCCCAAATGAGAATACTCTTTTATAAATCACAAAAAAGCAAACTTCATTATATTGTAAGTGGCACTTATTATGAAACAAAGGATTATACTTCTTATACAGGATATTTGAATAATGGTTCAAAATTCTTAATAGAATACAAGAATGATAGCACATATTTATATTTAAACGATAATTTAAAATCTGTTCAATTTCAAGAATATCCAGCAATTTCACCTTATAAAATGTTTGTTTATCTTTATATCCACAATTTTGAATATACAATAAGAGAAAAAGATAACATATTTGAGATAGTTTTTTATACCCAAGGCAAACCTTTTATATTTACTATAAATTCTCAATATAAAATTTTAAGATATAACCCTCCATTTAATCTAATAATAGAATTTAATAATTAGCTTTTATCCCCCCTTTAAAATTTTCAATATGGAGAAATTTTCTTATGCTTATAATTTAAATCACTTTGAATATGATGAAAGTTTAAAGAAAGTTTTAAAATTATTTTGGAAAAATTATGATAAATATGAAGAGAAAATTAAATTATTTGGAGAATATGTTTCAAAAGACCCTTATGAGATAGCGGAATATATAGATAGAATTTCAAGACCCATTTTAAGATATTATTCACCAATTGGTGAAAGAATAGACTATGTATGGGTTAATCCATATTTAAAGCTTGTTTTAGAAAAAATTAATGAATTTGAGATAAATTCTAGAACAATTTTAGATAATGAATTATTTTATCATTATGCACTTGGTTATTTGCTTGCAGATGCTGGCATTTATTGTATTATTACATTGACTCATCAAACAGGAATAATATTATATAAGTATTCAAACTTAGAAATTTATAAAAATTTACTTGGTATTGAAAAACCATACTATTATGGTGGAACATGGCTAACGGAAATAAAAAGTGGTAGTGATTTATCAATGAATGAAACAATTGCAATAAATAAGAATGACTATTGGATATTAAATGGAATTAAGTATTATACAAGTAATGTTGGTATTGCTGATTATGCTTTGGTTTCTGCTAAGTATGATGAAAGTAAAGGTATTAGAGGTTTAGCTTTGTTCTTAGTGCCAAAATATAATAAGAATGGTGAGCTTAATTATAAAATTTTAAGATTAAAAGAAAAAAGTGCTACAAATAGTGTTCCAACAGGAGAAGTTGAATTAAATAATAGTGAAGCTTATTTAATAGGAGATTTGGAAAATGGAATTTATTATATTATGGAAATGTTAATGTATTCAAGATTGGATAATGCTATGGGAGCAATGGGTTTAGCCTTAAAAAGTTATATTGAAGCAAAAGAATTCTCAAAAAGAAGAAAAATTTTTGGAGATTACTTAATAAACTTTCCATTAATTAAAAGAGATTTAGAAGAAATAAAAGAAAATTTATTAAGGGGGTTAATTATTTCATTTAAGGCAATTTCAGAATTTAATAAAGTTTTTAATGAAAAGCCTAAATTTTCACAATATTATAATTATGCAAGATTTTTAACACATATAGCTAAAAATAGAACCGCTGAACTTTCAATAAAAATTACATTATTAGCAAGAGAGATATTTGGAGGTTTTGGATTTTTATTAGAAAGTCCAATAGAGAGATTACATAGGGAAGCTCTTGTTACACCAGTTTGGGAAGGCTCTTCTAATGTTCAAGCCTTAGATATGATTGAAGTGCTCTTTAAGAAAAATATATTTGATATATTTTTAAAGGACTTTGAAAAAATTGCTAATCAAAATGAATTAGATGATGTTGAAAATTATTTTAAAAACTATTTAAAGCTTAATGATTATGAAAAACAATATTATTCAAAAGAGCTTTTAAATAAGTTTGCTCATTTTATTGAGAATGCATATTTAAAACATCTCCTTTAAAATTTTCATATGCGTAGATTTTATTTTTTAATTATCTTTTTTGTTCTATCATGCTCAAAGAAAACTGATACTACATCTCCTAATCCTATAAGCCCAGATGCTCAATATGTTATTGAAAAATCTCCTGAATTCTCTATAATGTCAATTCAATCTATTATAAAACCAAATATCGGAGGCTTGATGAGAACCACTTTTAGGGATGGATTTTTTGTTTATCAATATGACTCCGTTATAAGTCTAAAACCTTGTAGAGATTTTGCAGATTATCCAGGTGTAGGTTATGATACACTTGACTTGGATGGAGATGGAGTTTATAACTATACAGGTATAATTTTTAATTGTAATGGAATAGATACAATATCTCTTGATAATATACTATATGAAGTTAATTATAGCTTTATAGGTTATAGCTTTCATAGAGATAGTTCGGATAATGACCCTTACTCTTTTAAGTTATGGTTTGGT
>JAUQPS010000074.1 GCA_030550205.1 bacterium
CTAAATCCTACCATAGCAATATGCGTATGAGTATTAATAAAACCTGGAAGCAATATATTTGGTCTATCATCAATTATATAATCTACGTCTTCTTTTAAATTTTCTAACTTTCCAAATTTCAAAATTTTATCATTTTCTATAAGAACAAAACCATCCTCTATAACTTCATCATCTTTATTCATCGTTAAGATATAATCTGCTTTTATAAGTATCTTCATAAATGAAATTTTAAAGTATAAAATTTTCAACTTTTGGAAAAGATACTTCACTTACTCATTAAATATGCTGAAAGTGAGAACTTTAAGGGTTATGACCCTTATGACGCTTTAAATAGTCCCATTTTAAGAGCAATTGGCTTTAACAAATATATAAGAATTTTATTTACTCAACTAATAAAACACTCACCATTTAATTTTAGAAAATTACTTCTTATAAAAAAAGAGCATAATCCCAAAGGTCTTGGATTATTTTTATCAGTTTTTTCAAAAATAGAAGACTTGGAAAATTATTATATTATTAAAAAATTGCTAATAAATTTAAGCTCAAAAGGATATAGTGGATACTGTTGGGGTTATAATTTTCCTTGGCAAAGTAGAGTTTTTTATTTAAAACCATATACTCCAACAATTGTAAATACTTCATTTATAGCCCATAGCTTTTTGGATGCATATGAAAAATTCAAAAATAGTGAAGATTTTCAAATAGCATATTCAACAACTAACTTTATTTTAAATGATTTAAATAAATATGAGGATGATGAAATTTTAGTATTTTCATATACACCTATTGATAATTTAAAAGTTTTTAATGCAAGCTTACTTGGGGGTTCAGTTTTAGCAAGAATTTATTTATTAAATGGAAATGAATTATTTAAAAATTTGGCTCTTAAATGTGGATTATTTGCTTATAAATTTCAAAATAAAGATGGAAGCTGGTTTTATGCCCCAAACATTAAATATATTGATAATTTTCATACCGCATTTAATTTAATTGCTTTAAGATGGATATATAAAGCTACACAGGATAAAAGAATTTTAGAAGCAATTGAAAAGGGTTATGAATTTTATAAAAAATATTTATTTACAGAGGATTTCTTACCAAAGTATTATCACAATAAACTTTATCCAATTGATATTCATTCATATGCAACTTCTATTGTTCTTTTTTGTGAATTTGGTGAAAAAGAAATTGCTAAAAAAATTCTAGAAAATGCATTAATTAGAATGTTTGATATAAAAAAGCACTATTTTTATTTTCAAGAGCATAAATTTTATAAAATTAAAATTCCATACATAAGATGGTCAATTGCTTGGATGGCTTATGCTATTACTAATTACTTAACCAAATAAAAGCCTTAAAATTATCTTACTATGCAAGAATTAAATGAATTTTTAAAGAAGATATTGGAGATAATAGAGGAAAGAGATAGAAAATACAGAGAAGAAATGGAAAGAAGGGATAGGGAATATAGAGAAGAGATGGAAAGAAGAGACAAAGAATATAGAGAAGAAATAGCAAGAATAAACAGAGAAATGAGAGAAGAAATAACAAAAATGATAGATGGTAGAGTTTTCTTCCATTTTGGAAATGAAACAGAAAAATTTGGAGTTGATAAACTAATTCAATACCTAAAAGAAAATGGATATGAATTAGAATTTCCAAAGAAAGTAATAAATAAGTTTAGTGTATTAAAGGAAGGTAAGAAAGATGAGAAGGGATTAGATGAAGTGATATTAGCAAGAAAGGGAAATAAAAATTATGCATTTTTAATAGAGGCAAAGCATACACTGAATAATCAAACATTATTGCTAATTATATTAAAGTTAAGGTCATCTTTAAATAGGTTTTTTAATCAATTTAAGGATATTGATTTTGAATTTATACCAGTTATTGTTTATCAAATATCAGGTCAAAAGGATATAATTCTTGGATATTTTTTAGATGAATTTAAGAAATATGATGGAATGGAATTTAATGAGAGGAATATAGCAAAGATATTATTTGAAGAACTAAAGAAATTTAAAGTAAAACAAGTGATTTTTATTAGTCCTATAAATAGGTTTGAGATTTATAAGAAAAGTGCCCGTAGCTCAATTGGATAGAGCGTCTGCCTCCGGAGCAGAAGGTTGGCGGTTCAAGTCCGCCCGGGCACATAAAATTTGCTTTAAAATTATCAACTATGAAAGAGCTAAGTTTAAAAATTGAATGGGAACCAGCAGATGAAATTATAAAAAATAGCAATATATATAAAATTCTAAAAGATGAAAATATAACTTATGAAGAATTCTTAAAAAGGTCATTTTCGGATTATGAATGGTTTTGGAGAAGATTTTTTAAAGATATAAACTTTAAGTGGGATGTTGAATTTGAAAAAGTTGTAGATTTATCACAAGGAAAACCTTTTGCAAAATGGTTCATAAATGGAAAGTTAAATATCTCAAAAAATTGTCTTGATTATAATAATTTAAATAAAATTGCATTAATTTCAGAAGATGAAACAGGAAGAGTTAGAACTTATACATATAATGAGCTTTTAAAAGAAGTTAATAAATTATCAAATGCCCTTTTAAATTTAGGTATTAAAGAAGGTGATAGAATTGCTATTTATTTACCATTTATTCCAGAAGTTGTAATAAGTCTTTTAGCAATTTCAAGGATTGGAGCTATCGCAGTTCCTTTATTTTCTGGATTTAGTGAAGAGCCCATTAAATTAAGATTAAATATATCAAAATCAAAATTAGTAATTACTGCAAATGGATATATAAGAAGAGGAAAAATAATAAGAATGAAAGATATTCTTGATAGAGCATTAAATGATTGTCCAAGTGTAAAAAATGTTATTGTTTATAAAAATTTGGATATTGATATTCATATTGAAAAAAATAGGGATTATTATTGGGATGAAATATGTAAGGATGAAACATTTGAGCCAAAATCATTTGATAGTGAAATGCCATTAATGATTATTTATACATCTGGAACAACAGGAAAACCAAAAGGAGCATTTCATACCCATTGTGGATTTCCTATTAAATCCGCCCAAGATATGTATCATCTATTTGATATTAAAGAAAATGATATTATTACTTGGATTACAGATATTGGATGGATGATGGGTCCTTGGTTAATTTTTGGAAGTTTAATAAATCATTCAACAATGTTCTTATATGATGGAGCAATAGATGTTCCAAATGAAAATAGAATTTTTGAATTAGTAGATAAACATAAAATTACAATACTTGGAATTTCTCCTACAATTATAAGAAGTATTATGCCAAAATCAGACCCAGATAAATTTAGTCTTGAAAGTTTAAGAATTATTGGTTCAACAGGAGAGCCTTGGAATATAGAGCCATGGAGATGGACTTTAAATAAAATTGGAAGAAATAAAGTTCCTATTATAAATTATTCAGGGGGAACAGAAATTTCAGGAGGAATCCTTGGATGTGTGGTAATAAAGCCATTAAAACCAATGTCATTTAATACGATAAATCCAGGTGTTGAAGCGGATGTTTTTGATGAAAATGGAAATTCAATTAAAGAAGAAATTGGATATCTTGTAGTTAAAAATGTAAATCCTGGTATGACAAGGGGATTTTATGAAGAAAATGAAAGATATATTCAAACTTATTGGTCAAAATATAAAGATGTTTGGTATCATGGAGATTTAGCATATGTTGATAGTGATGGTTTTTATTATATACTTGGAAGAGCTGATGATACTTTAAAAATTGCAGGCAAAAGAGTAGGACCTGCAGAAATTGAAACAATAATTATAGAGCATAAATTAGTTAAGGAAAGTGCAGTTATTGGAATCCCTGATGAAATTAAAGGGCAAGTTCCAGTTGCTTTTGTAGTATTAAAGGAAAATGTCGAAAATTTAGAAAAAATAAAAGAAGAAATTAAGCAACTTGTTATTGATAAGATGGGTAAAGCTTTTGCTTTAAAAGATGTTTATTTTGTTTCAGATTTACCAAAAACAAGAAATGCAAAAATTATGAGAAGAGTTATAAGAAGTATTTATTTAAATGAACCCCTTGGAGATATATCATCTCTTGTTAATCCAGAATGTTTGGATGAAATAAAAAAAGCTTTATAATTTTGGTATGCTAATTTTATTAAGTTTAGTTGAAGCTCAGGTGCATGGGTTATTAGAAGTAGGAGATGGATATATCATAGTTCTAACAGATAAAACAAATAGTAAATTTCTTACAATGAGTATAGGAAAAGCAGAAGGTGATGCTATTCTTATTGCAAAAGAAAATATAAAAACTCCAAGACCATTAACTCATGAATTAACTACAAATATTATAAATAGCCTTGATGGGCAAATTAAATATGTTGAAATATATGACTTAAAAGATGGTGTTTATTATGCTAAAATTCATCTTATTAAAAAGTCATTTCTATTTAATACGAAAAAAGTTATAGATTCAAGACCAAGCGATGCTATTGCCCTTGCTTTAAGATTTAAGGCAAAAATTTTTGTTAATGAAAAACTATTTGATAATTTTCAAATTCCTGAAATAAAACAAGAAAAATCTAAGAAGTTTTACGATATATAACATATAAGCTTGGTAAGATATATAAGCTTAAAATAAATGTAAAGAAAATTCCACCTAACATAGGTGCTACAATCCTTTTTAATATATCCGCTCCAAGTGTAAATTCAAACATAATTGGAATAAGTGAGAAAAATGCGGTTAAAGTAGTAATTGTAATTGGTCTTAATCTTCTTACAACCGCCCAATGTATAGCTTCATATTTATCTTTAAATTTTTCAAATCCCATGTCTAAAAATCTTATTTTTACTACAATAATTTCAACACTAACTCCAAGCAATGCAATTATTCCTACCCATACTGCAACTGAAAGATTATAATTTAATAATTTTAGTAAAATAAATGCCCCAGATAAAGGAAATGGTAAAAGCAGAAGAACTAAAATGCTCTTTTGAATACTATTAAAATTTAAATATAGCAAAATGAAAATAATAAAAATTGTTAAAGGAATTATAAATTTTAAACTTTCTCTAACCCTCTCAATATCCTCATATTGTCCAGAAAATTCAATAAAATAGCCAGGTGGTAATATTATACTTGAACTTATTAAGCTTTTTGCTTTTTCTATATATTTTAAGAAATCTTCATTAGTATCAAGATAAATATAACTTGTTATAAATCCCCTTTCATTCCTTATCATTTCAAAACCTCTCCTAATTTCAATATTACAAATATCTGAAAGTGAAACATAACCAGAATTTGTTTTTACAAGTAAATTTTTAATCCCTTCAATATCTCTTAAATCTCTTATAATACGCATTCTAATGGGATATCTTTCTCTACCTTCAATACTATAACTAATAGAACTTCCACCAATTGCAAAATTTATAACATCCATAATATCTTTAATAGTAATGCCATATTGTGCTAATTTCTGTCTATCTGGAATAATATAAATATAATAGCTATTTGAGAGTCTTTCTGCATAAGCATATTTTGTAGTTTTTATGGACTTTAATAATTTTTCTATTTCAATTGCTAAACTTTCTGTTATAAATGGATTATCACCATATACTTTTATACCAATTGGTGTTCTAATGCCTGTTTTTAACATATCAATTCTAATTCTAATAGGCATTCCAAATGTATTAACAAAGCCAGGTATTTTTAATTTATTGCTTAATTCATCTATTGTTTTATAGATTTTTTGGGGGTCTTTTAGTTCAATTGTTGTTTCAATCATACTAAATGGAGCAGGGTCTGTTGAAGTATTTGCCCTTCCAATTTTACCAAAAACACTCTTCACATTTTCATTACTATAAATAACTGAATCCATATATCTTAAAACTTCAAAACCTTTATCTACGGAAATTCCTGCAACTGTTGATGGCATATATAAAATTGAGCCTTCATTAAATGGTGGTAAAAATTCTGTTTTCAAACTTCTATAAACAAAAAATCCAATAACACTAAAAATAATAAATATAGCTAAAAATACAAATGGAAATCTATACAAAAATTTAAATGTTGGCTCATAAATTTTAATCATAAATTTATTAATAGGATTTTCAAGCTCTGGCTTTACTTTATTTGGAAGAAAAATGTAAATAAGAACAGATATAAAAGTAATTGATAAAATTGATGCAATTAACATTGAAAATGTTTTTGTAAAAGCTAAGGGTTTAAACAATTTCCCTTCTTCACCTGTTAAAAAGAAAATAGGTAAGAAAGAAATTGTAATTATTAATAAAGAGAAAAATAAACTTTTTGAAAGCTCATTTGTAGATTTTTTAACCGCTTCAATCTTACTATAACCTTCCTCTAAATACTTATGACAATTTTCTACAAGAACAACTGCCATATCAATTAAAACTCCAAGGGATAATATAAATCCACCAAGACTCATTATATTCAATGTGATATTAAATATCTTTAATAAAATGATTGATAGGATAACAGAAAGGGGAAGGATGATAATAATGGAAATGGAAGAACGAATTGAAAATAAAAAAATTAAAATCATTATAGCAATAATAGAACTTTCCTTAATTATTGAAACAATAAGTGTTTTAATACTCTCTTCAATTAAATATGTTCTATCATAAGCAACTTCTACTTTCATTCCATCGGGCAATTTCAAACTCTTTAATCTTTCCTTAACATTTTTTATAACCTCATAACTATTTTCCCCAATTCTTGAAATTATTATTCCTCCTACACTTTCTCCCTTACCATTATAATCCAATGCTCCTTCTCTTAAACTTGGACCAAATTGAACAATAGCAACATCCTTTATCTTTATACTTTTTCCATCTAAATTCTTTATAAGCGTATTTTCTAAATCTTGTAAATTCTTAATATAACCATAACCTCTTATATTATAAAATCTTTCAGAAACTTCAATATATCTTCCACCACTTGAGAAATTACTATTTTTTATAGCATTTAAAACATCCTCAAAACTTAAATTATAAGCTTTTAACTTATAAGGATTTACATCTATCTGATATTCCTTTAAAAATCCTCCAATAGTAGCAACTTCACTAACTCCCTTTGTTGCTTGTAAATATGGCTTTAAGAAAAATTCATTAAAACTTGTTAGCTCATCTATGGAATGTCTATCTGAAACTAAAACATATTGAAATATCCAAGATATAGAAGTAGCATCAGGACCCAATTGATAACTTACACCTTCTGGAAATCTAAAACCTGTTAAATATTCTAAAACTCTACTCCTTGCCCAATATATATCTGTATTTTCTTGAAAAATTATATAAACAAATGCAACATTATTCATTGATATTGCTCTAATTGTCTTAACTTTTGGCACTGATAATAACTTTGAAACAAGGGGATAAGATATTTGCTCTTCAATTGTTTGGGGGTCTTGTCCCTCATATCTTATTGTAATAATTACTTGCGTTTCTGAAATATCAGGTATTGCATCAATGGGAATTTTAAATAAATAATAAATACCAAGGATTGTAAGGAAAATTACAATTAAAGAAATTAAAGTTTTGTTTTTAAGAGAATAGTCTGATATTTTTTCTATCAAAGGTAGAAAATTTTAAAGGGGCAGGAGCCCCCTAGTTTTTGATAAATTTATAAGTTAGTTGTTTATTATCTTTACTATATGCTTTTAGGATATATATTCCAGGTTTTAAGGATTCAAGGTTAATTTCTATGTTGTTAGTTCTGAAAATGTTTGAATAAATTAGCTTACCATCAAGGGAATAGATTTTGATAGTTATGGGGGTTGATAAGGATTTTAAATTAAGATATAATTTATCTCTATAATTGTAATAATTATTTCTCTCTGAAACTGATGAAGAACTACTAAATTTGGATATAAAGACATCACCACTACTAGCATAACTTCCCT
>JAUQPS010000075.1 GCA_030550205.1 bacterium
AGGAAAATCAAAAATTATAAATGAATTAAAGCAAATTGTTAAAAAAGCAGAAATTGTATATATATCAACGGACCCTGATAGGGAAGGTGAGGCAATTGCTTATCATATTATTGATAGAACAAAGCCCGAAAATTATAAAAGGATTGAATTACATGCAATAATTGAAGATGAAATAAAAAATGCCCTTAAAAACCCAAGAGATATAGATTATAATAGGGTTTATTCTCAATTTGCAAGAAGAGTTATAGATAGAATTGTAGGTTATTTTTTATCGCCATTAGCAAGTAAAACCTTAGGAGGAAAATTATCAGTGGGTAGAGTTCAAAGTCCAGCTTTAAGGTTAATTGTTGAGCGTGAGAGGGAAATTAGGAATTTTAAGCCTAAAACATATTATCAAATTCAAGTAATTTATAAAAAAGGAAATTTAGAATTTGTAGCAAAACTTACTGAAAATATATATAATAAAGAAGAGGCGGAAAAAATTTTTCAAGAAATTAAAAATAGTGAGCATATTGTTTATTCTATAAATGAAATAGAAGAAAAGGAAAGTCCTCCTGCTCCATATAGAACCGCTACGCTTCAAGAGGATGCTAGTAAAATTTTAAAAATTAGTCCAGAAGAAACTATGAATATTGCTCAATTTCTATATGAGAATGGTTATATTACATATCATAGAACGGATAGTGTGAAGATAAATGAGAATATAATTGTGAAAATAAGGGGATATATTAAGCATAATATGGGTGAGGAATATGTTCCAAAGAAAATAAGAGTTTTTAAATCAAAAAAGTTTGCACAAGAAGCCCATGAAGCAATTAGACCATCTATTATAAGTCCAAATAGAGAACCGAAGAAATTAAATTTACCTTTAAAAGTTCTTAAAGTTTATGAGCTTATTTGGAATAGAACAATAGCAAGCCAAATGGAAAGTGCAATCTGGAAAAAGGTAAATGTTATTATAAAAGCAGGTAATTATAAATTGATAGCTCAAGGTAAATATATTATATTTGATGGTTGGAGAAAGCTTTATGATTTACCTGAAATGGTTATTATTCCAGATTTAAAAACAAATGAAGTTTTAAATAATTTCAAAGTTGAATTATTAGAAAAACAAACTCAACCACCACCAAGATATACAGAAGGCTCTTTAATTAAAATGCTTGAAAAACTTTCAATTGGAAGACCTTCAACATATGCTCAAATTATTAAAACATTAAAACAAAGAAAATATGTAAAGCTAAAAAATGGTGTATTTTACCCTACTGAACTTGGTGAAAAATTGATAGATTGGCTTAATAAAGAATATAATTGGGTAATTGATTATAATTTTACTGCAAAAATGGAAGAGAAACTTGATTTAGTAGAGGAGGGGAAACTTGATTGGAAAAAAGTAGCACAGGAAATTTATGAAAAGTTAAAAGATATACAAAAAAAGATAAAAGAAAATAAACCAAGTGAAAAGCAAATAAATTTTGCTCAAAAAATCTCTAAGGATTTAAACATTGAGCTTAGTGAAGAAATTAAAAATGATAAAAGGAAATTATCAAAATGGCTTGATGAAAATAAACCCCCTACTCAAAAACAAATAGAAATGGCCCAAAAATTAGCTAAGGAATTAAATTTAGAATTGGATGAAAAAACATTAAAAAGTCAAAAGAAATTACTAAAATGGATAGAAAAACATTTAAAACCTACTCAAAAACAAATAGATTTACTCAATAAACTAAAAGAAAAGGGTTATGAAATTCCACCTTCTGCTTACGAAAGCTTTAAAAAGGCAAAGGAAGTTATAAAGAAAATTTTAAAGAAATGAAGATATTAAGAGGTTCAATTTTAACATATAGAATTTATGATGTTGCAAGTGAAATAGATTTATCTAAAATTCAAACAGCAAGAGCAGAAATATCAAAAAAATTTGGTAAAAAATTAGTATATTTTAGAAATCCGCCTGCTATTTTATTTTTTGAAGAAATTTTATTTAAAAATTTAAATACACAAGTATTTGCAAAATTTTATGAATTTGGAGCAATTAGTATAATTTTAAAAATTTCCTTGGAAAATATGAGGGTTGAGAAATTATATGAAGTTTTTAGAGAAATTCTTGAAGGTGAAGATGTTGATGAAATTTCAAAAATTTACTTAAATAAGGTATTTGAGCAATATAAATTTTGCTTGAAAAAACCTTCTATTTATAGTGATTATGAGGATTATACAATTGTTTATGTTCAAAATTTTGATAGGAAACTGAAAAGTTATGAAGTTCTTGAAGAAATTGATATTGCTAAGTTATTACTTGGTGAAAAATATAATTTAAGTGAGCAAACTCAAAGTAGTTTATTAAGAAATAAATTTTCATATTCTGACGAAGATTTAGTAATTTTAAGTTGGGATAGTAGTTTTATATATGAACCTGATGGAATTATGGATGTTCCGGATTTAATAGAGTTTGCTAATGCTCAATTATTAGAATTAAGATATTATGATAGTTATTTAGATAGTGTTCTTGATGAGACTTATAATACCATAGAGCATTTTAGAGGCTCAATTTTTGAATATCCAAAATATCAAAGAGTTTTAAAGAGATTGCTATTGCTATATAATGAAATTACTGAAGCAAAAGAAATGATTTTAAATAGTCTTAAAATTATTGAAGATTCTTATTTTGCAAAAATTTATTCAAAAATGCTTGAAATTTTAGGAGCATATAGCTGGCAAAGAAGTATAGATAGTAAAGAAAGAACATTATTTGAGATATATAACTTTTTAAGTGCCCAAGTTTCACATAGAAGGCTTGAATTTCTTGAAATTTTAATAATTGTAGTAATAGTTTTGGAAGCTTTAATTTTTATGTTTTTGAAAATATGAGAGAATTTTTGAAATTTTTATTATCAAGAAAATTAAGTATATTTCTCTTAATAATTTTAGTATTTTTGGCATCAATTGTTGAAAGTATTTCTTTTACTTCTTTACCAATTGCTTTAAGAATTATTTTAAATAGTCAAGAAGCACCAAGAATTTTTTCAAATGTTAAGGAGCTTGAATTTTTAGATGAAATAATAAAAGATATATTTTTTGAAGTGGAACCAAAAACTGCAATTTTAAGACTTGCAATTTTAACATTTGCTATATTTTTCTTAAAATTTTTAATTTTATTTGTTAAGGATTTAATTGTTAGTTATACAGAGGAGAAAATCATAATGGAATTGAGAAATAAGATGTTTTTAAAGCTTGTAAAACTTCCAGTTTATTGGATAAATACAAATAGTAGTGGTGAAATTTTAAGTAGATTTGTAAATGATGTTAAGTTATTGAAAGGTTCTTTAACGGAAGGAATTTTTGAATTTATATTTTCTTTTGTAAGACTTATTGTTTATTTATCAATTTGTATTGTAATTGCTTTTAATCTTTTAATTTTTGGAATTTTAATAGCTATTCCACTTGGGATTTTACTTTTTTTAATTTCAAAAGCTATGAATTATCGCTGGAATAAATTGAATCAAAATATGGCTCAAATTAGTTCTTATATTAATTCTGTTGTAAGGGGTATAAAAGTGATTAAGATATTTTCAAATCAAAATATTGAAAGTGAAAAATTTAATAAAATTTCAAAGAATTATTTTCTTTCATCTGTTAAGTTAGAAGCACTTGGTAGTTTCTCTTCTAATTTTTCTGAATTTGTTGTTTCAATTCCAATAATTTTATTTTTAATTTATATATCAAATGCGGTTTTTACTAAATCAATAATAACAAGTGACCAGTTTATAGTTTTTCTTATTTTAATTGTTTCAAGTATTAGTCCAATAAAGAGGATTTTTAAGGCAAATAGTCATATTCAAAGGGGAATTTCTGTTTATAAGAGAACACTTGAATTTTTGAATGTAGAAGATGAGCCAAGGGGTGGAATTATTAAGTTTGAAAGGTTGAAAGAGAAAATTGTTTTGGAAAATGTTAGTTTTTATTATGGTGATAAATTGATTTTAAAAGATATAAATTTAACTATAAAAAGAGGTGAAAAAGTAGGAATAGTTGGACTTTCAGGAGCAGGAAAAACTACACTTATTGAAATTATAGCAGGACTTTTAAAGCCAACAACTGGAAAAATTCTTATAGATAACATTGATTTATGGGATTATGATATTGAAAGTTATAGAGAGAAAATAGCATTTGTTCCACAAGAGCCATTTCTCTTTGAAGGTTCTATTTATGATAATTTAACACTTGGAAAGCATATTAGCTTAGATAAAGTTGAATATGCTTGCAGATTAGCAAATATAGATGATTTTATAGAAAGTTTGCCAAATAAGTATTTTTATAAAATTTCAGAAGGGGGGTTAAACTTATCTGGGGGTCAAAGACAAAGACTTACCATAGCAAGGGCAATTTTAAGAGAACCTGAAATTATACTATTAGATGAGCCTACAAGTAATGTAGATGCTCAAAGTGAAGAAAAAATTATTCAAGCACTTGAAAAGTTTTTATATAATAAAACCGCTATTATAATCACTCATAGAATTAGCTCTATTTTATTTACAGATAAAATTGTTGTTATGAAGGATGGAAAAATTGTAGATGTTGGAAAACATGAAGAGTTATTAAAGAGGTGTGAGATTTATAAGGATTTAGTTGAATTACAAGCAGTTCTTTAAAATTTTCAAACTTTGAGAATATCCCAATTATTACTTCCTGAAATTATTGAAGCTATAGAAGAAAAGGACTTTAAATCATTAAAAGTCCTTGTTCAAAATCTTCACCCTTTTGATATAGCAGAAATTATAGAAGATTTAGAGCCAAGTAAAGCAGTTATTATTTTAAGATTGCTTGATAGTGAGAAATGCTCAGATGTTATTACTTATTTGGAGGGATATAAACTTGAAGAAATTATAAAAACATTTTCTGATAAACAATTATTAGAGATATTTGAGGAGATTGATGATGATGATAAAATTGCTCTTTTTGAGGAACTTCCACCTGCTTTGGTTCAAAAAATTATTTCAATTTTACCAAAGGAAGAAAGAGATATTGCTCTTAAATTATTAAATTATCCAGAAGATTCTTGTGGAAGAATAATGAATACAGAATTTTTAGCAATTGAAGAAAATGTTACTATTGAACAGGCACTTGAAATTATAAGAAGTAGTGATATTTCTGATGAAGCCCTATTGGGAATTTTTATAATTTCAAAGGATAATAAGTTAAAGGGTTATGCAAAATTAACAAAAATTGTAAGGAGTGATAAAAATTTAAAACTTTCTGATATTAGTGAAAATATATTATATGTTTCGGCATATGATAAAAGAGAAATTGCTGCTCAAATTATGAAAAATTATGACTTATTAATTTTGCCTGTTGTTGATAAAGAAAATAGAATACTTGGAATTATTACAATTGATGATGTTATGGATGTTATGGAAGAAGAAGCAACAGAAGATATTTATAGATTTGTAGGTTTGGTTGATCCAGAGGCAAAGTATTTTGAACTATCTTATAAAGATAAGGTTTTAAAAAGAATTCCTGCAATATTTATTATGATAGTTTTGGGAAATTTTTCAGGTTGGGTATTAAATAGTTTTGATAAAATAATTGCTCATTTAACAGTTCTAACATTTTTCTTACCGAATTTAGCAAATACAACAGGAATTATAGGCTCACAGGCTTCTGCTTTTACTATAAGGGCTATTGCAACAGGTGAAATTGAAAGAAATTTAAGAGCATTTTTGAAGTTCTTTTGGAGGGAATTTTCAACAATTTTATTAATATCTATTTTTGTAGCTCTTGGAATGTTTATAATAGCATTATTTAGAGGGAATTTTTATATTAATCTTGCTTTTGTAGTTAGTTTATCTTCAATTATATCTTGTATTGTTGCTAATACATTTGGATTTATAACTCCAATAATTTTAAGGAAGATGAACATAGATCCGGCAGGTGTTGGAATTCCTCTTATTACAACAATTGGAGATATTATTACTTATACCGCTTATTTTACACTTGCTTCCTTGATTTTGTTTTAAGAGCAGTGGAAGGGGTCGGGTTTTTTGTTTTTACTTTACAAGTTTCTTTAATTCAGCGGATGCTTTAAATGCAGGAACTTTTCTTGCAGGTATGTTAATGGTTTGACCAGTTTTTGGATTCTTACCTTTTCTTGCTGATCTCTTTCTTACTTCAAATGTTCCAAAACCAATGAGTCTTACTTTTTGCCCTTTTGCAAGGGCATCCTTTATTGCGGAAAATACCGCATCAACAGCGGCTTTTGCTTCCTTCTTTGTTAAATCAGCTCTCTTTGCTACTTCATTTATAAGTTGGGCTTTGTTCATACTTCACCTCCTTTTTGTTTTTTGACCCCTTCCACTGCAAGTGTGAAAATTTTAAAGCATCAAATTACCCCTTTTCAAGTCCCCCCTCATTTTAAAATACCCCCCTATTAAAATTTCAAATCAAAAAATTTTTAAATTAAATTGGCAATTTATATTTTAATAGTTTTATTGTTAAATTTAAGGTTAAAATGATTAATTCTTATTTGATAAAAAACTTATTTTTAAATTATTTTTTGAATTTATCAATTTTAAATTTTAATAATTTACTTTTTCTAAATAGACAATTTATTAAAATTTTTATTATATATTTTTAACTTAATTTGGCAATTTAAAATAAAGATAATACGGTAAGAAAAATTATTTAATTTGACTAATTATGTAAGCAAGAATTAGTGCGGAAAATTTGGAAGTATTATCATCAAAATCTACAAGAGGATTTGTCTCAACAATATCTAAGGCTTTTAATTTTTTGCTACTTATTATTAAGTCTATTATCTCAAAAATTTCCTCTTGTCTTAATCCAAAAGGAGAGCTGGCACTACTTCCAGGACATATTGAACTATCCATCACGTCTATATCTATGCTCAAATAAATACTATCAAAATTTTTCATTTTTTCTTCTATTTTTTTAATAACATCTTTAAAGTTTTTCTTTATTTCAAGCATTTTAATAAATTCAAATCCATAATTTTTGGCTTTTTGAAATAAATAATCGCTATTATAAAAATCCATTATTCCAATTTCTATCAATTGCTTAGGTTCAATAATTTTTTCATCTAAAAGCCTACTAAAAGAAGTTCCACTTGATATATTATCAAAGGACCAATCTCTAATATCAAAATGTTTATCGATATTTATAATAAGGGGATTTTTAAGAGTAGAATTTATAGCTTTAAATGTTGCATATGTAATTGAATGGTCTCCTCCTATAAAAACATAAAACTCATAATTTAAATGCTTTTTTATGAAATTGTAAATTTCTTGATGAGCTTTGTAAGTGTCAAAATTTTCAAGTTCTATTTCAAAAAATTTTAGTATTTCTTTATTTTTAAAATTTAGGTTCATTAAATAACTCTTTATTTTATTAGGAGCCAATTTAGAACCTGGTCTTGAAATTACACCTTTATCAAATGGAATTAAAAAAACCCCTATCAAATTATTTCATTAAATTTTTTAACACTTCTTCTATTTGTTGTGCGTGATTTTTTGTATCAACTTTCTCAAATATATAAACAATTTTGCCTTCTGGATTTATTATAAAAGTTTTTCTTTGTGCATTTCCTCCAATTCCAGCTACACCAAAAGCTTTTATAATTTTGCCCTCTGGGTCCGCTATAAGCTCATATTGAAGATTGTATTTCTCTTTAAATTTCTTTTGAGTATCTATATCATCTCTACTTATACCATATATATTTACATTGTATTTTAGTAAGTTTGAATAATTATCTCTTAAATTACAAACTTCATTTGTGCAACCTGGGGTAAAAGCTTTTGGATAAAAGAAAATTATTGTCCATTTACCTTTTATC
>JAUQPS010000076.1 GCA_030550205.1 bacterium
CTCTAACCCCCCCCCTCTATAATCAAATATCTTCTTTGAAATAATAAACATATTCAACTTACTTCTATTAATCTTTCTTATCCAAATGTCCCAAATCACAGTGCTAAAATTTTAAAGCATAAGGTAGTAAGAATTTCAACTTGGCAAATTAAAATTGAACTAATAAATTAATTAACAAGCAATCTATCAACTACACTTTGAAGCTCTTTAATATGCTCTGCACAACTATTTAAAGCGTTCTTTTCTTCTTCATTTAATTCAAGTTCTACAATTTTTTCAACTCCATTCTTTCCAAGAATTACAGGAAGACCTATTACAACATCACTCAATCCATATTCAGATTTTGTATAAACACTTGCAGGAAGCATCTTTTTACTATCTTTTAAAATAGCCTCTACCATATAAGCGGTAGCAGAACCAGGAGCAAAAAATGCTGATGTTCCCATAAGTTGAACAATTTCCCCTCCACCATACTTTGTTCTTTTTACAATTTCATCTATTTCCTCTTGACTTAATAACTTAGTTATAGGAATACCATTTACAGTAGTATATCTAATTAATGGAATCATATCATCACCATGTGTTCCAAGAACTAACCCCTGAACTTCATAAGGTGAAACATTCAATTTTTGAGCTACAAAATAACTAAGCCTTGCACTATCTAAAACTCCTGCTTGCCCAATAACTCTTTCTCTTTCAAATCCAAGAATTTTATACGCTGCATATGTCATAGCATCAAGTGGATTTGTAACAACTATTACAATTGAATTTTTAGCATAGATCTTGACTTTTTCACAAACATCTTTAATAATTTTAAAATTAACTTCAATCAAATCATCTCTTGACATTCCAGGCTTTCTCGGAAGTCCTGCTGTAATTACAACAACCTCAGAATCCGCTATATCTTCATAATTTGTTGAACCCTTTATTTTTCCAGAAAAACCAATAATTTGACTTGCTTGACCTAAATCTAAGGCTTTACCCTTTGCTAAACCTTCTACAATATCAATAAGAACAACATCTGCTAGATCTTTATGAAGAAGATATCTTGCTGTTTCTGAACCTACGTTCCCTGCTCCGATGATAGATACTTTAAATCTCATACGGGGACGACGGGACTCGAACCCGCGACCTCCGGCGTGACAGACCGGCGTTCTAACCAGCTGAACTACGTCCCCGAGGTTGAAAATTTTAAAGCATACTTATACATAACTTCAAATATACTTTAAAATTTTAGGACTATGAAAGAATATAAAAATTATATAAATGGGAAATGGACAGATAGTAAAAGTTCAAAGAGATTTGAAAGTAGAAACCCTTCAAACTGGGATGAAATAATCGGGATATTTCCCGATTCAAATGAAGAAGATATTAATTTAGCAGTTGAAAGTGCGAAAAAGGGTTTTAAGATATGGTCAAAAATACCTGCTCCAAAAAGGGGAGAAATTTTAAGAAGAGCTGGTGAAATTCTATTAAGAAGGAAAAGAGAAATTGCAAAACTTATGAGCAAAGAAATAGGAAAAACTTTAACAGAAGCGGAAGGTGATGTTCAAGAAGCAATTGATACTGCATTCTATTCAGCGGGAGAAGGAAGGAGATTATTTTCATATATTACACCATCAGAGCTTCCTAATAAATATGCTTTAACATTTAAAAGACCTATTGGAATTGTAGGAGTTATAACTGCTTGGAATTTCCCTATTGCTGTTCCATCTTGGAAAATCTTCCCAGCCCTTTTAGCTGGAAATAGTATTATTTTTAAGCCTGCTCCTGATGGCTCAGCGGTTGGTTCTATATTTGCAGAAGTTTTTGAAGAGGCAGGATTGCCAGAAGGTGTATTTAATATAGTATTTGGATATGAGGCAGGAAAATATATAGTAGAACATCCAGATATTAAAGTTATTGCATTTACAGGAGGCACAGAAACAGGAAAAATTATTTATCAAACTGCTGCTAAATATCTAAAAAGAGTTTCCTTAGAGCTTGGTGGGAAGAATCCACAAATTGTGATGCCATCTGCTAATTTAGATTTGGCAGTTGATGGTGTTCTTTGGGGAGCCTTTGGAACAAGTGGTCAAAGATGCACCTCTACTTCAAGACTAATTTTACATGAAAAAATTTACGATGAGTTTATGAAAAAATTAAGAGATAGATTACCTGAGCTTGTAGTTGGTGATCCATTTGACCCAAAAACAACTGTTGGACCTATTATAAATCCACAAGCTCTTGAAAAAATCAAAAAATATGTAGAAATTGGAATAAGTGAGGGGGCAAAATTAACTTATGGAGGAAAGCAATTAAAGGATGGTTATTATTCAAAGGGTTGGTGGTTTGAACCTACTATATTTGAAAATGTTCATCCAAATATGAAAATTTTTCAAGATGAGATATTTGGACCAGTTTTAAGTGTTATAAAGGTTTCAAGCTTTGAAGAAGCAATTGAAGTTGCCAATAATTCAAGATATGGTTTATCTTCCTCTATTTATACAAATGATATAAATGAAGCAATGAGAGCAATTGAGCTAATAGAGGCTGGTATAACTTATATTAATGCTCCTACTATTGGTGCAGAAAGTCATTTACCATTTGGAGGGGTTAAAGAAACTGGAAATGGATATAGAGAAGGAGGTTGGACAGTTTTTGATATCTTTACTGAATGGAAAACTGTTTATATTGATTTTTCTGGTAGATTACAAAAAGCCCAAATTGATACATGGAGGGAATAAATTCTATCCTACAACTACATCTAATTCTTTCTTGTATTCTTGAATAGCTTTTAATAATTTTGGATAATTTTTAAGTTTTGGGTCTTTTTGAAGTAAGGTTATTGCATCTCTTCTGGCAATTGAAATAATTTTTTTATGTTCTGGGTCTAATAAGTTTGTAAATTTAAAGTTAATAATACCATGTTGCTTTGTTCCAAGTAAATCCCCAGGTCCTCTAATCTCTAAATCAATCTCAGATAATTTAAATCCATCAGTATGCTCTACAATAGCTTTAAGTCTTCTTTCAGCATCCTGAGAAACCTTTTGAGGAGTTATTAAAACACAAAATGCAGTATCATTAGACCTTGTAATTCTTCCCCTTAATTGATGTAATTGAGAAATTCCAAATCTTTCTGCATGCTCAATTATCATAATAGTTGCATTTGGAATATCTATTCCAACTTCTATTACACTTGTTGCAATTAAGATATGAAACTTACCATTTCTAAATTCTTGCATATTTTTTTGTCTTTCCTCTCTATTCATTCTCCCATGAACAACTCCTATTAATATCTCCTTTGGCTTTATGTTATTTATATATTCATAAATTTCTTCTAATGCCCTAATATCTAACTTTTCACTTTGCTCTATAATAGGAGCTACAACATAGGCTTGTTTTTTCTTTTCTAAAATTTCCTTAAATAGCCATTGATATACTATATCTCTTTTATCCTCAGATACCCATTTTGTAATAATTTTGGTATTAAATGGCTTTTCATTAATTATAGAAACATCCAAATCGCCATATAAAGTTAAAGCTAAGGTTCTTGGAATAGGTGTTGCAGTCATTACTAAAAAATGTGGTGTCCATTCCTTTGATTTCTTTAATAATAAAGCTCTTTGATTTACACCAAATCTATGCTGCTCATCTATTATTACAAGTCCCAATTTTTTAAACTTTACATCTTCAACTATTAAAGCATGTGTCCCAACAACTATATCAATTTTTCCTTCACTTAGCTCTTTTAAAATTTTATATTTTTGACTTTGTTTAATATCACTTACAAGGAGCTCAATTCTTACATTAAGACCAAACGTTAAATAACTCATTACATTAAATAATTGTTCTGCTAAAATTTCCGTTGGAGCCATAATAGCGACTTGATAATTATTTTCAATAGCAATTAAAGATGAATATAAAGCTACAATTGTTTTACCACTTCCAACATCACCTTGCAATAATCTATGCATTGGTATATTCTTATTTAAATCGTTTTCAATTTCTTCAATTACTTTCATTTGGGCATTTGTTAATTTAAATGGTAATTTTTCAAGAAGTTTATTTGTTAAAAATCCTTTCTTTTCAAGTTTTGGAGCAAATAATTCTTTATAATGAGTTGAGAGGAATAAATTTAAAAAGAAAATAAGCATTTCTTCATATACAAGTGCTTTTTTAGCCTCTATTGCATCAATAACCTTTTCTGGTCTATGAATAATATCTAAAACTTTCCATTTATCTGGTATATTTCTCAATTCTTTAATTTCATTGGGTAATATATCAAGCTGTTCTATTATATCTTGTTTAAAATTATCAAGAACATAGCTAATTGTTTCTCTTAAAAATTCATTTGAAATTCTTTCGGTTAAAGGATAAACGGGAATTATTCCCATTATTGAACTTGTTTTATTATGATTTAATATCTCAAATTCTGGAAATAAAATTCTATAATTTCCCTTAAATTTATAAATTTTACCCGCACAAATCACCTTATCACCACTATTAAAATAACTTAATATATAATTCATCTTCTTCCAAACAAGCTCTAAAAAATCATTACCACACTTTAAAACTACAATATTTTCATCATCAATCGTTCCCTTTGAAATCACTTCCCCTATTAATACTACATCTGTTCCTAATACTGCACTTGACAAACTTACAATTTCAGACCTATCCAAATATCTTCTTGGAAGATGATAAAGTAAATCTTTAATAGTATAAATGCCAAGTTTATTTAACCTTTTTGCTCTTGCTTCTCCAATACCTTTTAAGAACTTTATATTTGTATTTAAATCCATCTTCTATGTTTTGAAATAAAATTATAAATTTTAGTGCCCACTTTATCAAAAAATGGAAAGTAAAAAATTGGTAATAAAAGCCAAAATATTGGAATTTTTAAAATAATTCTTCTTATTGCATAAAATCCCCTATAAACCTTCCAATCTTCAATATAAATAACCTCTTCCTCGCGGTTATTAGGATCAAATTCAAAGCTTTTTGAAAAAAAACTTATAGTCTTTATTGTTCTTTTACAAAGCTTACAATTTCCGTCGTAAATTATCTTATTTATCAAATCTCCTTTAATGCTTTTTCTATTTGATTATAATCTGGCTCGTTTGTAATTTCACCTACAAGCTGAATATATCTGATTTTATTTTCTCTATCTATAATAAATATACTTCTTGCTAAAAGTCCAAGCTCTATTATATAT
Organism: bacterium; assembly: GCA_030550205.1. Classification (GTDB taxonomy): domain Bacteria; phylum Hydrothermota; class Hydrothermia; order LBFQ01; family DSFT01; genus DSFT01. The sequence goes on from JAUQPS010000076.1 coordinate 5,198, forward strand.
ACACCATAATTTATACCAAATGACCTATATTTATAATCAGAGAGGGTTATAACTTTCTTTATGCTATTAGCTCCACACCATCTATTTTGAGCAAAAGGTAAATCCATACTAATTGTGATAAAAACATAATCATCGGAAAAATTACTCATTAGCTCATCTATTTTTTTAGTTTCTATGGAGCATACTGGCGTATCAAGGGAAGGAACAGATGATATTATTTTAATTTTATTAGAGAAGTCATTTAAAGTCAATTCTTTCATTTCCCTATCAATAGCTATGAAGCTTGGGGCATATTCTCCAATTTTTGGAAATTTTCCATATAAATTAACAGGGTTATTTTTAAATGTAACCATAGTTTGAAAATTTTAAAGGGTGTTAATATAGCTTTAAAATTTCGGCAACTATGACTGTGAAAAGTAAGAAGAGTAAGAAAGATATAAGAAGAAAGAACAAAAAGTTAAGGGAATTGCTTAGGAAATTTAAAAGATTTCTATTTAGAAAAAATTATAGTGCAAGAATATGTCTTAATTATGCATCTGTTATTGGAACTCTTATAAGATATACTAATGCAAGTTTAAGAAGCTTTAAGACAAAGGAAGGAATAATTAAAAAGTTTAAGCAATTTGTAAAAATAAAACATAAAGGAGCAATTAACAGAAATACAAAAAAGTTCTATCTTAAAGCAATAAGGAATTTTATACAATTTTTGCGTCATATTAGGTTTTTAAGTCAAGAAGAATACAAAAATTTGAAAACATTAAATGGTAATGAGATAAAAGTAAAGTTAAAAAAGAGTAAGAAAAAGTAATTATATTAGGGGCAAGAACGCCCCTATCTTATGATAATTTTATCTTCAAAATTATTTGACTTTATAAAATAAATTCCAGATTTTAAGTTCAATTGATAATTCCCTTCTTTATATGAAATAAGTTTCTCTCCATTTGCTCTATAAATTGTAAATGGAGCCTTTGAACTTATAATAACTTTGTTTGATTGATATTTAATACTATATGGTTTCTTTTTATTTACTATTTCTTCAAGAGCAGAAATTGTTGTGCGACTATAATATACATCACCTGTATAATCATCCCTATAATCATTCCCCCAAGTTGTATAAATATATCCATTATCTATAATCCATCCATTTTTATAACCGTATCCAGGTTCATAAAATGGATAATCCCCCGAGCTTACTCTTTGAGGAGCACTAAAACTTTGACCCCAATCATTTGAAACCGCCCAATACGTAGCCCATGTCCCTAAGGGATAACCTCCACAAGAGCCATAATTACCTATCCTTCCTTGCCATTGAACAAAAATTTTATTACCAGAACTTGCAAGCATAGGAATAACCTGTTGTGTGCCTCCACCAATTGAAGCAATGGGATAAGTGGTATCAAAACCCAATCCACCTTTATATATCCCTATATTAGCTTTACAATTTCCATCTACATAAGATATTGCAACCTTCCCATTACTCGCAGTTATATTGTTGTATTCTTTTGCTGAATAATAACTTGGACAGCTTAAGCTTGAACCAAAATTAAAGCTAGTCCAAGCAATATCAAAGAAATTAAGTCCATTATCTGTACTTCTCATAAATCCAACAAAAACTAATGTATCACTTGAAGCATATGTTAGATCATTATACGACATATATATATTACTTCCATCTTTTGCAAAATATCCAAGAGTAGAAGGGAAGTTAGTAGAACCTACTTGATTCCAACTGGCTCCATTATCAGTTGATCTATAAATTACCAATCTTGTTTCACCTGGACTAAATTTATCAGTCGCAAAATTTACCAAAACTGTATTATTTCCAAGAGCTAAAATTTGAGGTAGTCCCTTGTAGTATTGGTAATTATCATTAGGACCTACAAAAAATGATGACCAATTAGCAGGATCAAAACATCCACTGCCACTTGTACATCTATAAACCCGGACCTCACCCGTCCCCAAAAAACCGCAAATAGTTGCAAAAGCAAAAAATAATATATTTGGGTCATCTGGTTGAATAGCAATTGCAGGGTCTGTAAAAAAACAATTTGGGTCACCTGAATAAATTTGTATAGCTCCAAATGCATTTCCACCATCAAAACTCATATTCACATAAACCCCACCATTATCTGTTCTCGCCCATGTAGCTAAAACTGTATTTCCTACTTTCTTAATATCAGTCATATAATTAGAAGCACAAGAAGCCATAGAATAGGGCGTCATCTTTACTTCACTTCCAAAAGGTGCATCTAAAACTAAAAATAATAACATTTCACACCCCCTATCTTAATATAAATTTTGAAATATAAATCTCAAAATTACTACTAATAGGAGTAAAAGAAATTTTCATATTTGTTTTTAGATTAGAACCATGTTGAGTAATATATATAGCCTTTGTAAGGTCAAAGGAAATCTCCTGCCACTCACTACTTAGCTGAACTTCCTGATTTATATAACCCTTTGAAGAGTTTATACTTATTCTAAATTTACCATTTCCCTTTACATATAACTTTAAAGTATTTTCAGAGAAATCTACAATATCAGTAGCATAATAGAAACTACAATTCTCATTTGTGATAGCTCTAATTCCAGCAGATTGACAAGTGCCTTTTACATATTGAGG
>JAUQPS010000077.1 GCA_030550205.1 bacterium
ACTTCTTTGACATAAAAACTGATTCTAAGGGTAATAACTTCATCTCAATTTCAGAATCAAGGAAAACTCCTTCTGGACCAAAAAAGCAAATGATCGTTATATATCCTGAAAATTTAGAAGAATTTTACAAAGCCTTTTTGGAGGTGAAAAATAATTTCAAATAAATTGAAACTTTCAATTGTTATACCAGTTTATAATGAAAGAAATTATATAGAGAAGGTTATTAGAAATGTTAAAGAAGTAGATTTAGGATATAATGTTGAAAGGGAAATTATTGTAGTAGATGATGGAAGTACGGATGGAACAAGGGAAATTTTAAAGGAATTAGAAAATTCGGATGAATTCAAAGGTATTTTAAAGGTTATATTTCATGAAAAGAATATGGGGAAAGGAGGGGCTTTAAATACAGGATTTAATTATGTAACGGGTGATATTGTAGTAATTCAAGATGCAGATTTGGAATATGATCCAAGAGATTGGAAGGAAATGTTAAGACTTATAATTGAAAGAAATGCAGATGTTGTATATGGTTCAAGATTTTATGGAGCAAGTCATAGAGTTCTTTACTTTTATCACTTTTTGGGAAATAAAGTTATCACTTATTTAATAAATATCTTATTTAATATGACATTTTCAGATATAGAGGTTTGTTATAAGATGTTAAAAAGGGAAATATTAGAAAAAATAAAACCCTTTAAAAGTAAAGATTTTGGATTTGAGGTTGAAATTACTGCAAAAATTTCAAAACTTGCTAACAAAGAAGGTATAAGTGTTTATGAAACTCAAATAAATTATTATGGAAGAACTTATAAAGAAGGTAAAAAAATAACCTGGAAAGATGGAATAAAAGCACTTTGGTATATTATAAAATTTAGATTTATAGATTAAAATGAGAAAGTGGATAATTGAGCTTCTGAAAATCTCTATAAGTATCGTTTTGATTTATTTTATATTTAAAAATATGGATTTAAAAGCATTTTTTGGACATCTTAAAGCAATAAATATACCTTTATATTTTTTAGCTATTATTATAGGACTTATGGGTTATGTTCTTTCTGCAATAAGATGGTATATTTTTACAAAAGCTTATAAGTTAAATTTAACAATTTTTCAAGCAAATAAATATGTTTTTGTAAGCTTATTCTTAGGATTAATTTTGCCATCTGGAGCGGGTGTAGATTTAGTAAGGTTTATTTATGCTCAAAAAAATAATATGGAAAAAAGGGCGGAAGTATTATCTTCAATTTTTGTAGATAGATTAATTGGAGTAATAGCACTTGCCTGTTTAGCACTGCTTGGAGCATATGTTGGTGTTGAAAGAATTAGAAGAGTTGCGACTGAATTGATTTGGATTATTTTAATTTTAATAGGCTTTTTTATTTTTATGTTAACACCATTATTTGAAAAGATAATTATTTCAATGTTTGGTAATATAAAGAAATTTAGAATTGGAGAAAGAGTTCAAAAATTATTAAATTCATTTTCCCTATATAAAGAGAAAAAATCTCTTGTATTTCTATCATTTTTCATATCTATACTAATGCAATTTTTCTTTGGTTCTTGTGCATTTATTATTTCAAAAGCTCTTGGTTTTGATTTAAATCCTATGGAAGTAATTTTAGTAACTTCCGCTATAAATTTTATTACAATGTTGCCATTAAGTTTTAGTGGAATAGGAATAAGGGAAGGGGGATTTATATTCTTCTTATCAGATAAAATTGGAATAGAAGGTGCAGTAGCATTATCAATTTTATATTATTTTAGTGGGATATTTGCATTCTCACCATTTGGTATATTTGTTCTAATTTCAGAGCCTGTTAAATTTTCATTGAAGAAAGAGCAACTTTAACTATTTCCGTTTCTATCTTACCGAATACTCCATTTAATATAATCCTATCCCCTACTTTTACTTTAAAAACTTCATCACTAAACTCATATCCTATTACATCCCCTATAAATAGCTTATGAAAATAATTTTTCACATAGGAAAATATTTCGTTATAATCAAATTCTTGAATACTAAAAGTAATTTTGTTTTCATTTATTAAAACTTCCATATTTTCAGGAAATTCCGTTATAATGAATTCACTAAATGGACTATAAGTATCTAAGCAAAAATCCCTTATATCACCAAATATATCAGTAAAAAAGCTTAAAATTCCTAAAAATCCAAAAACTCGTTCTTTACCTATTACAACTCCAATTTGTGGTTTTAAATATAATTGCTCTGATATTGATAGAACTTTTGAAGATGGACTAATTACACAATTATTTGCCCTTATATACTTAAACTTAAAATTTTTATCTAAAACAATAATTTTTGAAGGCTTAATAGGAGCTAACATTTTTTTAAAATCATATACAAGCAAAAATTCGCTTTCTATTAAATCTTCTAAATTTGAACCATTTAAAATTCTCAAATAATTACCTTCTAATTTTACAAATTTAGCTTTTTCTTTATAAATTACCCTTGATATTTTCTTCACCTTATTTCAAAATATTCAGAATAATCTTCTAAGGGATATTTTTTCCTTAATTCCTTTTCAAACTCACTTAATAAGTTCTGTAAATTCCTCTGATATAATTGAGATTTTATAATAAATTTTTGTTTTTCAAAATCCTCTATGTTTGGCTTTATATCTTCTAATTTTTTATATACAAGAAATCCATTTTCATATTCAAAAACACTTACTTCATTCAAGTTTTTATCAAATGCTTCATTGAAGAATTTCTCTTTTTGGGTATATGGAAGTCCTGGGAAATACATATCAGGAGTAAGATAACCACTTTCAAATACTATAACTCTTGGGTCATTATTAAATAATGCTTTTATGCTTGAACTATCACTATTTTTTATAAACTCTTTAACCTTTTCAACTTTTTCTTTTAATAATAATTTTTTCTTTTGAGCAATAACTCTTGCTTCTATAATAGGCTTAATTCTATCAAAGCCTTCATAACCTTCTTTCTTCCTATCAATAATTGAAAATGCTACAATTGTATTTCCTGCTTCAAATATCCTTGAAAATTCTCCAACTTTACCATTTTTTAAGAACTTTTCAACTTCTTCACTTTGACCTATAATGGGCAAAAATTCAAAATTAGTAGGAATATAATCACTTGTATCAACTCTAAAACCTTTAAAATTCTTATTTTTTATAGCATTTTTAAGACTATCCATAATGAGTTTTTTAGTTTGAATTGATGAAGTAATTTTTATTAAAATTTGACTATAATCAATTGTATCTTTATTTTTCCTATCAACTTTAAAAATTTGATATCCCATTGGAGTTAAAATTGGTCCAATAATATCTCCCTCCTTTGCATTTATAAAACTATCCCTTATTTCTGGATTTAAATTATTTACTAAGAAATTTTTAATTTTCCCAGAATCACTCTTATAAGCTAAATCTTCCGAGAAAAGAAAAGCTAATTTATTAAAGTTCTCACCAGATTTTGCCTGCTCTTTTATATTTTCAATTCTTTCCTTTGCTAATAAACTATCTTCCGAAGATGGATATTTAAATGCTCTTACAATTAATAATTTTACCCTTTCTGGAACTTTAAATTCTTCTTTATTTTCATTATAATACTTTTTTAATTCATCTTCACTAACTTTTATTGTATCAGCGATAATAGAAACTGGTATATTCGCATAAAAAATTTTAATTCTTCTATTTTGATACATAAATTGATATTTTGCTTCCTCATCAGATGGATTTGCTAATACAGAAATATAAAATCTTACAATATCCCTTGGTATATCTCTTTTTAAACGCTCTTCATAATTTTTAAAAAATGGAATTGCTCTTTGATCTCTTAATAATGCTAAATACTTACCATAATCAAATTTACCATCTGTATAAAAAATTGTATCATTAGCAACTTCTGGGGGAGGAAATAATGTTATAATTTTAACTAATGCTTCTGGTGTTAAAGATATTTTTAATTCTTCTAAAAATAATCTCCATCTTGTATTTTCAACAACTTCATCAAATACCTTTTTTCTCAATTGTTCAATTTCTTCTTGTGTTAATTCTCTTTTTAGCTTTTTTGTTGTATCTGAAATAACTCTTTGAAACTCATTATAAAATTCATTATAACTTATTTCATAATTTCCAACTTTTGCAATTATTCCTCTTTCCCAAGGTTGATAAACCTTATAACCAACAATGTTAGCTCCAAGTTCAAGCCCTATCCAACCAACAAATGCTAAAATAAGTATCCATAAAACAACTACCGCTATTTTTCTCATTGTTTGCATTATCATAAGTTTCAAAAGTTTAAAGTTTAAAATTTCAAACTTATGAACTTACCCATTTTTATAATTTTCCTTTTGGGAATTTTGCAAATTATAATAATTAAAATTTTTAACATTGAGCTTAATGTTTATTTAACAACTTTACTTACCGCTATTGCCATTATATCTGCAGGTTTTATATTGTCCTTAACTTCAGAAGTTGCTCAAAAAGATATTCCAAGAAGTTTTGCAACAGTATTTTTAGCTTTAATAGCAATTTTACCAGAATATGCAGTTGATATATATTTAGCTTATATGGGTGGTAAAAATCCACAATATGCACACTATGCTCTTGCTAATATGACAGGGGCTAATAGATTATTAGTAGGATTATTCTGGTCTATTGTAGCAATTATTTTTATAGCTTCATATTTTAAAAAAGGTATTAGAAGAATAGATTTGGATATTCATCTTGAAAAATTATTTCTTTTAATAGCAACAATTTATGGATTTATTATATGTTTAAAAGGTTCTATTACAATCATTGATGCAATAATTTTAATTCTTATTTTCTTCTTTTATGGATTTTTAGCATCACAACAAGAGCATCATGAGGTTGAATTTGAATTTGGTATTCAAAAAGCTATAACAAGCTTACCAAAACATCTTAGAATTTTAACTTATATTTTTCTATTCTCATATGCTGGAATTGGTATATTATTATCTGCTAAACCATTTGCAGAAGGACTTATTCATATTGGAAAAAGTATAGGAATTAGTGAGTTTTTCTTAATTCAATGGGTTGCTCCATTTGCTAGTGAAAGTCCAGAATTTATAATTGTTTTAATTTTAGCATTAAGAGGATATGGCTCTTGGGCACTTGGAACCCTTATTTCATCAGAAGTAAATCAATTAACTTTATTAGTTGCTGCTATTCCAATAGCATTTTCATTTGGTGCAAATTCAATATCCATTTTCCCATTAGATAATATCCAAGTTGTTGAATTATTATTAACTGTTTCTTTATCCCTTTTTGCAATAACTCTTATTTTAAATGATAAATTTCATTTATTAGAAGCAATTATTTTGCTTTTTGTATTTTTACTTACATTCCCACTTAAAGAATATCACTTTGAAATTTCAATTATACTTATAGCTATTAGTATTTTAAACATTTTAAGGATTGGTGGAATTTCTTATTTGTTAAACACTATAAAGTTAGTTATTAAAAGCACGCAACGATAATGCTTTATCATATTTTAACACCTTTTGCAGATCAATTTATCCTTTTTAATCTCTTTAAATATATCACATTTAGAGCTTTTTTGGCAGGAATAGTATCATTTTTAATTGTAATTATTCTTATACCCTATTTTATAAAAAAATTTAAACAATTTAGAGAAAAAATTAAGGAAGATGTTCCTATTTGGCATAAGAAAAAGGAAGGAACACCTAATGGAGGAGGAATTGTAATGTTGATTGGAATTATAATTAGCTCATTGTTATTTATAAGATATGATAATCCCCTTGTTTGGATTTCAATTTTTACAATTTTATATATGGCTTTAATTGGATTTTATGATGATTATAAAAAATTAACTTCAAAAGGTAAAGTTGATGGTTTAAAAAAACTCCCAAAGTTTATACTTCAATCAATTTTATCAATTATCATATTCATTTTTATAATTTTTTATTATCCACCTGAAATTGCTACAAAAACTCAATTTTTATTCTTTAAAAATATAATGATAGATTTTTCATTCTTTTATCCTGTTTTTATATTCTTTGTTTTTGTAGGAACTGCAAATGCTTTAAATTTAACAGATGGACTTGATGGTCTTGCTGCTTCTACATCAATTCCTCCTTTAATAACATTTTTAATTATTGCCTATATTACAAGCCATATTACAATTTCTAAATATCTTAATATAATTCATATTCCACAAGCAGGAGAACTTGCAATTATATGCTCAGCTATTATAGGAGCATTACTTGGATTTTTATGGTATAATTCATATCCTGCACAGATATTTATGGGAGATACTGGCTCTCAAATGCTTGGTGGGGCTTTTGGTATTGTTGCAATTTTAACAAAGCAAGAGATATTATTAGCAATAGCAGGTGGTTTATTTGTAATTGAAACATTATCTGTAATTTTACAAGTTGGATATTTTAAATATACAAAAAGAAAATATGGAGAAGGTAAAAGAATTTTTAAAAGGGCTCCTTTACATCATCATTTTGAAGAAATTGGTTGGCCAGAACCTAAAATTGTCTCAAGATTTTTAATAATTTCTACTATTTTTAGTATATTAGCACTTGCTACTTTAAAAATTAGATAAATTAAGCCCCCAGAAGGGGGCTAAGGATTATTGAATTATAATAGTCTTAAATTGCTTATTTATCTTATCAACCTTTGCTCTTATTATATAAACACCCTTTGGAAGTTTATTTAAGTCAAATCTCACATAACCAGCATTATATTCTGAATTTATACTTATTACCGCTCTTCCTGAGATATTATACACTTCAAGCTTAATTTGAGCTTGCTTTGGAAGGGCAAATGTTATTAAACCATTCTTATAGGTTATATCAAACTTCTTTGGAATATCAGCAATTGTTGTAGCTATAATTGGAATCTTTGTAGTATCAGTTATTCTTATGTTATTAAATGTATCAGCGACTACAAAGTAAAAGTAAAGTGTATCAGTAGCTTGTAATCCACTAATGCTTATATTATAAATAAGGGTGTCAACATTCTGATTATCGCGTGTTTTTGAAGCCCAAGGATTTAGTAATGTTCTATAATATATCGTATCATATTTAAGAGGTGAAAAGTCAGTAAATACTGCTTTTACATCAGTAGTTAAATTATTTCCAGAAATGCTAAAGTTAGCCGTATCTGCATAAGTCTTCCTTGGTGCTCTTATATCATAAATTGTATAAGTATTAGAATATGGAGATTGTCCAGCACTATAAACCGCTTTAATCCTATAATACTTTATATATTCACTATCTGCTTGAACTGGGAAAGTATGAGTATAAGTTGTTGTGTTTATATCATTTATAGTTGCTATTACAGACCAGTTATTATTATTTTCTGAATATTCAAGAACATAAGATTGGAAAGCAAGGATTTGATTTTTGTTATTCTTTAATAGTTGTGGTGGATTCCAGCTTAATTTAGCACTATCTAAATCTCTATAAGTTACAGTTAAGTTTGTAGGAGCATTTAAAACATCATATTCATAAATAATTTTGGAAGTATTTGAAACATTAGCAGGTCCATATACTCCATAGTTAAGTTTATGAGC
>JAUQPS010000078.1 GCA_030550205.1 bacterium
AAAGTATTTATTTCCTTCCTTTTTAAATATAAAACCAGAACCAAGACTACTTCTTGGTATTTCTGGAAATTCGAATGGAAAAGGTTCTCCAAAAAATCTTCTGAAAAATTCTTCAAATTCTCCACTTCTTCTTCTAGTTCTTATTGATGATGTTGTTGATATATTTACAACGCTCGGAATAGCATATTCAGCTATTTGGGTAAATGCATCTTGAATTTCTAAAAGTGGTTTTGGCTCTTTTTCAGTAACTTGAGGAGTCTGAGCCACTGCTTTATTAAATATATTTAAGTTTGAACTTATGCTCATTCCTGCAAAAATTCCAAGTAAAATAAGAATTGTTCCAATCAAAAGCTTCTTTCTCATAGTTTTAAAATTTTAAAGCTAACTTTTTTTATTTTGCTTTAAAATTTTCACTATGGTTTTCGTTTCTTTTTCATTTAGTTTGAAAGTAGAGAGCTTTGAGATTCTTCGAAATGCTAAACTTCTAAAAATAAATAATCCTATTTCAATTCAATCTATTGATCCCAACTATCTTGGAGGTTCAGTGGGTAACTGGTACTTGTATAACCTTACAGGAACCAATTATGGAAATGGAACATCTAAGGATAGTATATTTCTCTTAAATTATTTTTCTCTTCCAAATTGCCCTTCTGAAAATCCGTTAGTGGCTCTAAGAAAAGAATATATAGTCTCAGATAGCTTTCCTAATGGAAGAACAGATACAACATTTTTATATGTAAGAAGTGATTCTTCGGTTGATTATGGCGGAATTATTGTTTATAGGATAGGATATAATAATTGGGAAGGTGTTGATACATGTATTATAGGACTTAATACACCCATTGCAATACCAAGCGTTGATGATGATAGTATACCCGATACTTTATATCTTCGCCCATCGCCTGCAAACTTAATATCAAAAACTGCTGATACAGTTTATAGTAAAGTTCAACTCAAATACAAAATTAAGAACACTGGAACCATACAAGGTTTTCAGGTAGATTCTATTACTTCTGAGGATGTATATAAATTTAGACTTAAGGAGTATTTTGGATTTTTACAAATCAAACTTGACACCTCATATGTAAAAATTTACTTTGCACAAGGAACATTCCCTCTTAATAGAGCTGACGTGCTTACAAAGAATCTTGCTCAAGCGGTATATATTCCTCAATTTTCCGATAATAAATTTAAAATGATAGGCAATAAAATTGTTTTTGATAATCCTTATAAAGGCTATATAGAGATATACAAGGCTGATGGAACATTATATAGAAGATTTTACTTTAATGGTTATGACTTAGATCTTTCACGCTATAAAGGTCTTTATATTATAAGAATTGGAAAAGATAGGATTAAGTTCATAAACTAGGGGGGAACTCCCCCTTTAAACTTTCAAAATGCTTCTTATGATAGAAACTTTTATAGAGGTTAAACCCTTAGATATTAAAGAAAAAACCTTAGATAATGGGCTCAAAGTATATGTTATAGAGGAGCATTCTGCTCCTGTTGCGAGTGTTCAAGTTTGGTATAGAGTAGGTTCAAAAAACGAAGTTGTAGGTATAACTGGTTCTGCTCATCTATTAGAGCATATGATGTTTAGAGGGACAAAAGAGATTAAGGATTATTCTCAAATAATAGACCAACTTGGTGGCTCTGATAATGCTTTTACAAGCTTTGATGAAACTGCATATTGGTGTGAGATTCCTTCAAGTGCTGTTGAAAAAGTATTATATATGGAAGCGGATAGAATGAGAAATATTATATTTGATGGTTTTGATGAGGAGAGAAATGTTGTAATTGAAGAAAGAAGATGGAGAACAGAAAACGATCAAAGGGGTGCTCTTTGGGAAGCCTTATTTGCGACAGTATTTTGGGCACACCCTTATAGGAATCCTGTTATTGGCTGGAGAAGTGATTTAGAAGGGGTTTCTTTAGAGAGAGTAAAAGAATTTTATGATACATATTATGCTCCTAATAATGCTTATTTAATAGTAGTTGGGGATGTTAAGGCGGAGGAGATATTTAATTTAGCTCAAAAGTATTTTGGCAAATATGAAAGCAAAAAAATTCCAGAGTTTTATACCAAAGAACCTGAACAAAAGGGTATAAGAAGGACAGAAATTAAGAAAGAGGGATTTGCTACGTATATAGCTATTGCTTATAGGGTTCCAAGGGGTGGGAGTTCTGAAAGTCCAGCGGTTAGTTTATTATCTGATATTCTTGGGGGTGGTAAAACTTCCAGATTATATAAATCTATTGTTCATGAGAAAGGTTTAGCAAGTTCAATTAGTGCTTTTTATTATGATTTAAAAGATGATGGTCTTTTAATAATTTTTGCAGTTTTACAACAAGGGAAAGATATATATGAGCTTGAAAAAGCTATAAATGAAGAGATTGAGAATTTAAAGAAGAATAAAATAAGCCAAGATGAGCTTAAAAGGGCTCAAAATGGCCAATTGGCAGATATTATATATTCAAGAGAATCAGTTGTTAGACTTGGTTTTCAACTTGGAGATGCTCTTATAAAAACAGGAAATCCAAATTATATAAATGAATATCCAAAACTTATTCAAAAAACGAAATTAGAGGATGTTCAAGGAATTGTAGATAAATATCTAAAAGATGAGAATAAATCAGTGATTATTGTTCACCCAATACCACCTGCGGATATTCAAGCTTATATTGAAGGTCTTAAAAAGGCAAGTGAGATAGGGAGGTGAGATATGCTTTATTTTATAATTATGGGAGGAAAGGTTATGGATAAGGTTGAGGAAAAAACCTTAAAGAACGGTTTACATATTATAGCAGTTCAAAAGCAAAAGCTTCCTATATTTCAAGTTAATATAATTTTAAATGTTGGCTCAGTAGATGATCCAAAGGGGAAAGAAGGTTTAGCAAATTTAACAGGTAATTTGATTGATGAAGGAACAAAAAAATATAACTCTATTGAAATTGCTGAAAAATTCGAAGAACTTGGAACAGAATTTTCAGTTTCTGTTAGTAAGTGGAATACAACAATAAGTTTAAAGTCATTAACTCAAAATGCAGAAAAATCTCTTGAAATCCTTTCAGAAATTTTATTAAATCCAACATTTCCCAAAGATGAATTTGAAAAAATTAAAAAGAGAACAATAAGCAATATCATATCTCAAAAAAGTGATCCTAATTATATTTCAAGAATTTTATTATCTCAAGTTTTATATAAAGAGCATCCACTTTCTCATCCAGCAGAAGGTTATGAAAATACATTACTTAATTTAACTCGTGAAGATGTTGTTGAATTTTATAATAAATATTATATTCCAAATAATACAACAATAATTGTTGTTTCTGATTTAGAACCTAAAAAATCAATATCACTTATTGAAAAGTTTTTGTCAAAGTGGGAAAGAAAGGATTTAAAGAGAGATGAAATAAAGGACATTGTTTATCCAAATAATAAAGAAGTTTATATATATCACTTTCCAGGTATAAATCAAGCATTCGTTTTCTTGGCAGGAAAGGGAATTTCAAGGAATAATTCAGATTTTAATAAATTTAGAGTAGCTAATTATATACTTGGGGGTTCTGGGTTTTCTTCAAGAATTGTAAAAACTATTAGGGTTAAGTATGGATATGCATATTGGGCATATAGTTATTTTGATAATGGATTTAAGAGAGATAATAAAATTTATGAGGGAGCTTTTATTGCTGGTTTTGCTACAAAAATAGAAAGTGGAAATCATGCAATAGAATTATTATTAGAAGAGATAAAGAAAGCAGTTAATGAAGGATTTAGTGAAGAAGAATTAAAGGCTGCAAAAAGTTATTATGAAGGTTCAATAGCAAGACAAGGCCAAACATATTCACAAGTTGCAGATATTGTTTATAATTCTAAATTATGGAATTTACCTTATGATTATTGGCTTAAAGATATAGAAGAAATTAAAAAATTAGATTTAAAACAAGTAAATGAATCAGCTAAAAAGTATTTACCAAGCTCTTTTGTAATGGTCGTCGTTGCAGATACTAATCAATTTAAGTTTAATGTTGGAGGTTTTGATAAAGTAGAAATAAAGAGTTTTGGTGATACATCTCATAATTAGTCAGATATTGAGTGGAATTGTTGTAGATGAAATAACAAGAGAAGGAGTTGCTTATTGTGCGGTTGAAATTAATAATATTGGTTTATATTGTGATGAGAAGGGATTCTTTCAAGTAAAATTAAAAGAAGGTAAATACAATATAAAAATTTCTGCGCTCGGATATGAAGAATATAAAAAAGAGATTGAAATAAAAGGAAATGTTCAATTGAAAATATATTTAAAACCTGTTGGAGTTAAACTTGAAGAAGTTATAGTAAGTGCAAAAAGAGAAACATTTAAAAGAGATTTTTCTATAAATGCAATTCAAGAAATTGAAAAATATAAAACATTACCAAGTCCATTTGAAAAGGATTTAATGCGAGTAATACAAGTTCAAAGTGGTGTTGTATTTGCAAATGATTTTTCGGGTAGATTTTCTGTAAGAGGTTCTGCTCCATTTGAAAATTTAACTATACTTGATGGTATGTTCTTATATAATCCATATCATTTAGGTAGTTTTATTTCTATATTTGATTTAGATGTTTTGAGCACATTTCAATTTTTAAAGGGAGGTTATAGTGCTAAATATGGAAATGCTACTGGTTCTATTATTGATGCAAAAATTAGAGAAGGGAGTTATAAAAATTATGAAAACTTAATTGTAATTAGCCCTATTGCTACAAAATTTTTATTTGAGGGTCCTTTTAGTAATTATAGTAGTTTTATTGTGAGCTTTAGAAAAACATATATTCAAGATTTTGCTAAATTGTTTGATTTTGATATCCCTTATAACTTTTTTGATATAATAGGCAAAATTTCTTATAATTTTTCAGACATTACAAATTTTAGTGTTTCATTTATAAATAGTCAAGATAATTTAAGGTTTTCAGATATTGTAAGTTCAAATTGGGGCAATAGAGGAATTGGATTTAATTACAAAACATTTTGGAAAAATTATCTCTTAAATAGCTATTTAACCTATACTAAAAACTTTATAGATTTTGGACTTTTCTCTAAAACATTTAGCATAAAAAATGAGTTTAGTATCCTTTCAAATAGATTAGATTTTGAATATATTGCTTCTGATTGGAATGTGAGTATGGGGCTTGATTTGGCATATATAAGTGGTTATTATAAGAGTAATATATTTGGAGTTAAAATTGATAGAAGCGGGAGTCCATTTATAAGTGCAATTTTTTTGGATTTGAAAAGAAATTATAAAAAATTTATGTTAAATATCGGAAGTAGAATGAGTTATTATAGACTTAGTGGGTATTATTTTAAGGAAGATTTTTCATTTGAGCCAAGGGCACAAATTAAGTATTTTTTAAATGAGCAATTTTCTATTAAATCAGCAATAGGATTATATAATCAATATGCAATTGGATTTAGCACAAATAATTTACAAATTTCTTCATTTTATTTTTGGGTGCCAGTATTTGAAAATGTAAAGCCCATTAAAACTCCCCATATTATATTTGGATTTGAAGGAATTCCAAAAATTGGAAACTTTGAATTTGTTATATTTTTAAAACCTTATTTAAATACAGTAGCATTAAATCCAGGAAGAACTGATATAACTAATGTAGATAAGGAGCTTTTGAAAAATGGTAAAGCATTATCTTATGGACTTGATATTTGGTTTGAAAATAAAAATTTAGAAATATCTTATACCCTTTCATTTTCTTATGATAAATTAGAAGGGGAAACATTATGGCATAGAACGAGTTTTGACAAAAGGCATGTATTTAATGTAATTTTAAAAAGAAATTTATTTAAAGGTGAAGTTGGTTTAAAAATGACGTATGCAAGTGGTTCTCCATATACGGATATTATATCAAGATATTTAATGGCAAGTGTTCTTCCTGATGGGAGCCTTGAATTTCCATTTTGGTATGAAGTTTATAGTCCAAGGAATTTACTTACACTTCCAGATTATAAAAGAATTGATATTTATTATGAAGGAAAATATAAATTTTTTGAATATGGTGTCGGAATTATAAATGTTTTTAACTTTAAAAATTTGTTTATAAGTTTTTATGATTATGGGAAAAGTCCACCTATTAAGCGCGAAATTTATCAACTTCCATTTTTACCATATTTTACAATAAGGGCTGGGTTTTAAAATGAAAATAACAATTATAACAACTCTTCCGCCAGTTATTGGAATTTCTTACTTTTCAATACATCTTATAAATGCTTTAAAGGAATATTTTGATGAAATAGAAGTTATAAATTATAAACGCTTTTATCCCCCCTTTGTAAAAACTAAAACTTATAAAACAAATTTTCAAAAGCCTAAAAATTTGATTGAAAAAGTTGTTCTTGATTTGTATAATCCGTTAAATTGGAAGAATGTTTTAAATGAAATTACAAATGAAATTGTATTATTAGAATATTGGAATTTTGTTCAAATTCCTGCTTTTCTATACTTATCAAAGGCTTTAAGAAATAAAAAGGTAATTATTGAGCTTCATAATGTTATGTCTCATGAAACGAATATATTTGAAAAGTTATTTTTAAAGGAGCTTTTAAAAAATGTTGATAAAATTATTGTTCATAGTGAAAGCGCTTTAAGTTATTTAAAATCCTTTAAGAATGTTTTATTAAATCCATTTGGTTATTATAAATATCCAAGAGTAGATAAGCTGTATGCAAGAAATTATCTAAAAATAACTAGTGATTGTTTTGTTGTTTTATTTTTTGGAAATGTAAGGAAATATAAAGGACTTGACATATTATTAAGAGTTTTTAGTGAGTTTTCAGTAGATAAAAATGCATTACTTATAGTTGCAGGAAGATTTTTTGAAAATCCCCAAAAATATAAAAAATACATTAATGAAAAAGTTATGATTATCAATAGGTTTGTTGAAGATGAAGAAATACCAATTTTGTTTGAGGCGAGTGATTTATTGGTTTTACCATATAGGAAATTTGATTCACAGAGTGGTGTTGTAATGCTTGCTTTGAATTATGATAAGCCCTATGTTATATCAAATGTTGGAGGACTTTTGGATTTTAAATTAGATGAAAGTTTAGTTTTTAAGAATGAAATTGAGCTTTTTAAAATTTTAAATAAAATTTATTATGATGGTATTAAACAAGATGTTTTTGAAAAGATAAATTATTTTAAAAATTTTTACTCCTGGGAAAGTTATGCTAAGCGTTTTGTAAGTGCCCTTTAAAATTTCCAATCTTATGAAAACTCTAAATATAAGAATTATAATAACCTTAGTAGTTATAGGAATTTCTCTATATTTCCTATATCCTACCTATCAATATTATACTCTTTCAGAAGCTCAAAAGCAATTTATGCCAAAGGAAAAAATTAGAGAGCTAAAAAATAAATCCTTAAATCTTGGTTTAGATTTACAAGGAGGAATGCATCTTGTATTACA
>JAUQPS010000079.1 GCA_030550205.1 bacterium
AATCTCTTCTCCAGTCAAATCTATCTACTGCTTTAATTAGCCCTATATATCCTTCTTGAATCAAATCTAAATAATCTAAACCTCTACCTCTATACTTCTTAGCAAAAGAATGTACCAATTTTAGATTTCTTAAAATAATCTCTTTCCTAGCCTCTTTATCTCCCTCTTCCATTCTCTTAAATAATTCATTTTCTTCTCTTTTAGATAAAACGTGATATTTTGATATCTCTTTGATGTGAATATTATAAATGTCAATATCCTTATAAGATTCCTCATCAAATTCATAAATAAAAGAAAATTCTTCTATTTCTTGACTTTCATCTAATTTGTTATCGATAAATTCTCCTACTAAATCTTTTGGCTCTTTCTGATCTTTATTCTTATCAAGAATTGAGTCATCCTGATGACTATAAATTCCTCTTTTTACTAAAAAATCTTCTAACTCTCTTATAAATTCTTCTTCATTAATATCAAAATCATCCATTTCCTTTGTGACTTAAGTATTCTTGAATATATTTATAACCTTCTTCTGACAACTCCCATACTCCCTTTGGAGAATTTTTCCTCAAAAGTCCATCTTGTACAAGCTTTAATCTACACCATCGAGCGTTATTAATCCATCTTATTTCTCCACTTTTATTAACTTCATAGTCTTTTTCCTTTAGAATTTCCTTCATCTTCATTTCCATGATTGATAATATCTCTTTTACCTCTCCTTTTCCCCCTAACTCATAAAGAGTTTCTAATATAGGTATAACATAAGCACTCTGAGAAGTAATTTCACCTTGAAAAGCTCTCTCATAGATCTTTTCTTCTAAAATTTTAATATTCTCCCTTTCTTTCTTCTTTTTCTGTTCAAGTATATATAAAAGTCTGTTAATAATTTTTAATATGTTTTCAGTTATAACTCTTAAATCTTGAATTGCTCTCTCAATCTTTAACAAATCCTCTTCTGATATAGAAGTTTCTCCTCCCTCTATTTTCCCCAAAAAATTTTCTAACTCTTGTAAGAAACTCAATTCTTCAAACTCGCTAAGATTCATTTTTTTACCTTTATCTCTGGCAAATTTTCTCTATATTCTGGATCTATCATATGTATTTGTCTCCTTATAATCCCTCTTTTATCAATAGCTGGTCTCAAGCAAAATATTTCAAATTCTTCTTTATCAACCTCTGATACCTCTCTAATATGAGGAAATAAAAGCTTAAAATAAGCTGTAGCTATTTTCTTTATAGCATTAGTATCTCTTGTGTCTGCCTTGATTTCAATTTCCAATAACTCATCAATAATCAAAGAGTACTCAGAAGCAGATCTTAGAGAATGCAAAACTTCAGAAAAATATTCTACGTTAAGAGCATAGCCTTTAATTTTCATACTTTCATTTATTCTTGGAAGCTTCCAACCCTCATTAAATCCATGAAATCTGTCTAAAAGAGCAGATTCCTTAAAAAAGTCAGGTAATTCTTGGAAATAAAATTGATTTATAGGTTTTAAATCTTCAGTTAAAGGGATATTTCCAAGAAGAACTAATCCAGCCTCAGAAGTTCCACTTACATCTCCTATTTTAAAAGTACCAGCCTCAAGATAATTTTTTAAAGCTCCCCTTAATTCTTCCTCATCAGAAAATTTTATTGTCTGTATTTCATCTAAGGCAACAAAATCATGTTTTGTGATAAATCCAAAGGTCTTCCTACTCATGTCGTAAAACATCTTTGCACGAGTTACAATCCCACCACTTATACACCACCCATATTTACTAAGATTATTATATATATAGGATTTTCCAGTTCCTTTAGGAGAAAGCTCTATCATATTAAGTCTTGGTTCTACAAATACCAAAAGACGAGACAAAAAATTAAGCTTCTGATCCAAACTTAAAAAAGAATCAGGATTATATTCCATAGATCTTATTAAAAGATCTACCCATTCAATTAAAGTAAACTCTCTCCTTCCTTCTCTAAAATAATCAAGATCAATATCGTAGGGTTTAAATGGTTTATAATCAACTATAGCTATATATCCATCACGACTTGAAGAACCAGGAGGAACATATACTAAAGAAAAAATCCCCCACACTTCTCCTCCTAAAAGCTCTGGGTATCTTTCTGTAACAAATCTTTCAATTATTCCTTCTTTTGAAGAGATTTCAAGATCTGGAATCGAAAATCTAATAATATCATTTCTAACATCTGGTTCAATTATGATTCTTGCTAATATTTTTCTCTCTGCTTTTGTTTGCATTAATTCTCCCTTAAATTTTTTAGCCTCTTCCTTTTGAGGTATAAACTTACTTAAGAAAAATAAAAGTCCATTTTTATCAACAGTACCATCTTCATCCATAAACTTCTTAATAAGCCAATCTTTTATAAAAGATGGTATATTTTTACCTGTAAAAACACTATATATTTCTTTTATTTTATAAACAGACTCGTTAGGGTATACTCTTTTAATTTTTAAATCCAAATCATTTTGATTCATCATAACAAATCTCTTTCTTTCATTCCCCCAATTATATTAATCATAAATTCTTCTTCATAACTTCCTATCTTAATTTTTATTTTAAGTTTTCCTACTTTTACATTTTCTAAGAATAATTTATATGTATTGCTATTTTTATCAGACTCCATTTTTATAAAGTTATTTAAATAACAAATGATAACATCTTCTTTAGGCTTAGGATTAATCTTAATACTTAATACAGGATTTCTAATAGGAATCTCAGCTTCTAAAATTTCCACCTTATACTTATCTATTTTTTGTAGTATTCTTGAAGCATAAATCACAGGCACTAAAACCTCTTCAGGAGTTGCTCCTCCATGGACCTCTCTTCTGGATAGATTTTTCAAAGAAACATATTTTAAAGGAATTATATACTTTTTTACTCCACATTCTTCATTTTCTAAAGAATGTATAAAGAAATCCTCATTTTCTGCAAAATCAACATCATCAGTAATTTCCATACATCTTCCATCATGGTGAGCATTTTCAAAATTATATCTCTTAACACCCTCTAATTGATAATGGGGAAAAATTGTAAAACCATGATCGGAGAATATGAGAAGCTCATCTCCTAAAGTAGAAACATATCTTACTATTCTTTTAATTATTTCAATCTCCTCTACAAGAGAGTTTGGATATTTATAGTTAAGTTGATTATGAATATAATTATCAAGATCATCTATATACTCATCTGCAGGTAGTTTATTATACTCAGTGATAGAGGGTAAATCTGAAACCCCAATATAAAAGCGTGTTGAAAATCCTTTTTCTTTTAAAAGATATAAAAACAAATTTATAAATTCAATACTTAATCCATCAATAAATATTTTTTTCTCTGCATCTTCTTTATAATAGATATTCTTTAATCTATCAAAAGAATAATACCAATTGTAGAAAGATTGTCTGTTTTTATTCTTAGCTTCTAAAAGACGAATTAGTCTTTCAGAAGCTCTATTTTTAAGTTTTGACCACCTATACTCTCTAAAATACTCAATAACCCATTTTTTATCTTCTTCTAAATTTTCAAAATAAAGATCCTCCAAATAATAGAACAATTCAGGATACACTTCTGAGATATTTTTTACCCTATCAAAATTCTGTATAATCCATGCTTTTTCCCAAGAGCTAACTCCAACTAAATAACTCAAAATTTCTTTTTCTGAAAGATTACTCATCTTATCGATCAACATATACTCTATAAATTTAGGAAGTTCATTTAAATTCTCCTCATGGAAATGTCTTAAAACTTCTCTCCTCTCAAACAGCATTTTTTTAGCTAATTCCTCAGCACTAAAATCAAAAATTTTTAACCAATAATCTCTAATCAAATCATATTCTTTATAACTTTTTAAATCTTTCAGAACTCTATATAAATAACTCTTCTTAAGATCTTTATTATTCAGAACATACCACTTCAAAATCCATCTGGAAAACTCTGTCCCTTTATTCCATAATTCTAAAACATCCACTAAATTAAAAGTTTTAATATTTAGAACATATTCTGCTAAATCATTAAAATTTTTTTCATGTTTAATTATATTTAACAATTCTATCCATAACTTACTTTCTCCATCATCATATTCTATTGGAATATCAATCCTAAAGAACATTGTTATATAGTCTTTAATATTATCTATCTTCTCAAAAGAAAACACCTCATCAGGAATAAAAAATGACGACTGCTGATATAAGGTTTTAGAACAGGAGACCACTTTATCAGGCAAAGTAGTTTCCTTCCATAAATTTAAAAAATCTCTACTTGATTTTATAAAAGCATCTTCAATTTCAAAATTTACAAAATATATTTTTATTTTCTGTGTATCACCTTCTAATATCCACAAAGGATCCCATTCAAATCTTCTAACATACTTACTGAAAAACTCATTTTCTACTCTATTTCTTAAACCAACCAAAGGTATGTATATTCTTCCTTTTTTGTCAAAACCTCCCTCTATCTCAATAATAGAATTAAGTAATACAAAGAGTCCTTCTCTATCTAAGAACCTTAAAAATTCAGATATCCCGAGAATTATATAATCTTTAGATAAATCTAAACTTTTTATAAGTTGAAATATTTGTGATCTCGTCAACCATCCATCAATATTTTCTGCCTGAAAAAGATTTGTTATATATAAAATATTTATATCAGAAATCTTACTAAGTAAATCATGCAATAATCGATAATTAGGTAATAATATAAACCTCACAGGAAAACGTCTATTACATATTTCTACACAAGACTTATCTTTTTTTATATTTTCTAAAAGCTCATCAATATTTTTAATTATCATAACTGATCTAACATCCTCTCTATAAAGCTACAGATAGATGGGTCTTCTTCTATCAATGTGATGAGTAATTCTCTCAAATCTTTATTAGTAGTCATTATTCTATTCTTTATTCTCTCTTTCTTCTTTTCATTTATCCTTCCAAGATACTTCTTGACATTCTTACGTATATAATTTTCTACAGCTTGCTCATTAAGATGAAAATCTTCTATTTCCAGATTCTTACGAATATCAAATAAAATCTCATTTAATACGTTATCTTCTAAATCTTCATCCTTAGATTCAGTAATGTTTTTTATAAAAGTTTTAAGATTACTTTGAGCTACTTTTTCATCAAATAATTTCTCTCCACCATTCTGATAATCTAAAATAGCCTTGATCACTTCTTCATAAAACTCTATAGGCAAATTATAAGGAGTTTTAATATAATCAATAACACTTTTTATTATCTTTTGAGTAGCTTGGCTCTCATCTGATGAAAACATCCAGAGAGGATAATTTAAACTAAGAAACCGAGCTTTTAGAGCATTTTTAAAATCGTCTGTATTATCTTTAAAATCTATCCCAAAAACATCTGCTAAGTAACTAATAAACTGATACTTTTTTACACACTCTTCTAAATCTTTTTCTCTCCAAAAAATTGGTTCTTTTTTAATATTTCCCTTAATAAACAAAATACACTTTTCTGAATTCTTAATACCTATACTTTCAAGCCATATTTTCAAACTGTTCTCTCCAGCCTCAGAATTAATATTTTTAACAAGTATATTTTCCAGAGATTTTAAGCGATCAGTCATATCCTTCACTGTATCCTCAGAAATCTTTGATCCAATCCCTAAGAATTCTTCTATATCTCTGAATACTCGTTTGATATTTTCATTATTAAACAGATAGTTAAATACCCACAAAGGATACCCTATATCTTTGTTTATTTTTTCTTTTATCTTCTCTCTTAGATCCAATATTGAGGTAATATTTGATAAATTAAAAATTCTTGATAGAGTGTTAATAAACTCTCTTTCTACTAATTTCTTTGCTTTTTCTACTTTCCAAGATGCAAGCTTACTTTCCACCTTATTTTCATCCCAAAATCCTATCTCTTCCTGTATATTTTCCTGTAGATAAGTCATAAGATCTTCCATCTCTTCCTCTAAAATCTGACCTCCAAGTTTTTCTTCTACCCATTTTTTAAAACCTTTCTCTAACTTTTCTGTCTTAAGAAAAAGTTTTAAATCAGTTTTATACTTCTTAAATAATAAGTTAATTTTTTGAATAGCATCCTGTTTAAGTTCACTGTCGGGTGAGGAAATTAAATAACTAATTGCTTTAACGATATTATTTACCATCTCTTGATCTTTCACTTCTTCAAGCTTCTTAAGGCTCCATATAGGATATTTTCCCTTTGTCTTAATCCAATTTCTTACTCCCCATCTTGCTTGATTCAAGCTTTTATTAGCTTCTAAATCAAAGAGCTCTTTTAATATCTCACCCAATTCTTTTTCCTCAACGGTTCCAAGCCTAACATACAACTTATCTCTTTCCTTTTCTTCGCCATTGATATACTTGATAATAGATACAACTTTATCCTTCATTTTAATTTTATCAATCCTTATTCCTGTTCTCTCTTCATAAAGTCTATCTACGAAAGGTCTTAGTAAAAAGGCTAAGAGAGCTGAACCAACCATACTTGGAAATATTCCAAAAGGTGATTCAAATATAAAAGAAAGAATGTCAACTAAATTAAAACTTTGTCCCTCTTTTTCTTTTATTTTATTTTCAACTTCTTTATACAGTTTCACTACAGGATGATCTGGGTTAATCCCCTCTTTAAGCCTTAAATTATTATCCACAATATATTCACCGCTATTTGTTTTTAATAAAGCAAGTAAAGATCTATAAGGTTGATTCTTAGCTAAATCCTCTAAACCTCTCAAGTTTTCCGCATATAAAAATATCTCAGCAGGTTTTTCAGAAGTTGCTTTTTTCCATATATTTACATTACTACAAAGCTCTCTTATATTTTCTGGACCAAATTTAAAAAGGTTTCTGCTTACTCTCTCATTTATTTCATCACTAAAGGCTCTAATGTAAACAATTTCTGATTTATCTAAATAAATTAACCTACCATTACCTTTTTCTATTTTTTCAATCCATTTATCTATTATTTCTTTTGCATAATTCATACTTCTTTCTTTTTCATCTTTGAAGTCATGTCTTTCTGCAACAAACGCTCGTGCTCTATACTCTATAAGCTCATTAAAATTCTTCTCCCCTAATGCCTCATTGCATATAACAAAAATAGTATTTCCATATGAATTATCCTCTTGAATTAACTTTTCTATAGTATTCATTGCTTCCTTTATCTCAGACTCTAAAATTGGTAAAAAAATAGCAATACGTATAGAATAATTTTCTTTAAAATCATATTTTAACTTTTTTTTAAGTTCATAATCTCTTATGTTAGCATTAACTAAAACCACTTCGGTAGGTCTTAAAATATTATCTTGAAATACTCTTTTAATGTTATTTTCGTTATCTTTGAAAAAAGCTTTTAATATATTACCACTGAGATCTTTTCTTATATTCTCTTTCTCTATTTCAACCTCTCTTTGAGGAAGAGGAGTTGTGGAAATGTAAAAAAGATCATCAGGAGTTTTTGTAATAAATCCCTGGTT
>JAUQPS010000080.1 GCA_030550205.1 bacterium
TAATAATTCCAATTGATAAAATAGCAACTCCAAGATGAACAATTAATCCGGGTCTTATTGTTCTTTCAAAAAATATAAAATTATATATTATTAGGGCTATTGAGAACAAAGCTAACATTGTAATAACATCAAATTCTCTAAAAATTAAATAAACTATTATAATTGTGATAGCACTTAAAATAGTAGGGATGAAAAATTTCCTATAATAATTTTTTGGAAGTTTATAATAAGGAATATAGGGTGCAAATGCCATTAAAAATAGCATAATTATAAATGGAATATAAGTGCTTTTTTCAAAAAATACAGGTCCAACAACTACTTGATGTCCAATTATCATATTAGATATAAATGGAAATAATGTGCCAAAAGCTACTATAAAAGCAATAATTAAAAGTATCCAATTATTCAATAAGAAAAATCCTTCTCTTGAAATCAAATTTTCAATCATTTTTGAAGATTTTAAATTCTTATAATTTAAAAATAATAAAACAAAACCAAAAATTAAAATAAATATCATAAATCCAAAGAAAATAGGACCAATTTCACTTTGAGCAAAACTATGAACAGAAATTAAAGCTCCACTTCTTGTAATATATGTTCCAAGTATTACAAAAACAAATGTTATTACTGAAAGAAAAACATTCCACATTTTAAACATATCAAATTTTTCACTTAAAATTAAAGAGTGAATTAAAGCAGTTAATGTTAGCCATGGAATAAATGATGCATTTTCAACAGGATCCCATGCCCAATATCCACCCCATCCAAGCTCTAAATAAGCCCATCTTCCTCCAAAATAAATTCCTAAGGTTAAAAATATCCAAGGTAATATAGTCCATTTTTTTAATTCTCTAAAAATTTCACTATCAAAATGTTTTGAAAGTAACATACCTATGATTATTCCAAAAGGTATAGCAATACCTGTATAACCAAGATATAAGGATAACGGATGAACATGCATCCACCAGGTATAAAGTAGAGGATTAAGCCCCCTTCCATCTTCAACAATTTGAGGAGTTTCTCTAAATGGATTTGAAAATAAGAAAAGAACACTTATAAAAAATACATAAACTAAACTTAATGAAAAAAGGGAGAAATTATAAACTGATTTATAATTTTTTAAATTTGAATTTATAAAGAACATTAAATAAATTCCATAAATTAAATTCCAAAATAGCATAGAACCATCCATTCCAGCCCAAAATCCAGCAATTCTATAAATTATTGGAGTTGAATTTGAAACTTGAATTGCTACATAATAAATAGAATAATCCTTTATGATTAAAGCAATTAGTAAATAAATAGAAGCAATCAAAATAAATATAAAAGATAAAATAAGAGCCCTTTTGCCAGAAATTATAAAATTTTCCCTTTTAAGAAAATTACCAATTCCAAGAGCAATAAAAGCATAGATAATAAATATAAAGGATAATAATAAGGTTAAATTTCCAAGTTTTAAAAGCATTCAAAATTTTAAACGATAAGCTTATATAATTTTTCAAGAATAACTTCATCCTTATAAATTTCTATATTCTTTGGTATTTTTAGTTTTTTATTTCCCCAATCTTGATATAATTCAAATAAAACTTTTTTAATTTCATCTTCATTATCAATATCTGCCAAATAAACATCTTCAATTTCTAAAAACTCCTTATACATTATCCCATCACTTGGAATAATTGCTAAAATTGGCTTTCTTAAAGCTAATAATTCTTTGCTTTTGTTAGTGCTAACTATTTTGTATCCCTTTATTCTATCAAGACAAACTAATAAAACATCAACGTTTATTTGAGGAATTTTTTCAAAAGGAATTGCACCTTTATATTCTACAAAAGAATAATTTAATAATTCATTTAAAGTTTCATCTGTATTTACTCCATATAATAAAACTTTTAACTTTATATTCAAATCACCTATAGCTTTTAAAACTTTTTTTAAACCTTGCCTTCTATCAATAGTTCCAAAATAACCTATGGTTAATATGGAATTTGGTTGAATATTTTGTTCTATTTTGATAGAACTATCCCAAAAATGTGGTATTACAAATATCTTATTTACTTTATATTTCTTTTCTAAATAATTTTTTGCTAATTCATTTAAAACAATACAAAATTTAGACTTCCTAATAACATAACTTTCAAAAGCTTCTGTTAAAATTCTTTGAATAGGGCTTTTTATTAATTCAAGCGAATCATAACTCCAAATATCCCTAAAATCTACAATTAATTTATTTTTTGGAATAAAGATAGAGTATAGAAGCACACTAAAAGGTGGAGCACTAATTATAACATAATCTGGATTAAAATTTTTTATAACATCTCTAAACTTTTTATATCCTTTTAGAAAAAATGAAATTCTTCTATCTGGCCATCCTAAATAATTTAATATTTTAAACTTCTTCTTTATTTCTTCCTTTATAGGTTCATTTTCAATCCAAATAACATTAAATTCATCTCCAATTTTTGTATCAATTTTAATTTCACCCTTATTTGAAAAAATCAAAACATTATGACCTTTATCTTTTAGAAATTTTGCTATTTTATAAATTCTTAAATAGCCAACAGGTATTCCATAGGGTGGAAAATAATAAGAGACAATTAAGAACTTTTTCATAAGCTTGAAATTTTAAGGATAAATTTAAATGTTCTATTAAGATAGAATAATAAAAATTTTTATAGTTCTATTTAAACAGAACAATTTAAAGGCATTAAACTTTTGAATTTATGAATATACCCTTTTTTGAACTTAAAAGACAAGCAAAAATCTTAAAAGATGAGATATTAAAGGAGCTTGAAAAAATAATAGATAGCTGTGAGTTTTCATTGGGTTCTGCTGTTGAGGAATTTGAAAGAAATTTTGCTAATTATTTAAATGTAAAATATGTAATAGGTTTAAATAATGGAACATCTGCACTACATTTAGCTATGAGAGCTTTGGATATAAAGGAAGGTGATGAGGTTATATTGCCATCACTAACATTTATAGCAACCGCTTGGTGTGTTTCTTATGTTGGAGCAAAACCTGTTTTTGTAGATGTAGATGAAGAAACATGGCAAATAAGTCCAGAAGATGTTAAAAAGAAAATTACAAAAAATACAAAAGCTATAATTGGTGTTCATCTATATGGACAACCATTTGATATTAAAAAAATTATGGATATAGCCAAGGAATATAATTTACATTTAATTGAAGATTGTGCTCAAGCCCATGGGGCGGAATATTATAATAAAAAGGTAGGAACATTTGGAATTATAAATACATTTAGTTTTTACCCTACAAAGAATCTCGGAAGTTATGGAGAAGCAGGAGCAATTTCTACAAATGATGAAAATATAGCTAATAGAATAAAAATTTTAAGAAATCAAGGACAAATTAAGAAATATGAGCATATTGAAATTGGTTATAATATGAGAATGGAGGGATTTCAAGGAGCAGTTTTAAATGTTAAATTAAAATATCTTGATAAGTGGAATAATAGGAGAATTGAAATAGCAAATAGATATTTAAATGAAATTAAAAATCCGAAAATAGCATTTCAAAAGTTAGTAGAAGGTTCAAAAGGTGTTTATCATTTATTTGTAATAAAGGTAAAAGATAGAGATAAATTTGTTTCTCACTTAGAGAAGTTCAAAATTGGTTATGCCTTTCATTATCCAAAACCTATACATTTACAAAAAGCTTATAGTTTCTTAGGATATAAAGAAGGCTCATTACCAATTACGGAAGAGCTTACTAAAACAACTATTTCAATTCCTATATTTCCAGAATTAACAGATGAAGAGGTTGATTATATTATAAAAGCCTTAAATGAGTATTAAATGAAGTGTGCAATTTTTGGATTAAATAGAGTAGGAAAAAGCACATTATTTAGAATTTTAACAAATTCTTCATCAAAAGAAGGCATATTATTATTATATGATAGAAGATTGGATGAATTAGCAAAGATATTTAATCCAAAGAAAATAACTCATGCATTTATTGAGATTAGTGAAATTAATAATTTTGATGATAAACTTCTTACATATGATTTGCTAATTTTAGTAGTTAAGAATTTGGAAGATTTTAATGAGTTAAAATTTAAAATGCTATTTTTTGATTTAAAAATTGTAGAAAAAAGAATAGAAAATGCGAAAAAAACAGGAAATAATAAAATTGTTGAAGTTTTTAGTAGGTTAAAAGAACATTTAGAAGGTGAAAATTTTTTAAGTTCTATTACTCTTGATCAAAGTAGTTTAATTTTAATAAGGGATGTTAATTTTATTACTAAAAAGCCTATGATATTTGTTTATAATGTTTTTGAAGGTGAAGAAATTGATAATTCCTTACTAAAGGAGTTAAAAAAATTTGATTATTTAGTTTCAAATTTAAAGCTCGAAGAAGAAGCTAAAAATTTAAGTGATAGTGAAAGGGAAGAATTTTTAAAGTTATATGGATTTGAACCAATATATGAAAATTTAATAAAGCTTATAAGGGATAAACTTGGAATAATATTATTTTTTACAGCAGGTGAAAAGGAAGTTAGGTCTTGGATATTGAGGAAGGGACAAACTGCAAAGGATGCAGCAGGAAGAATTCATTCTGATTTAGAAAAAGGATTTGTGAGGGCTGAGATTATTAGTTATGATGAATTTATGGAAATTAAAAATTTTAAATTAGCAAAGGAGAAAGGATTAGTTAGAATTGAGGGTAAAGATTATATTGTAAAGGATGGGGATATAATTTACATTAGATCTAGTATATGATTTATTTTTTAATTTTGTTATCTAAGGTTGTTCAAGCAATAGGGCTTGGCATTGGTTTTTTAGCTATTATTGCTATGTTAAAGGGTTCCTTAAAATGGGAATTTATTTTGATCGGTATATCTGTTATTATTTTTACAATCGGTAGAGTAGTGGAAAATAGATTAAGAAATTATTTGTAATCAATAAATTAAAGTTTTAATCGCTTAATTTTTTTATTTTCAATAAATTAAGCTTAAAATTCGTTAAAATTATTACAGAAGATTAAATTTAAGTGTTTGATTTTAAATTATTTTAATAATAAAAACTTTAATTGATTGATTTATATATACTTATTTATAAAATTTCAAGACACATTAAAAAGAGGTAAAAAATGAAAGTATGGAAAAGAACAAGCTTGGAATGAGATAAAAGAGGAACAAACAGGTTATAAAAGAAATGTATCCCTACTACGTGGCAAAGTTAGCATCTATACCTTTTTCTCACCAGCCATTGGAATTGCTAGCGGGTATGCTTTTTGCTAAATGTTTTTATTGTTGCTTTAATTACTAGTTTAATAGCTCCACTTTCAACACCTGGCTGGGTATAATTTGTTTTTCTATTTACTTCCCTTAATGCTATTTTATATTCCATTAGGTTTAGAAAGTTAATTTAATAAAGGGGAGAAAAAAATGTTAAAAATGAGAATAATTCTCCATATAACTGTTTTATCTGGACATTAAAAATATTTTTACAAAAAGGGATGTTTGGAAAAATTTATGGAGAAAATTGGAGCAATTACTATTGTTGAAGAGATTATGAAAATAGCTTTTATCCCTTGGGGAGGTATTTTTATAGGAAGATCAGGGCATTTTTTTATAGGACATCTGCTTATATTTTCAATTTTAATAGGTTTTGTTACTATTAATCTAGTAAATCACTTACCCATTTAAATGTCTCTTTATGCTCATTTAATAAACTAATATCTACTTCTGATGGGGCATCTTCAAATAGTGCTTGTCCTGATGTAGTTTTAGGAAATGCTATTACTTCTCTAATGCTTTCATTATTTGTTAATAATGCTATTATTCTATCAAATCCTAAGGCTATTCCACCATGTGGAGGAGCGCCATATTCAAGGATATTTAAAAAGAAACCAAATTTCCTATTTATCTCTTCATCTGAAAGTCCAATTATTTTCATAAATTTTTCTTGTAATGCTCTATTATGAACTCTTATAGAACCAGAACCAATTTCATTTCCATTTATTACTAAGTCATATTGTTTCCCTCTAATTTGTTCTATTAAAATAGAATAATCTTCCTTATTCTTCAATCTCCTTTCAAGTTCTTCTAATTTTTCTAAATCTTCATTGTGTATGCTTGTAAATATGTGGTGTGAAGGTTCAATTCTTTTTTCTTCTTCGTTCCATTCAAATAGAGGAAAATCCAAAACCCATAAAATTGCCCAATCCCTTTCAAATAGTTTATATTTCTTTATAATTTCATTTCTTAAACTTCCAAGTATTTTATATGGTTTTAGTCCATATCCTGCTACAACAATATAAGTTCCATCACTTAAATTTTCATAATTCTTAATATATTTTGCTATTTGACCACTAATTTGATTATTAAATTTCTTAAAGAAAACAAATTCACCTAGAATATTTTTAATTTCATCTATTTCCTTTCTGGACAAATCTAAGGGTATAGGAAGGGCTATAATTTTCCCATTGTTCTGCTTAATTTTATCAAATATATTAAAACCTTCTATAAATTCAGTTAGGTCCATTAACTTAATAGAGCTTCTTAAATCAGGTTTATCTGAACCATAATTTATTATTGCATCTTTATAACTTAATTTTAAAAAGGGTATCTCAAGTTCAATGTTTAAAATTTCTTTAAAAATTTTCCAAATTAATTTTTCTGTTATATTTAAAACATCTTCAACATCTACAAAACTCATTTCAATATCAATTTGTGTAAATTCTGGTTGTCTATCTGCTCTTAAATCTTCATCTCTAAAACATCTAACTATTTGGAAATATCTATCAAATCCTGATATCATTAATGTTTGTTTATATAATTGGGGGGATTGAGGTAAAGCATAAAATTTTTTGGGATTTAAACGAGAAGGAACAATAAAATCCCTTGCCCCTTCTGGTGTTGATTTTGTTAAAAATGGTGTTTCAATTTCTAAAAATCCATTTTCTGATAAAAAGTTCCTTACAATAAGGGCGGTTTTGTGCCTTATTATAAAGTTTTTTTGCATTATTGGTCTTCTTAAATCTATAAATCTATATTTAAGTCTTGTTTCTTCATTCACTTGGATGTTATCTTCTGGTAAGAAGGGTAGTGGTTTTGAAGTGTTTAAAAGCTCAATATAATGAGCTAAAACTTCAATTTCTCCTGTTGGATGTTCAGGATTAATATCTTTTTCTGGTCTTTTTCTTACAATTCCTTTTACCCTTATTACATATTCAAGTCCAATATCTACG
>JAUQPS010000081.1 GCA_030550205.1 bacterium
AGGATAGTTGTTGGATTGGAATTTGAGATCAGGTTTATAAGGGATTCCATAAGTTGCTGGATCTAATTTTATTAAAACAATATCCTGGCCACCTCCTCCTACTGATTTTGTTCTTGCAGCAATTAAAGCTTTAGTGTAATCTAAGAAGTTGCTATCACTAGGAGGGGTAGGTAATCTATCATCATCATTCCCTCCAAAAGTTTTTACATCAATAACTGGATAGAAATTTGTAGGAGTTCTTATTAACAATAAATCAAAATACCCCATACCTAAACTATTAGTCATACCTAGAAACAAAAGTCCATGGTATGTTCTAGCTAAAGAAAAACCATAATCTTGATTTACTGTACCATATGTCCAAGCGTCTGTAACAGCTTGTGAAGGTGGCATTTCTGGGGTTGTGCCTACTACCAAAAAATCGTTGCTTCCGGCTCCAAAAGACAAAGTCCTTCCAAACAAAATTAAATAATCTCCTCCATTCTCAACAATAAAGTCAAATAAATAATCTGGTTGAGCGCCTCCAAAAGTTTTAATAGTTATTGGTCCTCCATTTTGGGGATCTAATGATAAAACAAGAAAATCATAATTCCCAGCACCAAAAGATTGTGTATAACCTATTACAACAAGTTTATCAGGTTTATAATATACCGTTCTTTTGATATATCGCAGTTTATAGATAAGATCATCTCTACTACCCCCGAATAATTTTGCCCATAAAATATCTCCATTTTGACTTAATTTCATAATAACTATGTTTGAGCCCTGAGGCCCCCAAGAATTAGTATTAAACCCTAAATATACATTGTTATTTTCATCTCTTGACAAATAAGAGTTACTCTCATTATTACTACCACCTAGCTTTTTAGCCCATATTATATTCCCTGTTGATGTTGAAATTTTGGCTATAAATATATCAGAGTTTCCATCTATCCTTGTCTCGCCCGTAATTATAAACCCATCAGAAAGTTCAATTGCAGATCTTATAGAATCTTCCTTTAAAGTACCTATTGATTTTGCCCATTCTACATTTCCAATGGAATCAATTTTAATAATTATTCCATCAGCTGGGTCGCTAGAATCATTTGTAAAGGATGTAGTTTTACCTACTATTAAATACCCTCCATCTGAAGTAAGATAAATATAAGCAGGCCAATCATCTTTAGATCCGCCTAATGTTTTAAGCCAAGAAAGACAATACCCTAAGGTTGTGTAGTCTTTTTGTCCTTCGCCTAAGATATTAGATGCAGAAATACTATATTGATATAAAGTACCTAGAGTGATGGAGGTATCAGAATAACTAAAAGTAGAAGATGATAAAGTAGCTATTTTACCTACATCTGTTCTATATAAGTTATATTGAAGAATTGGAAAACCACCGTTAGAAAGAGGTTCTTTCCACTTCAAATCTATTCTATCCTTAAATGCTTGACCCACAAAGTCCTGAGGAGCACTAGGAACTGTTCCTGGGGTTGAAGAAGCTATATTAGATGGATTTGACTCTTCGCAACTAGTTCCTTTTGCAGTTACATAATAATAATACTTTTGACCATTAATTAAATTTGTGTGAGTAAAAGTTACTGTTGGATGAACAGTTGTAGCTACTTTTGAATAATTAGAATTATTCGTTGAGCTGTATACAAAATAGTAATCTCCGTTACCTAAAGAAGGTGATGCAGACCAATTTAAGGTTATTTTCCTATCAGAAGGAGTAGCTTGTAAGTTAGAAGGAGGACTACATTTGCTTAAACCGACTCTAGCTGATACCCTGTTGCTTTCATCGCTTTCTCCGAAAGAATTTTGAGCTTTTACATAATAAGTATAAGTATATGTAGAGGTTACATTGGTATCAGTATATGTTAAAGTAGAAGGGCTAGTAGATGCTATTAAATTAAAATTAGTACCATCGGTTGATCTATAGATATTGTATCTTGTTAGTGAAGCACATGAAGCATCTGAAGGTGCTTGCCAATTTAATATTATGCTATTTAAAGTAGATGAGGCTGATAATTTTTGTGGTGGACTTGATGTTCCAAAAGGAGTAGCGGAAGCTATATTGCTTGGAGCACTTTTGCCATTTTCATTTATTGCTTCAACATAGTAATTATAGGTATTACATATATTCAAATTTGTGTGGGTAAAAGTATTTGTAGAAATTAAATTAGTTGTCAATTGTCGCCAATTATTTTCATTGCTTAATTTCCAATAAACATTGTATCCTTGAATAGGACTTCCTCCGTCATTAGTAACATTCCAACTTAAAGTTATTTGCTTATTACCTGGTGTAGCAGAAAGAGATGGTGGAGGTGGAATTTCTGAAGGTATACCACAAGCAGGACTAGATAACGGACCTTCTCCTGCTATATTTACTGCACTTACAGCATAACAATATCTTGTCCCATTAGTTAAACCTGAATCTAGATAAGTAATTGAAGAAGTGGAAGCAAGAAAATCGGATTGAGTAGGGGTAGCATTTACTTTTCTGTAAATCTTATAGAAAGAAATAGAAGCACCACCTAAATCATTGGGCTCATTCCATAAAAGTTGTAGTTTTTGCGAGCCTGCTTTTTCTACTTTAAGATCTTGGGGAGCTGTAGGTGGTCCTATTACAGCTATATTTATTTTTACTACTGTATATTGTCTATAAGGATCATTACTTTTTATTATATATTTGCAATAAAAGATATCTTTTGCAGTTAAATTTGTAGCATCAACTGTAATTGCAACTGTACTAGAAGCCCCTGGAGGAATTATGGGAGAGGGTTGAGTAGCTATTACAAAATTCTTACAGCTTGAAGTTGATTCTTCTAAATAAAACTTAATTTCTTCTATATTTAAATTTGAAGAGCCTCTATTGTATATGACAAATGACTTTGTGCTTGATGTACCTTTTATAGTTTGGATACTTAGTTCTCTAGGGTTTACAGATATTCTAGGGTTTTCTAATATATTGCAAGTAACTTCTATTTTTGCAGGATTATTTTCAACATCATTATTCCAAAGTTCTAGGGTCGTGGTAACTGTAGATGAAGTATAAACACCAACACCATTACATGTTACAGCCAAAGTATCAAAACCTGAAGGAAGTATACGAAGGTATTTTTTGTCAACATAAATTTTACCAGTTTTATTAATATCGATAATATTATAAATAACTAGCGTGCTGCTTCCTGTATTAGTTATGGCGATTTTTGTAGAAGAGGAATTATTTGTCAAAGTATTTATAGTAAGATTAGTATTACTCAGATTTATTTTGGGCTTTAGACCGGTCACCCTTTCTGATCCATAAATTTCTGAAGGTAATAATGTCAAAATGCTTCCTGTTTCAAATATGTTTTGATCATCGCCTCCATCGGTAGAAACTTTGTCTTCAACTCCTTCTTTTTTAAATTTATTACACTCTAAATTAGCATTAAGTTCAAAACCCTTTGTTTTTCTATGAAATACATACGAATAAAACATACGCTGAGAAAAAGAGTTTATTGGATCTACAGGTAATTCATGGATTGGAAGGTTTCTAAATGTCGTTAAATTTATTGGTAACCAACCTGAGCCATCTAATTTTCTCATATTGTCTTTATTTACACCTTTTATAAGCCAATTTTTACCATTTATTACCGTAGCAGAAGGGTAGCTTTCTATATCTCTAGGTACTGAAATATAAACAGTCGAACTTGCTTCATCTACTCCTGTAAAATCAAAAAATGGTCCATCTAAATCTGCAATCGCGGGATTTTCATTTATATAATGAGTAATTATAGAATTTAGAGTAGTTAAATCTTTTATTCTTTGAGAATCTCTTGAGCACCTAAAAAGTTCTGCTGGTTTGATTAATGTAATTAAAAGTCCTCCTATTATTGCAATTGCACCTAGTACTGTAAGGATTTCTATTAAAGTAAAGCCTTTAATGTTCCTCATTATTTTATTTTTGTAAACAATATTATAATAATAATTATAAGAACCAAAATAAACAAAAATAAGGAGTTAGTGGATAAGCTCCCATCGTCTAAGGGCTAGGACACTGCCTTCTCAGGGCAGAAATGCGGGTTCGAATCCCGCTGGGAGCAATCAAGATTCATGTAATTTTTCATACCTTTCCTTGCATGCAGGACAACCTCCAGGATATTCTCCTATCCCGAATAAATGCTGTCTCATTTTATTAAATTCTTCAGGTGTAATATCTGCGGGAACTTCACCTGCACTCTGATACCCCTTTAAAATTTTCAAAGCAGTATCTGTTAGGTGACTTTCTCCATTTTCTTCCTTCCAATACTTTGTCTCATTATCGGTTTCTTTTTTCCCATTTGAGCTATTTTCTATCTTTCTTTTTGACATATCTGAATTAAATTCTCTAAACTCCATTTTTGTAAAACCTTAAACCTGATATTAATTTGCTCAATTATCTTATATAATTAATTATCTATCCAAAATGAGAAATTTTATAACAACATCAATCCCTTATGTCAATGATAGTCCTCACATTGGGCATCTTTATGAATTTATTTTAGCAGATATTTTTGCAAGATATAAAAGATTATTAGAAGAAGAAGTATTTTTTCAATCAGGCACTGATGAAAACGGTATAAAAATGGTCAAATCAGCAGAAGAAAAAGGTAGAAATGTTAAGGAGTTTGTTGATGAAAAATTTAAAGAGTTCTATGAGTTGAAGGAAAAATTTAATTTAAGCTTCGATAAATTTATAAGAACAACCTCAAAAGAGCATAAAGAAGGAGTGTATAAATTCTGGAGTCTTTGTAAAGAAGATATTTATATAGGTGAATATAAAGGATATTATTGCATAAGTTGTGAAAGCTATTATGAACCAACAGAGGTTCCTGATTTAATTTGCCCTATACACAAAAAGAAATTAGAAAAATTTGAAGAAAAAAATTATTTCTTTAAACTAACAAAGTACTTAAGCAAAGTTAAAGAATTAATAGAAAAAGACAAAATCAAAATCTATCCAGAAGAAAAGAAAATAGAAATTTTAAATATTTTGCGAGAAGGTAAACTAAAAGACTTAAGCATTTCAAGAGACATCAAAAGAAGCAAAGGATGGGGTATTCCTGTGCCAAAAGATAATTCTCAAGTAATATATGTTTGGTTTGATGCTCTTTTAAATTATCTCACTGGATTAGGATTTGGTAGTAAAGATGAAAGTTTGTTTAAAAAATTTTGGGAAAGAGGATTAGTTTATCATTTCATAGGCAAAGACATAGTAAAATTTCACGCAATTTATTGGCCAGCAATGCTTCTTTCAGCAAAAATAAAAGTTCCAGAAAATATAATTGTTCATTATCATATTACGATTGAAGGCGAAAAAATGTCTAAAACTTTAGGAAATGTGGTTTCTCCTGATGATTTTTTAGCAAATTATCATTATGAAGCTGTGAGGTTTTATTTAGCTCATCAGCCTTTATTTAGTGATTGGGACTTTTCTTGGCAGAATTTTGATTCTTTTTATCAAGGAGTTTTAAAAAAAGATTTAGCAAATCTGATTTTGAGAATATTTGGAATTTTAAAAAATATTGATTTAGATGAAATCGATTTTGATAAAACAAAAGAAGATTTAGAATTTCAGAGATATTTCAAAAAATTTAAAAACTATATGGAAAGTTTTGAATTCAATTTAGCTTATCAAAATTATTTAGATTTAATAAGAAAATTAAACCAATTTATTGATTATAAAAAAATATGGGAAAGTAAACAAGAAGAGCACATTAAAGTTATCACTAAAGGATTATTAGAAATCTTA
Source organism: bacterium (assembly GCA_030550205.1). Lineage (GTDB taxonomy): Bacteria > Hydrothermota > Hydrothermia > LBFQ01 > DSFT01 > DSFT01. The sequence continues at coordinate 5,753 of JAUQPS010000081.1, forward strand.
AAAGCTTATGAACCAATTTTACCGGAGACAATAAATTTAATTAAGAATAAAATTGAAATTAAAGACAGCAAATTTATCAACAAAAAAATTACCTTCCCTCCTTTTTACAAATAAATTTGAGGTTAGCAGGCTAAATATAATTAATGCTTTTTATTATTGTATATTCTCTCAAAATTTAAATAGTATTATATTTCTCTAAGATCAAGTTCATCAAAAAATTTCCAAATATCTCCTGCACCCATTATGATACAGATATCTCCTTTTTTGAGATTTGCTTCTAAAAATTTTTTAATCTCATTAAAATCTTTAATATAAAATTTATTTTGTGGTTTTTTAATTGCTTTTAATAAAATTTCAGAATTAACCTTTTTCTTTATTGACTCTTTTTCCCTACCTGCAACCGAATAAATATCAGTCAAAATAAGAACATCGGCTAAATCGAAAGCTGTTTTAAATTTATCAAAAAGAAGCAGTGTTCGATAATATTGATGAGGTTGAAAAACTAAATACAATTTACCAGATTTATTTAAAATCTCACGAGCAGCTTGTAGTGTTGCCTTGATTTCTGTAGGGTGATGGCCATAATCATCAAAAATTTTGGCACCATTTAAATATCCCTTAAATTCCAATCTTCTCCAGATTCCTTTAAATTCATAAAGAGCCTTGAAAATTTTTTTGTCGTCTAAATTAAATATTTTTCCTACTTTATATGCCGCTAAAGAATTACTAACATTATGAATTCCTGGGATTGATAATTTGAGCTTTTTGGGTTTTTCTTTTAAGGAATAAAAAATTTTTTTAACATTTTTAATTTTCAGATTTTTAGCAAGAACATAAGCAGTTTTATTATCTCTATTTACTATTAAAAATTTCCCAAGATTTGAAAAACTTCCTTTATATTTTTTCTTCTTGTTTAATCTATGGATAAAGTTTTCAAAAGCTCTTAGGATATTTTTAAGATTTTTATAGTAATCCAAATGTTCCTCTTCGATATTAGTGATGATTAGAATATCAGGATAATGATTTAAAAACCCTGCTTTGTATTCATCAGCTTCAATTATTAAAATTTCACCCTTACCATAACGAAAATTACTCGGTTTCCCGTCTGGCCCGAAGCCGTTTACTTTGCTCCCAATGATTACTAAAGGATCTAGATTAGCTTCAATTAGAAGGTTAGCAATCATCGCAGTTGTTGTGCTTTTACCATGCATTCCGCTAACAGCAATAGTAAAATATTTTTTCGTAAGTTCACCTAAGGCCTTGGGATAAGAATAAGTTTTAATATTTAATTTTTTAGCCTTTAAGAGCTCAGGGTTATCTTTAGTAATAGCATTTGTATAAATTACTAAATCAACATTATTTTTTAAATTGTCAGCTTTATGACCTAAGTAAAATTTAATTTTTGAAAGTTCTTCATCAGAAAAAACATTGGGGTAACTTAAATCACT
>JAUQPS010000010.1 GCA_030550205.1 bacterium
AACAAAACTTTAAAATTTCAACTTTACAAATGGAGAAAAAATATATTATTGTTAGGGGGGCAAGGAAGAATAATTTAAAAAATATTACTGTAAAAATACCACGAGGAAAACTTGTTGTAATTACTGGTCTTTCTGGAAGTGGAAAATCATCCTTAGCATTTGATACAATATATGCAGAAGGTCAAAGAAGATATGTAGAAAGTTTAAGCACATATGCAAGACAATTTCTTGGAGTTATGGAAAAACCAGATGTAGATTTTATAGAAGGGCTTTCTCCCACTATTGCAATTGAACAAAGGAAAATTCAAAAAAATCCAAGGTCTACTGTTGCTACAACTACTGAAATATATGATTATTTAAGATTGCTTTTTGCAAGGGTTGGAAAACCTTATTGCCCAAATGATGATATTTTATTACAAAAATGGAGTATAGATGAAATTGTTGAAAAAATTTTAAAATTTCCAATTGGAACAAAAATTACAATTATGGCACCAGTAGTAAGAGGTAAAAAAGGGGAATATAAAAAACTATTTGAAAAATATATGAGAATGGGATTTAATAAATTTAGAATAGATGGAGAGATATTTGTAGATGAAATTCCAGAGCTTGATAAGAATAAAAAGCATAGCATAGATGTAATAATTGATAGGATTGTTATAAGGGAAGATATTAAAACAAGAGTTTTTGAAAGTGTTGAGCTTGCTCTTAAAGAAGCAAATGGATTAGTAATTGTTGAATATGAAGAAAATGGAGAATTAAAAGAGCTTTTATTTTCACAACATTTAGCCTGTCCAAAATGTGAATTTTCATTAAGTGAATTAGAACCGAGATTATTTTCATTTAATAGTCCTTATGGGGCATGTCCGGAATGTCATGGGCTTGGTTATAAAATTGAAATTGACCCATCATTATTAATAGTAGATGAAAATTTAAGTATTATGGAAGGTGCTATTGAGCCAATAGGAGAACCTAATTTTAGAATAAAGGATTATTTAATGGATTTAGCAAAAATATATAAAGTAAGTTTAAAAACCCCTTGGAGACTTTTGCCAGATGATTTTAAAAATGCTGTTTTATATGGAACCATTAATTATACATATTGGGAAGGGGTTATTCCTTATTTATATAGAAGGTATAATGAAACAGATTCAGAATATGTAAGGGAAGAAATTGAAAAGTATATGATTTATGTGAAATGTCCGGCTTGTAATGGTTCAAGACTAAAAAGAGAATCATTAAGTGTAAAAATAAATGGTATTAATATATGGGAATTTACAAAGATGAGTGTTAAGAAAGCTTATGAATTTTTAGAAAATTTAACATTTGAAGATAATAAATCAAAAATTATTGCAGAGAAAATTATTAAGGAAATTAAAAGGAGATTAAAATTTTTAATAGAAGTTGGATTGGATTATTTAACACTTGATCGTATGACAGAAAGTTTATCAGGTGGTGAAGAGCAAAGAGTTAGACTTGCTACCCAAATAGGTTCAGGTTTGGTTAGTGTTATTTATATACTTGATGAGCCAAGTATAGGCTTACATCCAAGGGATACTCAAAGACTTATAAATACATTAAAACATTTAAGAGATTTAGGTAATACTGTAATTGTTGTAGAGCATGATGAAAATACAATAAGACAAGCGGATTGGATAATTGACCTTGGTCCAGGTGCCGGTGAAAATGGGGGTTATGTAGTAGCAGAAGGAAGACCAGAAGAATTGGAAAAATTTAAAGATGTATCATTAACTGCAAAATACTTATGTGGAGAATTATATATTCCAATACCAGAAAAAAGAAGAAAACCAACTGGTCAATATCTAAAATTATATAATGCAAGGGGAAATAATTTAAAAAATGTAAATTTAACAATTCCACTCGGATTATTCGTTGTAATAACTGGTGTTTCTGGAAGTGGTAAATCTTCGCTTATTATTGATACTTTATATAAAGCTTTAAAGAAAGAATTATATGGTTCAAAGGAACAACCACTTCCTTATGATAGAATTGAAGGATTAAATTATATTGATAAGGTTATAAATGTTGATCAGTCACCAATTGGAAGAACACCAAGAAGCAATCCTGCAACATATACAGGTGTATTTACAGATATAAGGGAAGTTTTTGCTTTAACAAAAGAAGCAAGAGCAAGAGGTTATAATAAAGGAAGATTTTCATTTAATAAAGAAGAAGGAAGATGTAATGCTTGTAATGGTGAGGGTTATATTAAGGTTGAAATGTATTTCTTACCAGATATATATGTTCCTTGTGAAGTTTGTAAAGGTAAAAGATATAATTCCGAAGTGCTTGAAGTTAAATATAAAGGTAAGAATATCGCAGATGTTTTGGATATGAGTGTTTCAGAAGCCCTGAAATTTTTTGAGGATATTCCTAAAATTTATAGAAAGTTAAAATTGCTTGAAGATGTAGGACTTGGATATATAAAACTTGGACAACCTGCCACCACATTATCAGGAGGAGAAGCACAAAGAATTAAATTAGCAAGAGAATTAAATAAATTAGATACGGGAAGAACATTATATATTTTAGATGAACCTACAACAGGTTTGCATTTTGATGATGTTAGAAAATTAATAAATGTTTTACAAAGACTTGTAGATAAGGGAAATACAGTTGTTGTAATAGAGCATAATTTAGATGTTATAAAGTCTGCTGATTGGGTAATTGATTTAGGACCAGAAGGTGGAGATGAGGGGGGTTATATTATAGCAGAAGGAACACCAGAAGATATTGCAGAAAATAAAAATAGTTGGACAGGATATTATTTAAGAAAAATTTTTGAAGAATTTTATATAACAAATAAAAAAATTAAGCCAATTAAAATCCGATAAATACCAAAAATTATAAAACTATGATGTGAAACAAAATTCAAAAGCCATTTAACTGAAAGATATGCAAAAACAAAAGATGTTATAAATCCAACAAAAAGATTTAAAAAATTAATATCTGTGTTTAAAATTACTTCTCTTTCCTTAAAAAACTCATAAGAAGTAGCAATTAACATTGTAGGAACAGAAAGTAAAAATGAAAATTCAGTTGCTGTTCTTCTATCAAGTCCAAGTAGCATCCCGCCTATAATAGTTGCTCCTGATCTTGAAGTTCCAGGAATGAGGGCAAAGCATTGAAAAATTCCAATTAAAAAAGCAGTTTTATAATCTACGCTTGATTTAAAAACTTTTCTATTTTGTAATAATTTTTCTACAACTATAAAAATAATACCCCATAAAATAAGCATTAAAGAAACTACAACATAATTAAAAAGATAAGTTTTTATAAAATGAGAAAACAAAAATCCAACTATTGCAGAAGGCATAAATGCAATAATAATTGTTTTCCAAAGTTTTAAATCTGTGCTTAATTTTTTAAAATAGATAAATACAATAGATAAAATTGCACCCATTTGAATAATAATTTCAAACGATTTTGTAAAATCACTTTGTTCAATTGATAAAATTTTAGTTGTTAAAATAAGATGACCTGTTGATGAAATAGGCAAAAATTCAGTTATTCCTTCAACGATTCCAAGAATAAAGGCAGATATTAAATTCATAACCCGAAAATTTTAATGCTTTAAAATTTTCAAACTATATGAGTAATTGTGTATTTTGTAAAATTATAAATAATGAGATTAAGGCAGAAAAAGTTTATGAAGATGAGGATATTGTTGCTGTTAAAGATATAAATCCACAAGCTCCTTATCACATTCTCATTATAACAAAAAAACACATTCCTACAATTTTGGATTTAGAAGATGAAAAAATTATGGTTTCTATATTTAATGGAATAAAACAAGTTTCAAAAATTTTAAATTTAAATTCATTTAGAGTTGTAAATAATTGTGGTCCAGATGCCTTTCAAACGATTTACCATTTACATATACATATTTTAGGAGGTAGGAAATTTTCATGGCCACCAGGATAAAAAGGAGTTAAAGCTATGGAAGAAAGAATATCATTGGAAAAATACAAAAAAGCATATAGGGAGGTAGTAATAGAGGAAGAGAGAAGGGCTTTTTTGGTTCATTTGGTAATATATGTTTTAGTTAATGCTATGCTTATAGCTATTAATTTTATATATTCTCCAGAAGTTATTTGGTTCTTTTATCCCCTTGTAGGTTGGGGAATTGGATTATCAATGCATTATTTGTTTGGTGTTCATTGGATAAATAAGGAGCTTGAAAGAAGAGAAGCAAAAGCAGAATATAGAGCAAAATAAAAGGAGGTGAAAAGCTATGGCTGGTGTTATACTTAGAGATGGTGAGAGCTTTGAGAACCTTATAAAGAGATTTAGGAAAGTAGTAACAAAGGAGGGGATTTTACAAGATGCTAAAAAAGCAATGGTTTATGAAAAGCCATCTGAAATAAAAAAGAAAGAACTTATTTCAGCAAGAAGGAAATGGCTTAGAAAGTTGAAGAAAGAGAGGGAAGAAGAGTAATGTATGATTGATTTGATAAAGTTAAAATGGAAAAAGTATTTACTTGGAGTATTTGTTTTAGTAGTTGTAGATTTAGGACAATTGGTTGTTCCAATAATTATAGCAATTATCATTGATAAAATTGCAAATTTTCAAACTAATCAAAAAGAGCTATTTAATTATTTTCTTATTCTTCTTAACCTTGCTTTAATAGTTGCATTTTTGAGATTCTTCTGGCGATTTTTTATAGTGGGGGCTTCAAGAGAAATTGAAAGAGACTTAAGAACTAAAATATATGAGCATATTTTAAAACTGCATATTGGATATTTTAATGAAAAGAGAACAGGTGATATAATGGCAAAAGCAACGAATGATTTAGAAGCAATAAGAATGGCACTTTCTATGGGTATTATAGCAATTTCGGATGCTATTATATATACTTCATTTTCAATTGTTGCAATGTTCTTAATTTCATATAAATTAACCTTAATAAGTATAATTCCACTAATTTTGCTTGCACCTATTTCCTTAATTTTTGGAAAAATTATATATGAAAAGTTTAAAAAAGTTCAAGATATATTTGGAGAACTTTCAGAAAAAGTTAGAGAAACATTTGAAGGAATTAATGTAATAAAGGCTTATACAAGAGAAAAAGAATTTTTAAATAATTTTAAAAAGGAAAGTCTAACTTATTTAAGGGCAAATGTAGATTTGGCGAAAAGTTGGGGATTATATGAACCAATAATTAAATTACTTTCTGGAATTTCCATAGTTATTATTCTATTAATTGGTGGATATTTTGTAATTAGAAATGAGATTACAATAGGGCAATTAACTGCATTTTTTGCTTATTTAAATATGCTTATTTGGCCAATGCTTGGTATTGGATGGGGAATTAATCTCTTTCAAAGAGCAAATGCTTCCTATTTAAGAATTAAAGAATTGCTTAATGAAAAACCCCAAATATATATAAAGCCAAATAGTCATCAAAAGGAAATTATAGGTAATATCAAAGTTAGAAATTTAAGTTTTGCTTATGATGATAAAAAGGTTCTTGAAGATATAACATTTGAAGTAAAGAATTCTCAAAGTGTTGGTATTATTGGGAAAATTGGTTCTGGAAAATCCACACTTTTAAAAATTTTAATGAGATTATATAATCCTCCTCCAGGTTCAGTTTTTATAGATGATGTTGATATTCTTGATTGGGACTTTTATGAATTAAGGAAATATATAGGTTATGTTCCGCAGGAAGCCTTTTTATTTTCAATGACTATTAGGGAAAATATCCTTCTTGGAAAGCCAGATGCTACGGAAAGGGAAATATGGGAGATTATTGAAATTGTTGACTTTAAAAAAGATATAGAGAAATTTCCAATGGGATTAGATACAATGTTGGGTGAAAGGGGTATTACATTAAGTGGAGGTCAAAGACAAAGATTAGCACTTGCAAGGGCTTTAATTAAAAAACCAAAAATTTTATTACTTGATGATACATTTTCTGCACTTGATAATGAAACAGAAAATAACATATTAAGAAATTTAAAAACCTACTTTGAAGATATGACTACTATTATTGTATCTCATAAAGTTTCTGCAATTATGGATTGTGATTATATAATTGTGCTTGAACAAGGAAAGATAAAGGAATTTGGCACTCATCAAGAACTTATGGAAATTAAAGGATATTATTATAATATGTATAACTTACAAAAATTTGCGAATATAAAACATGGCGCAGAAATCTATACAGGGTAATTTTTTGAAAATTTTGGAAAAAGCTATAATTGAAAAATTCACGGGTTCTTTGGTATTTTTAGGACCAAATGGTGGTATTGTAAGAGTTGTTCTTATAGATGGAAAAATTAAGCATATAGATAGTACATGGGGATATGGTAAAAATGAATTAGAAAAAATTAAAATTTGGAATTCAGGAACTTGCTTAATTAAAACATTAACCCAAAAAGATAAAGAAACATTTTCAAAAATGCCTGATATTGAATATGAAATTGAAGTTAAGGAATCTAAACCAACTACAAAACCAACTATAATAATTCAAGAACCAAAAACAACGAAATTATTACCGTATATGATACTCGATGGAAGCCCAGAAACATTTGAAGAAATTATAAATGAAATACAAGATAGTGTTAATACTGGTGGATTTGTAAAAATTAAGCCTTCGAATAATGTTATTGTATTCTATAAAGGAAAAATTTTATCAAGCTTTTCTGGATTTCCACCTTCTGAAAAAATGAAAAATTATTATGCTTTAAAACAACTTATAGAAAATCAAAATCAAGTTTTATTATATAATTTTGAACAGGAAGTTGCTTATGCATTAGTTTCACTATTTGTAAATAAAATTTTAATTTCTGGAATTGATGCAAGTTCAATAAGTATTGAAGAAATCATTGAGGATTGTAAGTTAAATTTATTTAATGGGGTTATTTGGGTTGATGGAGATTTAAGAATTTTAATAGATTTTGAAATGGGAGAAATTAAGCGAATTTTAAAAATTGATGAAATTATTAAATTTGTAGATTTTCCTTCAACCTTAGATTTAAAGTTTTCAAAAATTTATAAATTCTCAAAAATTCCAGAGGGTGAATTAATGAAACTCGGAGTAAAAATTTTAACACAAGAAGAGTTTAATGAATTTCTAAAAGGATGGAATAGATTAAATTTAGAAATTGTAAATAAAATAGGTAAAAAGGTCGCTCAAAAGACATTTGAAAAAGTTTTGGCTAATAGTGAATTTTCAGATTTATTTCAAGTGAAAGATGGTATATTAAAGTTGATAGCATTGGACAAAAATCCATATTTATTATTTGAAGCCTTTGTTGAATTAACATCATCTGCTATTAATGAAATTGATACATTCATAGGGGGAAATTGGGTTAAGGAAAAACTTTCAGAATTTTATAATAGGGAGAAGGAAATTATTCAAAATCTTGAAATTGAAGAAGTTCTGAAGGAGCATTGGAGAATATAGATTAGATTTTTTTAACTTTTAGTCTTAAATTTTCTACTTGTAATATCTCAACTTTATCATTTTTCTTAATTTCATCTTCACTATATGCAAACCAAATCTCACCATAAATCATTACTCTTCCTTCTTTATTTTCAAAATCTTCAATAGCAGTTGCAATTTTACCAATAAGTGTTTCTCTTCCAGTTTCAGGTTTTCTTTTTAAAGCTCTTATAGCAAAAGCAATAATTACAAAAAAGAAAATTAATGTTAAAATTGTAGCAACAATAATACTTATAAATGAAATTCTAAGTTGTGGATTTGAAATATCAAATAACATTAAAGAACCAATTATAAATGAAATTGTCCCACCAATTGCTAAAAATCCACCTGATTGTAATTTTACTTCTGCAAAGAATAAAATGAATGCTAATATAATAAGAAGCAAACCTGTTAAATTAGCACTTAAAACTTGAAGAGCAAATAAAGCTAATAATAAAGATATTACACCTATGGTTCCAGATATACCCCATCCAGGACTTGCTAATTCAAAAATAATTCCATATAAACCAATAATTAAAAGAAAATATGCTATATTTGGATCTGCTATTTTTTCTAAAACTTTTTCTCTAAATGTCATATCAACTTTATCAATAATTTTATTTTTAACTCCAATACTATCAAGCAATAAATTAATATCATCTACTAAATAATCTATAAGTCCAAAACTTTTCAATTGCTCTGATGAATAAGATTTTGCATAGATTACAAAACTATCTGACCAAAATTCATCTTTATTTCTTGTTTTTAATATACTTTTTAAGAAAGCATTTGCATCATTCATAACCTTCTTTTGCATAATTGAATCTAATCCTCCAGTTAGGGATACTGGACTTGCAGAGCCCATATTTGTGCCTCTTGCCATAGCAGTTATATGAGCAGATAAAACAATGAAAACTCCTGCGGATGCAGCACGAGAACCACTTGGATATACATAAGCAATAACTTTAACCTTCGAATTTAAAATTTCTGTTACAATTTCTCTCATTGAACTTTCAAGACCACCAGGTGTATTTATAACCAAAAGAATATATTCATAATTTTTTTCATGAGCTAATTTTATAACTCGCTTTATATAACTTGCACTAATAGGTGTTATAGGTCCATCTATATCCGCCCTTAAAATAGAAGAAAGTAAAATAAATATCACCTCAAAATTTTAAAGCCTTAAAATTTTCATATGAACATTTACATTTCCATAGATATGGAAGGGATAAGTGGTATATCATCAGTTTCACAAACTGACCCCAATAATCCAAGATATAAAGAAGGTTTATATTTTATGAAAAGGGAACTTGAAGAAATTGTAAAGATATTAAAAAATTTTAATGTTAGAAAAATTGTTGTAAATGATGCTCATTGGAATATGGATAATTTAAACTTTATTGATTTAGATTTAGATATTGAACTTATTAGTGGTTCTCCTAAAATGCTTTCTATGATGGAAGGAATAAACTCTAATTTTGATTATGCTTTCTTTATTGGTTATCATTCAAGTGCAAATACTATTCATGGATTTATAGATCATACATATAGCTCGCTTACTATCTCTGAAATTAAAATAAATAATAGAAGGGTAAATGAAGCTTATATTAATGGATTGATTGCAAGCTATTATAATGTTCCAGTTGGTTTAATTAGTGGAGATGATAAGCTTTTTGATGAATGTAAAAATATATTTTTGGATTGTGAGTTTGTTATAACCAAATATTCAATTTCAAGAAATGCTGTAAAATTAAAAAATCCAATAATTGTTTATGATGATTATAAAAACGCTATTGAAAAAGTATTAAATAAAAAGATAAAACCACTTGAAATACCAAAGGAATTTGAAATTGAAATTACTTTTAGAAAAACAGAAATGGCTGATATTGTAGAAATTCTACCTATTGTTGAAAGGATAGATGGAAATAAGGTGAAGTTTAAAGAGAATGATTTTATAAGGGCTTTTAGATATATAAGAGTTATAATAAACTTGGCAAGAAATGCATAAATTTTTTGTAATTGGTTCTGGTTCTTGGGGCTTAACTCTATCAAAAATACTTTCTGAAAATAAACATAAAGTATTAGTTTTTGTAAGAAGTGAAGAAAAACTTAAAAAATTAGAAATTGAAAGATATGAAAAAGGAATTGAAATTCCAAAAGATATTGAATTTACTATTGATATAGATGAAATAAAGGATTATGATTTTGTAATAATAGCGGTTCCATCATTTGCCTTTAAAGAAACTTTAAAAAAACTTATAAATTATAAAGATAAGAAATTTCTTATTGCTACAAAAGGTTTAACAGAAGATTTAAAGTTTAAAAGTGTATTATTTGAAGAAATTATGGGAAATAGAAATTTTGCCTTAATATCTGGACCAAATATAGCTATAGAACTTGCTCAAAGAAAACCAGGAGCTACTGTTATAGCAAGTTATGATCAAAAAATTTCTAAATTATTTCAAGAAGCATTTTTTAATGATTATTTTAGACCATATATTTGGGATGATGTAATAGGGGTAGAAATTGGTGGTTCATTGAAAAATATATATGCTATTGCAAGTGGTATAATTGATGCATTAAATTTAGGATTAAATGCAAAATCAAGTTTATTAACAAGGGCAATTGTTGAAATGACAAGGTTTGGAGTTTATTTTGGTGCAAGAAGAATAACATTTATGGGATTAAGTGGAATGGGAGATTTAATAACTACTGCATTTTCAGAACATTCAAGAAATCATTTTGTGGGTTATAAGTTGGGGCTTGGATATAATTTAGATGAAATAAAGAAAGAATTAGAAAAAAAAGATATGGTAGCAGAAGGTATAAATACTACAATTTTTTGTTATGAAATTTCCAAAAAAAATAACATAGATATGCCAATTGTAAAAGTTATAAAGAAAATTTTATTAAATGAAATTAGTGTAAAGGAAGGTATAAAGCTATTGATGAAGAGACCACTAAAAAGAGAATTTGATTAGATTTGCTTTAAAATTTCAAAGTTATGATTGAGTTCTTTCAAAAAGGTGGCCCTGTAATGTGGGCCCTATTGGCACTTGCTATTATTGCTTTATCTATTATCTTAGAGCGATTCATAACCCTTTATATTCTTGCTTGGACAAATCCTTTAAAACTTGTTCAAAAAGTTATAGAAATCATAGAAGAGCAAGGTTTAAAAGAAGCCCTTGATTATTTATATAATCATCGTTCCCCTGTTGCTAAGGTATTAGTTGCTGGTCTTGAAAAGGTTCAGCAAGGAAAATCTGCATTTGAAGATGCTATGATTAGAAAAGCTACAAGTGAGTTAGCATTCTTAGATAGGGGTATGATTTATCTTTCCGCTATAACTACAATTGCTCCTTTAATAGGATTTATTGGAACAGCAATAGGTCTTATGAAGGCTTTTAATACAGTTGCTATATCTGGTGAAGTTGAGCCTGCCCTTGTAGCAGGTGGTATAAGTGAAGCTTTAATAGCTACTACTGCTTCATTTATAATAGCAGCACCAAGTGCTTTATTTTATGCTATATTTACATCTAGAATAAATACATATCAAAGACAAATAGAAGAAGCATCTAACGCTCTTGTTGAATATCTCTTAGAGAAAGGCATACTTGTAATATGAAAATTTTTAAAGAAAGAAGAAAATACGAAATAAACTTTGATTTTATTTCTATTTCAATGGCAAATTTATCCTTTATTGTTTTAGCATTTCTTGTTTTAAATATCCCTAAGAAGGAAAGGGGAATATTGTTTGCTTTTGGTGGTAATGAACAATCAGTTCCTGTAAATTATATAAGATTTTCTATTAATGATAAGGGACAAGCATTTGTAGAAGATGAAAGTGTGGAATATGAAAAGTTAGTTGATAAATTAAAATCCTACATTATGGAAGATAGCACAAGAAGTATTTATCTTGTAATTCATAGAGATGCAAGTTATGAGTATTTTATAAAAGCTTTTGATATAGCAAATGAAACTTTTAAGGCTTTAAAATTATCACCAAAGATATTCATAGGAGTTATAAAAAGGTAATATGGCTGTTAGGGTAAACTTTCCAAAAAGAGAGATTCCCAATGTTCCTCTTATATCTCTTGCAAATTTAGGATTCATCATTGCTATATTTTTAATTTTAGTTGTAAAAATCGAAAAAACATTTAAAACTGAAAGTATTAGCTTACCTATTTCAAATAGCTCATTTAAACTTATAGGACAAAAGTATGTTCTTAACATCGTTATATTAAGTGATAATGAAATTTATGTGGAAGGTTCAAAATTAAGGTCTTTAAATGATTTAGAATATGTTGTTAATTCAAGAAAGAAAAAAGATTTAACAGTTTTTATAAAAGCTGATAAAAATATAAAGGTTAGCACATATTTTGAATTAATTGATAAATTAAGAAGCTTAGGTATAAGTAAAGTTGCCCTTATAACAGGAGGCTAAAAATGGCTATTAAATCGCCAAAATATTATGTTTATAAAGGTCAAGAGTTAGAACAAACTTATATCCAAAATATCTTTTGGGGAGTTATTGTAGCAATTGGTGTAATTGCATTTCTGTTTGTAAGTATAAAGAAAATAGAGGTCGGAGTATATACGCCTTCTAACATTCCAAAGCCCGTTGTAGTAGCATTTGCACCTGTAATAAGAGAAATAGAAGAATTACCACCTCCTTCAAGACCAAAAGTTGAAATTAAAATTGTTCAAACAAAACAAGAAAAATTACCAACTACTACTCAGACTGCTAAAACTGAAGAAGTTAAAGAAGTTGCTCCCAATATTGCTGAAACAAAACCAACTGAAATTAATCCAATAGAAAATATGCCACTTCCTACTACTTCTAGGGAAGAAGAGGTTTATGAATTTTTTAAAGTTGAGATAAAACCTCAAATTGTAAAGGCTGTTCAACCTGAATATCCAGATCTTGCCAAAAAGGCAGGTATAGAAGGTAGAGTTGTAGTAAGTGTAATAGTAGATGAAAATGGTAATGTTATAAATGCTGAAATTATAAGCTCTACAAATAGTATATTTAACGAGCCAGCTTTAAAGGCTGCATATAAATATAAATTTTCGCCAGCAATGATGAAAGATAAAAAAGTTAAAGTTAAAGTTTTGATTCCCTTTAATTTCACAGTTCAAAAATGATATACTTTAAAATTTTGGAATTGTTTAAAAGGAGGTTAAGAGAATGATAAGGTTGGTTAATCTGATCCTTTTAATGTTTGGGTTTTTGGGCTTTGCATATGCCCAGTATGGTAAGGTAACTGGTAAGGTTGTAGATGCAAAAACGGGACAACCAATTGTTGCCGCTGCAGTATATTTAGAAGAGGTAGGTATTGGAACTTATACTGATGAGAATGGTGAATTTGTATTACTAAGAGTTCCACCTGGAACATATACTTTAAAAGTTGAATTTACAGGTTATAGTCCGTTTATTCTAAAAAACTTGGTAGTAGAAGCGGATAGAACTATTACACCCCAAGGTGGTATTATAAAACTTCAAGAAACAGGCGTAGTTCTTCAAGAACAAGTTGTTGTTGCAAAAGAACCTGTTATTAAGAAGGACTTAACAGCAAGTATAGATAAGGTTAGAAGTGAAAAATTACAAAGCTTACCTGTTGCTAATGTTGAGCAAGCTCTTCAATTACAAGCTGGTGTAAGAAGATATGGTGGATTTATTCAAATAAGAGGTGGAAGACCTGGTGAAGTTGCTTATGTTGTAGATGGTGCAGATGTTAGAGACCCTTATACAAATGCTAATACTCCAAATCTACCATTAAATGCTATATCTGAAATTTCTCTTAATAAGGGAGGTTTTGGTGCCGAATATGGAAATGCTGCTTCTGGTGTTATTGAAGTTGTAACAAAAGAAGGAACAGATAAATATGACTTTCAATTAAGAACAAGAACTTCTAATTTTTCAGTTTTAAATAATTTATATATAGGAAATTCAAGGTTTGGACAGAGAATAGCTAATTTTCTTATGCCAGGTGAAGGAGATGTATATGCTAAATATATAAGTAGAAGATATATGGGTAATTTGTATGATGAGATTTTTGGTTTTGAGATATTAAGGGAGAGAAAATATAATGAGATGAACTTTAAGAGTGATGATCCATTATTTTCAGATATAAGACCATTATATACTAATGGAATGCCATTTACGGAAACATTTTATGCTCAAAAACAAGATTTAAATAGAATTGAGTTTGCTGCATCTGGTCCTATTATAAGGAAAATTTTAAGATTTAGTGGCTCTGTTGATATTCAAAATTCAAATGGAAGGTTTAATAGATTAAATAATGGTGAAGATGGATTTATGCCAAATAGAAATAATCAATTTAACTATCAAGGAAAATTAACATTAATTCCAAATTCAAAATTAAAAGTTTTTGGTAGTGTTGTTGGAACGAGGACTTTCACAAGTTATTGGTCATCAGACTTTCGTATGGCAGTTACGCATCAATATTATTTAAAGAGTAATTTAGTTGGTTTAATTGGTGGTTTTAACTTTCTCTTTTCTCCAAAAACTTATATAGAAGCAAGGCTTTCAAGATATACTACTAATATTTTCTTAAATTCATTTGAGGATATAAATATAGATGGTATTGATGATTTTGCAGATAGAGATAAGGATGGACTTGTTGAAGTTGATATTAATGCCCTTTCTTATAAACTCTTTTTAAATGGGACTGATTATTCTTATAATTGTAGTCAATTATTAAATATTATTAGAAATGATCCCAATTTTGCCGCTTCTACTGATATTCCAGGTGTTTATGAACTAAGGTCTTTCTGGTGGCAAACTCCTATTATTCAATGCTATCCTCAAAATAGGGTAGCAACAAGACTTTTAGTTGGGGTTACTCAAAGAGGTGATACCGTTACCGTTACTGATAAAGATGCAAGTATATTAAAAGATACATTATACTCTTTAAGTGGTTTATATATTCCTACTCCTAATGGTTATGATAGGACCGCATTTGGATGGAGAAATAATTACACTAATCAATTTAGAATAGATTTTGTTCAGCAGGACTTTATGAGGTTGAAGGGACATGAATTTAAGACAGGTATTCAATATCAAGATATTAGATTAAAACAGGATATTTGGGATTTTGCAGCTGGTGGAAATGTTTATCCTTCTGTTGTTGATGCGAATCCAAAGCAATTTGCTATATATGCAAGAGATAAAATTGAATTTGAGGGGTTAATTGCAAATGTTGGTTTAAGATTGGATTATTTTGATCCTAATGCTTATAATCCAGCAGACTTTGAAATTCCTGTAAAAATTAATGGTAATAGTGATTTTGCTAATCCTGATACTCTAAATGGAGCTTGGTTATGGGATGGAGGATATGGAATTAGAAGAGATACCTTAAATATAAATAATCCTGTAAAAGTTAAGCCATATTATTATTTAAGTCCAAGAATAGGAATATCTCATCCAATAAGTGAGAATGATGTTTTACACTTCACATATGGTCATTATTTTCAAGTGCCTTCATTTAATAGACTTTATTCTAATCAATGGTGGATATTCTCTGGTGCATATCCAAGACAAGGCAATCCAGCCTTAAAGCCAGAGAAGACAATATCATATGAACTTGGTGTAAGACATGCGTTTAATCCATATTTATATATTGATGTAACTGGATTTTATAAAGATGTTTATGACCTTGTTCAGTCAAAGAGATATGATATGGTTGAAATAGATCCGATTACTGGTGGAAGGGTTAGAATAGGTAAATGGTATACAATATATGAGAATTCTGATTATGCATCAATAAGAGGTATTGAAATTCAGTTATCAAAACAAGTGGGTGGTCCATCATTGCTTAATTTCTTAGTTTTTGATATTAATTATACATTCCAAGTAGCAAGAGGAAGTGCTTCAAGTCCAACAAGTAATTATCTAAATGAATATTATGGACTTGCACCTGGATTTACACAAGAGTTTTATTTAGATTGGGACCAAAGACATGGAATAGTTATAAATGTTGGATATAATGTTCCATTAGTGCCAAATAATCCAGTAAGTGGTTTTGGTGGAACACTTGTTTGGAACTATGGGACTGGTCTTCCATATTCACCAGAAATTAGAACTCCAAGAGATTATTTAGAACTTACAAATAGTTTAAGATTTTATACTCAATCTGTTGCTAATTTAAATGTCTATAAATTGTTTAATATCTTGGGTTCCGAACTTAGATTATTTGCTAATGTTTATAATCTATTTAATAATAGAGTTTTGGTAACATTTTCAAATTCAACATATTGGTTTGGTTATGGTCCAGATTCAAATGCTTGTAGAACTGGAAGTGATCAATGCTTAGGATTAAGAGCGGCGGAAGGTCCTGATGGAGATATAAGTGTTTATTCATTGCCAAGAATAACAGAAATAGGTTTTGAAATAAACTGGAGGAGGTAAGCTATGTTTGGCGATATTTTAGCGTTAATTTTAATAACTAAAACAAAAGATGCTTATTACTACCCGATGGGCGCTACAAAATACACCTATATAAATATAGGTGAGGTATCAACTGCAAAATTTAATAATGGGCTATATGGTTATAATGTCACGGACCCTGTATCTTATAATTATCCTGCATCAATTATATCTAACTATCTTTATAGGGGTGGTTTATGGATTGGAGCAAATGTAAATGGAGGACTTGTTAGTGCTGAATTTTATAATGATGAACTTGAATCTGATGATAACTACATAAATCCAGTAACAGGTTTTAGATACATAGGACCTGGAAAATCAGCAAAAGATGTATATGCAGTTTTTAAAGAGGCGAGCAGCGTTAGTCCAAAGCTTGGAGTTAGAGTTTTTGAAAGAACTTTGTCTTGGCCTAATAAACCTTATAATCAATTTTTTATTCATGAATATTGGGTTATGTTTGATCCAAGTTTAAAAGATGCGGCAATTCCAAATAGTATAGATAGTGTATTTATTGGAGTATGGTTTGACGCGGATGCTTGTGCTGCTAGCACTAGACCATCTTTCTGGTATGATAACTTAGTTTTCTTTGATGGTTTGTATAAAAAAGCAATTGATGAAGATCCAAGATATCTTAGTTTAAATGGATATACTACAGATGACCCATTGCTAGAATATTTAAATGGTGTTAATTTTGGTCTTGAGGATAAATATACTATTCTTGGTGATAATGCTATATTAGAACCTGATGGGATTCCTGATGGTTATATTGTATGGGGGGATGACCCTATTGAAAGACAAATATCTGCAAAGGCTGGTGTAGATACCACGAATTTGCCAACTTTACCAGATGGTAGAAAATATATTTATTTAATTCCAAGGGGTATGTCTTATATATTTTATGATGCAAGAGATAAAACAGTTAATGAAGAAAATATAAAAAGATGTCCCGGATTTGTATTTGCTTCATTTATTTGGGCTGATCCTACAATAAATGATTCTGCTTTTTCAGCAAATAATATAATGCCTGCTGGTAGAATTGTAAGACCTCACGCACATCAATGGTGGAATATAGAAACAGACCCACCTTCTGCTGGTCAAGCGAATGCTGATATGTATTATTATATGGCTGGGCACATAGCAAAAACCGAATATTATAGGTTTGTTCCTATTCCACTTGATAGAAATGCTACACAATTTGATTATAGATTTTTATTAACGATTGGTCCTTATAGTGTAACTTATCCAGATACAATTAGATTTGTATTAGTAACAGGTGTTGGTTATGGTTTAAATGGTGGGAATGATAATTATTATAAGGGTGGGGCTTATATTCTTGGCGCAAGGCAGCTCGTTGAAATTGCATATAGGGCATTTTATTTAGGAACAAATTGCGACCCAGGTCATCCTGATAATTGTCCACCTAACCCTGAACAATTCCCAGATAATCATTATAAAGTTCCTATTCCACCACCATCCCCATCCCTTAGATATAGCTCACAAGCAGGAGACGTTATATTAGTTTGGGACAATAGACCGGAAATAACACCAGATTATGTAACAAATGAGCTTGATTTTGCTGGTTATGCTATATATAGAACACTATTTGCTCCTTCATTTAGAATGCCTACACAGAATGATAGGGGTTCATTATTGGCTATATCATTTAAGAATGGAACACCTGATTCAAGAAAGGATTCTATTGTTAAATCCTTGTATAATTTAAGCTTACAGCAGCTTAGAGATTTAGGAGTTATTATTATTGATACACTTGTTCGTTCATTTGTTGATAATACAGTAAGTCCAGGATTCCCTTACTTTTATGCAGTTTCAGCATTTGACTTTCCAACTACTGATCCATTAACTTATGGTCTTTCACAACAAAGTGCATTAGATAATTATTTAAAGACTTCCACTGGTGCTCCTCTTCCATTGTATGTTGGTTCAGAGGTTTCAGGAGATGATTGGAGAGATAAAGTAAGGGTAGTTCCAAATCCGCTTAAAGGTTCTGCTCCTTGGTCTGCCACAAAAATTGCACAAGAAATAGAGTTTCAAAATCTTCCTTCATCAGCAAGGGTTGATATATTTACACTTTCAGGAGACCATATTATAACATTATATCATAATAATCCAGCTTCTGGTAGCTTAAAGTGGAATTTATTAACAAAGAATGGATTTTTAGTTTCACCAGGCGTTTATATTGCTAAAATTTCTGATAGTAAAGGAAATTCAAAAATTTTAAGGTTTATGATTTTAAGATAGGAGGAAAGATATGAGAAGGTTATTAATACTTCTTTTATTTACACCATTATATGCCCAGATGTCTAAGGCTGGGCAGTCTGGTGCAAAATTCTTATCACTTCCTTATAATGTGAGAAGTGAAGCTATGGGTGGAACGGGTGTTAGTTTGGTTGATAATGGTTCTGTATTTGTAAACCCTTCATCCTTGGCTAGTATTAATTTTAGAAATGTTTATGCTTCTGTTGGTTCCTTATGGGGTTTTACAAATTTTGCTATTGCTTATAATGTTCCTACAAAAAGAGGTAATTTATCATTCTTTACATCTGGAGTATATGTAGGAGGTATGGAAGGTTATGAAATTGATATAAATGGGAATATAACTCCTATTGGAAGTATAAGTTATCTTGCTACTCAATTGGGCTTTTTATATGCCAGATTTTTTACAGACAAGTTTTCGTTTGGTATTGGTCCAAAAATTATATATGAAGGATATGGTGGATTTTCAAACGCTTATAGTATTGCCCTTGATGTCGGAACATATTATATAACAGGATTTAGAGACATGGTTTTAGCAGCATCAGTTAGAAATTTTGGCTTTGATATGAAACCTTCTGGAACTTATACAAGGTATATATACGATGCAACTCTTGTTGAAACAACTGCAACATATACCGCTTACAGATTACCCGCAATATATAGTATTGGTTTTTCTCTTTCAATTCTTAGAAGTGCTTATGGCTCATTATTAATGGCATTTCAACTAGACCATCCCATAGATAATTTAGAAAGTTATAATTTAGGCTTTGAATATAACTTATTAAATATCGTTTTTATTAGAACAGGTTATAAATTTTATGCAAATAGTGATGAGGCGGTTGCAGGAGCAAATGGTATAAACTTTGGAATTGGTGTAAAATATGGAAGGTTTGGTTTAGATTATGGTTTTTATAATAAAGGTATTCTTCCACCAATAAACCAGTTAGGATTATATTATAGTTTTTAAGGGAGGTGAAATATGATGAGATATCTTTCAATTCTTTTAATTTTAGGTTTTGCTAGTGCGGAATTAAATGTAGGTGATAGGGTAAAAGTCCCTCTTACTTTATTCTCATTAACATTTAAGAAAGATTACTTAGAGGCAAGTGATAGCGGTTCTGCAAGAGTGATTCTTAAAAATCCATATGCCTATGTTCTAACTATGGATACCGTGGATATTCCTGAATTTACAGTTAAATTTATAATTCCTTCTGATAGTGCTATGAAAACAGCTTATCTTATAGATACTATTATAAGTCAAGTTGTTCCAGCTGTTCAAAGTTTCTTTGGAAATGTCAATTATTTTGATTCAGATAATGATCCAAGGATATTTATTGTTTTAGGTGGATTTTACGTAAGTGGAGAGATTGGCTTAAATGATAGGGGAGATATTGTTGGCTATTATGATCCATATTATTCCACAAGTTCAGTTCATGAAAGACATGAATACTTTATTTTAAATTGCAATAGCATATTTACAGGAAATAATTGCTCAAAAAGTTTTGATAAAATCAGTTTAAGAAAAACTCTTTATTACTTATATACACTTTATACTCTATATTCTATAAAAGGTTCTATGGAAGATCCATTTGCACTTGCTCAATCAGCATTTTATTTAGCAAGCAAAATTGATACATTTTCAACAGATACATTTGCTTATGGATTTCAAGGAAATAAAAAGAATATTGTTTATGTATCAGATGATGTTTTAAATGGAAGTATTAAATATTATTTTGCTCCAAATCCTACAAAGCCTTATGTAAGTCAAGTTGCTCTTGCTTATACACTTGATGATGCAATAGCTCAAAATACATATTTCTTCTTCTTGAACTTAGAAGAAAAATATGGATTTAATAACTTAAAACAAATGATACTAAATACTTCTATTAAGTTTTATAACCAGTTTGATTCGGATACTTTAAAAGCTCTTATTTTGAATACTCATTTGAAAAATCTTTTAAATTCAAAGGGATTTGGTTATGATTATCAAAATTATAATAAGGAAATTTATCCTTGGACTGGTACAAATAGTATTTATAATGCTTTGAGACCAGATGTTAGATGGTTTTCACAAGGGGTTATGAGTGGTTTGGGTTTCGTGGCAAGGGCGGTAGCGGTAGTAAATAAACCATTTATTTTCAACTGGGTGGATAGTTCGCGTATAAAAGTGTTTAAAATTGATACAGTTGATAAGACAATATCAGAAATTCAATATAATCCCTATAGATTATTTGTAGATAGTTTAAGAAGACATAGGGAAAGATTGTTCTTTATAAATGTTGATAATAAAAGCATAGATGTTTTATATTATAATAATGATACGACAGGACCAACATATGATACATTTTTTGTCGCTTGGAATAGATTCTCACTTAATACATTTGAAATTTACCTGCGAAGCCAAAATTCAATAGGGATAGATGTTGGTAAATTTAATAGGCTTTTAATTAAAGTTGAAACACCTACTTTAAATTATTCTCCAATTGTTGAAATGAATTTAAAAGAAGAGGTTGGTTCAAATCATTATTATTATGCTAAATTAGTTGTTCCTAAGTTAGATGCTGGAATTTATAAATTTAGTGTTTATGATGCAAGGGATAGTTTTGATAATGTTATGGTAAATAAGCCTAGTTATAGTATAAATGTTCAATATCTAAATCCACAAGTGCTTTCTATCTTCTATGACGGTGAGATTATGATAAGAAACTTAGATAATAAAGTAAATGTTGTTTTAGTTTCAAAAGTGGGACAAGGTTATAATATAAATTCTATAAATGACTTTCCAGCATATATTTATATAAAATCCCAAAAGCCTGAAAATGTAATATATTATAATAACAAGCCTGTTGAGACATATTATAGTAATGGCTATGTATATGCTTTATATCAAGGAGATGGATTTTATTCACTTAGTACTGGAAAGCCAAATATAATCTTTAATTATTACTTGAAAGGAAATTCACTTATTATAAATAGTCCAATTAATAGTTCAATTTACATAAGAGTTTATGATATTTCTGGAAAGAAGGTTTATGAGACAAATAAAGTGATTTCTGAGGGTTATAATAATATACCACTTAATTTAAGAACAGGCGTTTATATATTCAAAATAAAATATGATAATAAGGATTATGAATTTAAGGGGATTATAAGGAGGTAAGCTATGAGGAGATTTTGGCTAATAACTTTATCAATTTTTACATTCTCTTGCTCTAAAACTACAAAAGCAGAAGAACCTATTACATATGATGATATTATGAATTCTGCTTGGCAGGAATATGCTAATTTTAGATTTGCTAATGCTAGGAACCTATTCTCTCAGATATTATCTATAAATAGTCAAGATTTAGAAGCTTATTATGGATATGCTCTGTCATGTGCATCGCTTAGTCTTTATGATGAAGCGTTTTCATCAGCATCTGTTGGTATATTTACCCAAGCTGTTCCAATATCAAAAGCAGTAAGGGAAATTATTCTAAGTAATGTACCCGATACTGTTGTAATCTCTGCTCAAAAGATAGGATCAGATAGTGTTATTACTGGATATTATTATATTTCAATTACAGATACTCCAATTTTAGAATTTCCTAAAATTTTCGTGAATAATAAGCCAAGAGATGTTTATGCTTTTACAAAAGATAAAATTATTGCACCTTTCATCATTGTTAAAGATGCAAGTAGTGGTCAAATCAAGGATAATACTTTACCTGGTATAAATGATACATTTCAATATTCTTTAACATATCCAACAGTCGGTAATTTAGATATTTTAGTTTGGAATGATGTTATTTTAGCAAGTGGAACTGGTTATTTGGCGAACCAATTGGATCAAGCTCTTATATATGGTTATTTAGCATATTATACAAATCCAACAGGTAATTTAAATCCTAGAATTATAAAGAGTTTCACACCTGAACAAAACATTTATAACTTAGTAAAAATTCTTTATGATAAGTCCTTTTACTTTAATTTAGTAGATATTATTCACAGTCATTTTGATACTCAATGGCCCTATCAAAATTGGGGTAGTAACATAAAAGCAGACATTAGTTGGGTAGTTAGTAATACAAGTGCTATAAAAAATAAATATTATGAAGTTTTAGCAAATCAACCATAAAAGGAGGTTAGAGCGATGATGGAGCTTGTGATTATCTCACATCTTGCCCTCATAAAGGGGGCACAAATATCTGGCAAAGCGAAAATTTCACCCTATCTCTTCCAGAGAATGGGTAAGATTGACTATAGTTTATCCACCTCTAAATACTATACACCTTCTCTCTTTGTCTTTACTGACATTTATACAGATAGCTCTGCAAATCAATATGGGCTCTTATCTACACTTCATAAACCACTATATGCTTCCGCTAATGGTGATACAATTTTATATTGCTTTAGAAGAGTAGACCCCGCTGGTGGTTCAGGAAGAATAGGTGTTGCTTGGTCATTTGATGGTGGAGCTACTTGGCAAACCGCAGGTAATATAAATGGTAATGCAAACGGAAGATATCCATCAGCAGTTGGATTTACAAGTGGTGGAGCACCTGTTTGCTCTTGGCCAGAATTAGTTGGTGGTAACTGGGGTGTTATGTGTGTTGGAACTCCGAGTGGTGTTAAATGTACTGGTAACCTTGGAACTTATAGGAGCATAGGTTGGCAGATAGCACCGGATACATTTGCACTTTTAGGCTTTACTTCTACAAATGTTCATTATTATACTGTTTATGATGCTATAAATAATGCTATACTTATAGATCCCCCAATAGCGATAAGAGATCCTAGTTTAAACTATTATGATTCTCCTTTTGCGGTTTCATTTAGTGGTGATTCTGTATTTATAGTTGCTTTGGATAACGCAACTGGTTCAATGGGTTATTATATTCTAAGAAAGGATGGAACCACAGAGCCTGATCCAGACACTGCAAACTTCATAGATACATTAGCACTTTATGCATTTACGATTAATGGTAAGCAATATAGTTCAATAATGGATATAGATACAAGATTTGAAGGTAATTATATATGGAACTTATATACACTTCAAGCTAATCCAGCTCCTTATAGTGATACTACTGTTTCTCATATTTTAGTGTTACAGCTTTATGATAGAACTCAACCATCACCTGGTCTTGTAAAACAATGGGTATTTGCTCCTTGGAACAGTAGTGCAAACGATGTTGAATTAAGATTACCAATTGCTCATCAGCCAAAACTTGGAGTAAGTGGCTCAAGGGTTGTAGCAATGTGGGTTGAATGGACTGACACATTAGATTCTGGTTGTGGAACAAATAAGAATCCAAATCAACCTTCACCAAAAGATATTGTATATGTTGCAACACCAGATGGTGGAAATAGCTGGGGTGCTAACAAAGTTAATGTAAATTCAACTAATAAATTAGAAGATTTTGTATGGATTGCTCGTATTGAAAATATGGATATGGGTCCAACATCTGATGATAGTTTAATTATCCTATACTTACATCCAAAAGATAACTCTACTGATGTTCATTGCAATGCACTTAATGATGATGGTATAACACAAACATATAATTATATAGCAAAAGATGCTGTTTCATATCTAAATGATAATCCTAAGGATTCATTAATAATAGTTGATGTTTCAGAGAGATATGTTAAGGCTGATGATATTTTAATTAAAGTTCTTAGAAATCAGATAAGAATTTCAAATGCAAAAGGTTCCGTATCTCTATATAGGGCTGATGGTAGTTTGATTTCTAATAAGATGGGGCAAAACATTGTATTCAACGTTAAGGAAGGCATTTATATTATAAGATATAATTCTAAGATTTATAAAGTAGTTGTTAAGTAATTGTTAGCCCCCTATTGGGGGCTTTTTAATCTATTAAATACAAAGAAAAATCCCAGAAATCCAGATAAGTAGCTACTAAACAATCTCCAAAGAACTATGCTAAAGCCTACATATTTATAATCTAAATTTTCAGATATTATTATAGAGCCAATTATTTCAGAAATTCCAAGACCTCCTGGTGTAATCTGGAAATAAGTGGAAAGTTGCATGATAATTTGCTTTAAAAATGTATTCCAAAAATTTGGATTTATTGAAAGTGTTTTTAAAGATATATACAAAAAGCTTAAATAAATTACTTGAATTGGAAAACTTATTAAAATTGCTAAAATTAGAAATTTCCAATTAATTTCTTTTAATCGCTCTCTATACTCTTTCTTAAAAATTAAAACTAAAAAGAAAATAAAAGCTATTAAAAATGCATAAATAACGAAAATTTTTAAGAGATTACTTTTAACACTACTTATTACAAATGGTAAAAATGTTAAGTATGGTATAAATATGCAAATGCCTCTTGATATAATTAAGCTAAGGGTTTGATTTAAAGAAAAGTTATATTTTTTCAATAGCCATGCTTGATATATAAGTCCTCCACCTCCAAATGGTGTTGTAAGAGCAAAGAATGAGCCTGATGTTATAAACTCAATACTTATTTTTAAACTTAATGATTTTCCTATACCTTTACTTATTATCAAAATCCTAAAACCATCTAATACAATAAACAATATCCAAATAATAATTCCAATCAAAAAATAAAAAACATTAATATGAAAGATAACTTTTAAAAAATCCCTTCCTGAAAAAAATAAAACAAAACCAAAGCTAACAATAACATATGCTATAATAAATAACTTAAAAAATTTAACATATTTTTTGAAATTTTCCAAATTTTTAAATTTTATAGCTTTAAAATTTCAATATGTTTAAAGAAGCTCTTACATTTGATGATGTTCTTCTTGTTCCACAAAGAAGTAATGTTTTACCAAAAGATGTAGATGTTCAAACATATTTTTGTAGAGGAATAAAGTTAAATATACCAATTGTATCTGCTGCTATGGATACTGTTACAGAGCATAAGATGGCAATTGCTATTGCAAAGGAAGGAGGTATTGGAATTATTCATAGAAACTTAACAATTGAAAGGCAAGTTGAAGAAGTTAAAAAGGTTAAAAGATATGAAAGCTGGATTATTTATGAGCCTTATACACTTGGACCAGATAACTTAGTAGCGGAAGCTAAAAAGCTTATTTCAGAAAAAAATATATCTGGTATTCCTATTGTTGATGAAAATAAAAAGCTTTTAGGTATTGTAACAAGGAAAGATTTAATTTTTGAAGAAAATAACTTAAAACCACTAAAAGAAATTATGAATGAAAATGTTATTTATGCATATTATCCAATTACACCAGAAGAAGCAAAAGAAATTATGAAAAAATATAAAATTGAAAAGCTTCCTATTGTTGATAAAGAAAAAAAATTAATAGCATTAATAACACTAAAAGATTTACTTAAAAAGGTTCAATTCCCAAATTCTAATACTGATGAAAATGGTAGATTAAGAGTAGGAGCAGCAGTTGGAATAAAGGATATTATTGAAAGAAGTGAAAATTTAATTAATGCAAATGTGGATGTAATTGTAATAGATACCGCTCATGCTCATTCAGAATATGTTTTAAAAGCAATAAAAGAATTTAGAAAACATTTTAAAGATTTTCCATTAGTTGTTGGAAATGTGGCAACAGCAGAAGCAGTTGAAGATTTAATAGCGCTTAAAGTAGATGGAATAAAGGTCGGAATTGGTCCTGGTTCAATTTGCACAACAAGGGTAATAGCGGGTGTTGGAGTTCCTCAATTAAGTGCTATTTTAGAGTGCTCACAAGTTGCTCATAAATATAACATCCCTATTATTGCTGATGGTGGAATTAGATATTCAGGAGATATTACGAAAGCCTTAGCAGCAGGTGCAAGTTGTGTTATGATAGGTAATTTATTGGCAGGAACTGATGAAAGTCCAGGAGAAGTCGTATTTTTACAAGGTAGAAAATATAAATCATATAGGGGTATGGGATCACTTGGGGCAATGGGTTATGATAGATATTTTCAAGAAAAAGATAAATTTGTGCCAGAGGGCGTTGAAGGAATTGTTCCATATAGGGGTAGTGTTTCAGAAGTAATTTTTCAACTTGTTGGTGGTTTAAAGGCTGGAATGGGTTATGTTGGTGCTCAAAATATTCAAGAGTTATGGAAAAAAGCAAAATTTATAAAGGTTTCTCATGCAAGTATTATTGAAAATCATCCTCATGATATTGTAATTACAAAAGAAGCTCCAAATTATAAGCAAACTTAATTAAAAATTGATAAACTTAATTATAAGCTCATTTCTTTCAATTTTTATTTTTAGAGAATTTTTTATAAGTTTCTTATTAGGTTTTATCTTTGGATACTATCTTAAATTTAATGTGTTTAGAGCGATTATTTTAATTGCTTTATTTTCAATTGCTTTTGAGAGCATTATTTTTCAATTTAAGGAATTTCCAATAGATCAATTTTATATAAATTTTTCATTATCAATAATTTTAGGAATTATTGGTTATTTAATAAAAAATCCCCTTATATTTTCTTCATTCTTTTATATTTCTTATCTTACAAAGCGATTTTGGAAATTTATCATTACTCCAATTTTAGCAATAGCTTTATATTATTTAAACTTCTCTTTAATTGAAAAGCTCTTTCTATTTTTTACTATTTTCTTTTTTTCAATTCCTTTTATTTCATATAATTATAGCTATTATAGAGACCAGCATAATCCCTTTGAAACTCTTAAATTTATAAATGGTTTTTTACTTGGCTATATTTTTCTTAAACATCAATTGGATTTTTTAATTTTTTCAATATTATACTTAATTCTTTCATTTTTACCGATTTACAGAATTTTTAGCTTTTTGCCTCTTTATTTTCCAAAATTTTTCTCTTATTTATTTATTTCTCTAATTTTGGGAAGTATCATATATTTTTATTATAATCCTAAAAGTTTAATTTTGTTTAAGTATCCACTATTAGCAATAGGTATTGTTTTGCTTCATATTTTGCAAATTGTTATTGCATTTATACCTGGTCATTTTGTGCCATTTATGGCAGGTTATATCTTTGGGATATGGGGTATTTTTATTGATGGTATTGGTATGCTTGTTGGCTCATTTACCGCTTATTATATTGGTAAATTATTTGGTGAAAAAGTTGCTTTAAGATTTGTAAAAAAAGAGGATTTTGATAAATTTTCGAGGTTCATAAATGAAAGAGGAATTATAGGTTTTTATTTATTATATTTGATACCATTTACTCCAAAGGATGCACTTTGCTTTGTAGCGGGAGCTTTAAAAATTAAATGGTTATATTTCTTATTTTTAATACTTTTTATAAGAATTCCCGCAGATAGTTTAATGGTACTCTTAGGTGCGGGTTTTAAGAATTTAGATCCAAAAATTTCATTTATTTTTGCTGGTATTGGATTTATCCTTATTTTGATTTATCTTATTTTTTCAAGATTAGTTAAAAATAAACTTTAAAATTTTCATAAAAGATGTATAAAATCCCATTTTATAGGCATAGTTTGAATGATGAAGATATAGAGGAAGTTGTAAAAGTTTTAAAATCTCCAAATTTAACAACTGCTGAAAAGAATGAAGAGTTTGAGCTTTTATTTTGTAGATATCTAAATGTTGAATATTGCTTAACTGTTAATAGTTGCACTGCCGGATTACATTTAGCAATTTTATCACTTGATTTAAAAGATGATGAAAAAGTTTTGGTTCCTGCGATTTCTTTTATGGCATCAGCTAATGCGGTTTTAATGGCTAATAAAAATGTTGTATTTGTTGATATTGACCCAGAGACAGGGTTGATGGATTTGAATAGAGTAGAGGATATGTTAAAGAAAGATAAAAAAATTAAAGTTATTATGCCTGTTCATTTATATGGCCAATTAGTTTCTCCAAAAGATTTATTGTATTTAAAAGAGAAATATGGAGTTTATATAGTTGAAGATTCTGCACATTGTATTGAAGGTGAAAGGGATGGATATAAGCCTGGTTTTGGTGATTTTGCATGTTTTAGTTTTTATGCTACAAAGAATATTACATGTGGTGAAGGTGGAGCAATAACATTTCATGATAAGAAGTTTCTAGAAAAAATAAAACTTCTTAGATTGCACGGGCTTGATAGAAGGAGGCATAGGATTTTATATGATATGGAACTTTTGGGTTGGAAATATAATTTGACGAATTTTCAATCTGCAATGCTAATAACTCAATTAAAAAGAATTGATTTGCTTTGGAAAAGGAGAGAGGAAATTTATAAAAAATACTATAATGCTTTTAGTAAAATGAATATAAAAATGCCTAAAATTTATGGTAAAAGTGCTTACCATCTTTTTGTAATTTTTATAGAAAATAGAGATGAATTCATCAATAAACTTTTAAATATGGGAATAGAAGTTTCTGTTCATTATCCAAAACCAATCCCTTTATTAAAATTTTATAGAGAAAGATTTGGTTATAAAGAAGAGGATTTTAAAAATGCAGTTTGGTTTTCATCCCATGTTTTAAGTTTGCCATTTTATCCAAGTTTAAAAGATGAAGAAATTGAATATATTATAGAGACTATTGAAAAATTAATTCCTTACTATTTACAGGACTAATAAAAATCACTTGCTTTACTTTAAATTTCTTTAACTCCTTAAATAATATGTTTGCTATATTCTTCTCATTAAACTCCATTCCATCATATTTCTTAAATTCATCTAAAAAATATCCAAGAATTATATCCTTTTGACCTGATATTTGATAAACAATAACTGGTATAAATTCAAAATCAATATCCTTAAATTGATTGAAAAACCTATTTAAAGATGACCTTAACTTTAATATAATTAACAATAATGTTTGATTATTCAATGTATGTTTTGCCTCTATTAAAAATGCATAATTTTTATTTCCTTTTCTTGCTAATATCACTTCATCTAATATACTAATCCATTTTCTTTTAAGTATTGGGTTAGTTTATCAACTCCAAACTTTTCTGTTTCATTTCCAAAATGAAAAAAACTCTTCCATCTATCATTTTTGTTATCTCTTCTCTATACTCTCTGTCTCTTTTATTCATATCCTCTCTTATTTCCTTTACCCATCTTTCATATTTTCTATCTCTTTCTTCTATTATTTCCAATATCTTTTTTAAGAATTCATTTAATTTTTGTTATCTTCTATCTACGGAATATCTTCCAGGTCCTAATAAAGCAATTGCAATATAAACTATCAAAAATAGAATTGCTAATTCTGCTTGTTTTATTGGATAATGTTCTATGAAAAAGTGAAAATAAAGCACAAATAGAAAGTTGATTATTATAATAACAGAAGATATCCTTGTAAATAGTCCAATAATAACAAATAGAGCAAATAATGTTTCTGCAAGTATTGAAGCCCAAGTAAAGACTTCTGGAAATGGAAGTCCCATCTGTTTTACAAGTGCATAATGAGGTTTATATATTTTTGGAATTCCATGAAAAATTATTAATAATAAACTTGGAACAACTCTCAAAATCAAAATTCCAAGGTCCCTCATTTTACATACCTCCCTTTCAAGGCATTATATA
>JAUQPS010000082.1 GCA_030550205.1 bacterium
TTAAATGT
Source organism: bacterium (assembly GCA_030550205.1). Classification (GTDB taxonomy): domain Bacteria; phylum Hydrothermota; class Hydrothermia; order LBFQ01; family DSFT01; genus DSFT01. The sequence continues at coordinate 9 of JAUQPS010000082.1, forward strand.
GGTTGCTTTGGATTTACAACAATATCAATTGACCTTGGATATTCCGTATTTCTAATAATCGTTGCTAAATGTTCTTTACTTCCTGCAAATGTTATATATTGGGTAGCCAAATTATAAAGAAGTTTTAATAATGCTTGTATAACATTCTGTTTTGCTTCATTTGCTGAAACATTAACAGAAATTTCTCTATAAATTTTTTTGGATTTTGTATTTATTAGAAAGCCATACATTGTAACCCCTTTCATATCCTCTCCTACAATTATATCAAATAAAAATTCTGCACTTTGTGGAACAGATAAAGTATTTAAGAATATTTCAGGATTTCTCGGATTTCTTCCTACTAACTGAACAAATTCATCCCTATCTATTCGTCTCATGTTCTTTCCAACATTTGTTAAAGATTTATCAACAATAGTATCCATCTTAGCAAGAACTGCGTTAAGACTCCTTTGAATCTCAGCTTCTCCACCCTTTATACTTCTTGCAATAACTCCATTTGGATCAATGAAAACTCTCATATTGTAATATACAGAAGGTTTTGGACAGATCTGTTGAGCATTAGCGATACTTATCCAAAGCACACTAAGTAAAATTAAAAGGATATTCCCCATACTTGAAAATTTTAAAGGATAAAAACTTAAAATAAAAGGGGGTAATTTATAACATTTTTCAAAAACATTATAAATTTATTTCTAAATTCTTCCTTTGAAAATTTTTCTGCATTTTTTCTTATCTCATATACATCAAAAACATTTTCCATCTTTTCAAACCTTTCTATTGCATTTATTAAACTTTCTTCACTTTGCTCATCAAAAAATATACCTGTTTTATTTTCTATAACTGTTTCTAAAACTCCACCCTTTTTGTATGCTATAACAGGCGTTCCACAAGCTTGCGCCTCAACTGGTAATATACCGAAATCTTCATCCGCCATATATATAAAAGCTTTCGCCTTTTTTAGATAATTCTTTAAATTTTCAAAATTTTGATAACCTAACAATTCAACATTATTGCTTGCCAATTCTTTAACTTTTTTAAAATCAGGACCATCACCAATCACAATAAGCTTCTTATCTTTCATTCTAGAAAATGCCCTTACAATAACATCAATCTTTTTATAAGGAACAAATCTCCCAGCGGTTAAGTAATAATTATCCTTTTTAGATTCTACTTCAAATTTTTCAACTTCCACAGGTGGATAAATTACATATGCAGGTTTATTATAAATTTTTTTAATTCTTTGAGCAACATAATTTGAATTTGCTATAAAATAATCTATCCTTTGAGAAGATATATAATCCCAAGTCCTTATTTTATGTAAAAAGTAAATAGATAATCCCTTAAACAAAAAATTTAAATGCTTTATATATTCAAAATACAAATCCCAAGCATATCTTATAGGAGTATGACAATAACAAATGTGAATTTGATTTGAATGTTTTAATACCCCCTTTATAAATGAATGAGATGAGCTAATTATTAAATCGTATTTTGATAAGTCAAATTGTTCAACAATTATTGGATAAATAAAAAAGTAATTTCTATAAAATTTTTTTGAAAATGGAAAATTTTGAACAATTGAAGAATAAATTTTCCTATTTTCAATACCAAGCTCCTTTAAGCTTTCTTGTTTATAAACAATTGTATAAATATCGGCAGATTTAAATATATCACATATTTCTTTAAAAACTTTTTCAGAACCTGCAACATCAATTATCCAATCATGTAATAATGCTATTTTCATTTAATAAACTTTACAAACTCTTCATAAGGTAAATCCCCTTCAATTTTTTGGCCATTTATTATAAATGTAGGAGTTGCTCTAATACTATCCTTTAATCCCTCCTCTACATTTCTTAAAATAATATCCTTATATTTTTGGCTATCAAAACATTTAATAAATTCAAGTGTATCTAACTTTAATTCATAAGCTATTCTTATAAAGTTTGCCCTGTTATATGCAAAAGGTCCAGATCTTAAAAATTCATCAAATAATTTATGACTATACTCCCAATATTTATTTTGCTCATATGCACATCTACTTGCAAGAGCAGGATATAATGATTGCGGTCTTAATAAGAAACTTTTAGAAATAAATTTTACCTTTCCATTTTCAATGTAATTTTTATATAATTTTGGTAATTTTTCTAAATGGAAATGAGCACAATGAGGACAAGTAAAGTCAAAGTATTCAATTATTATAGTTTTAGCATCTTCTTTTCCAAGTGTAGGATCAACAGCTCCTTTTATATAAACACTATATTCTATAACACTTTTACTTGTTGATTTAGAGCTATAAAAGAATGCCAATAAACTTATTAAAATCCCTATCACTAAACCTAAAAGTATAATATAATTTCTTTTCATTAGCTTTGAAGTTTAAAGGCAAAAGGTATTATAACTCTCACTTTTACCTTTCTATCTTTCATCATTCCAGGTTTAAATTTATATTGATAAGCTGCTTTTAATGCAGGTTCCTCAAAAACCTTATTAGTGCTATTTACAACTTCTGCATGAATAACATTACCATTCTCATCTACAATAACTGCTACTGTCACTCTTCCTTCAAGACCAGCTTTTCTTGCAACCTCTGGATATTCTGGCATAACTGTTCTTATTGGTTCTGGTTTTACCTCTACTTTGAAAAATTCAACGTAATCAATACCTCCTCCTCCACCCCCACCTGTAATTGCTGGAAGCGCTTCACTACTAAGTATATCACTTATATCCTTTTGCTTTGTAATACCTACTATAACATCAGCAGCTTCATCCTGCGTTTCATCAAATTTTGCTTGTGATTCTAAATTTTCTTGTATTGATTTTTCATCTATTTTAGCATTCATTTGTTCAGGTTGAATTGTTTTTTGTTTCATTAATTCTTTTAAAAGCTCTTGCTTTATTTCTTTTCTTTGTTCTTGTTGAATAGGTTGTATCATTGCAACGGGTTTCCTATTTAAAAAGTCTGACTTTTCTTCTAATATCTTTATTTCTCTTAATCTTGCTTCTTCCATAACCTTTCTAACATAACTACTTCCAAAGAAAGAACCTACTGCAATATGTATAATTAAGGCAACTATAAAGAAGGCACTAAACCTTCTTTTGCTACCTTTATCCTCTTCCCATTCAGGAAGAATAACTTTCCTTTGGCCTACCGTTATAATCTCTACTTTCTTTTCTTTCTTTGCCATACTTGTCACCTCCTATAAAGGATAAATCAAGCTATTTTAAATTTTAAAGCATAACTTTAAACTTTTAGAATTATGAAAATTTACCTTGTAAGACATGGACAAACTGATTATAATTTAAATGATTTATTACAAGGATGGACAGATAATGAACTAAATGAAAATGGTATAAATCAAGCCCTTGAATTATCCCAAAAATTAAAAAATGAAAAATTTGATATTATTTTTAGCTCAGATTTAAAAAGAGCTATTCAAACCGCTCAAATAATAAATGAAAATAATAAGTTTAAAACGAATTTAATTTCAGATAAGAGACTTAGAGAACAATATATGGGAGATTGGGAAGGGAAGAAATATTCAATGTTAGTTCAAGAATATAAAGAATTTTTTATAAAAGTAAAAGAAAATCCATTTTATTTCAATCCTCCAAATGGTGAAAAATTTGAAGATGTTGTTAATAGAGTTAAATCATTTTTAAATGAACTTGAAAAGCAAAATTATGAAAAAATTTTAATTGTAGGACATCAAATTGTAAATGCAATAATTTTTACAATTTTAGAAAATAAAAATTGGAATGATTTCTGGAATTATAAACAAAAAAACTCTGAAATATGGATTTTAAACTTTATAGTAAATAGAACAATAACTAACACCCGATTCAGTTAAAGCTTCATAATAATTTTTATAATCAATTAAAATCCCTTCCTTTACACCTAAAAGTTTTAAAATTTCTAAAAATACATAATTTGTAAATTGTCCATCTATTCTTGTTTGATTTTGATATTTTTCTAAAAATTCAAAAGCTTCATCATTCTTTAAATTCAATAGCATATCAATATACTTTAAGTCTACCTCATTTGGTTCATAATATACCTTATCTCCAAATTTTTTACCAACATGGCTTAAATCTATACTTGAAATAAAAATAATTTTATCTTTATATTCCTTTATAGCTCCATAAATGCGCTCCGCTATTATTTTAAGCTCATCTCTGTTTTTAGCATAAGCAACAATTGACGGAATAACATAAAAATCTTCAAAAATGCTATCCAAAAACAAAATTGGAAATTCAACAGAATGCTCATTTTTATAAGCCAAAACATCAAAATGTATATCATAAAAGAATAAATTCCTGATATTGTTAATAATTTCATTATGAACTTTTACAACCCTATCTGTAAAATAATTTTTGGGAAATATAGAAAATGGTGTAAGGTGAATAGAATGAGCAACCCCAAATATGAAAAATATATTTCTTTTTGTATTTTTAATTTTTGAATATGTCTTTAAATATGTATCCATTGCAACTTTTATATCTATATGTGGAACAATAAGAGCGATAATATCTTCTTGAAAATCCTCTATGGAATTTTGCTTTATGAAATTTTTAATTTGAGCTATATCTTCAAAAAATGAAAGTTTTTTATATTCTAATTTTAAAATTTTTTCCCTTTCCTCTTCAATTCTATTTATAAACCTCTCATTATAAAAAAGATAATAATTATCCATCTGCTTTATAAATTCAATTATTTCACTATCACTTAATACAATGCCAGTTGCCTTTAAAAATTCACTTTTTATTTCATCTAAGGTTCTATTTCCGTCAAAAAGACCAATTAAATATAAGGCTTGGGGTGTAAAGAATAAATCTTCAAAAAGTCCAAAAGGATCTCTTACAATAAATCCATCATCAAACTCCTCAACTTCAAAATACCTAATTCTTAACTTGTCAAAATTTGTATCATTAACCATACTATCAACACAGTTATAATTATGTTTATAATAAAGAAAATCACACTAAGCTTAAATTTAAAATCAATCTCTGGTTTTAAAAGTTTAAAGAGATTTTCTTGACTTTCTATAAGCTTTATAAACTTATCGTAAAAATTTTTTGCTGATTTTCGCATTTTATCCAATTCTTCATTCATATATCAAGCTCCTTTACATTCAAAGCATACTTTTCAATAAATTCTCTTCTTGGAGCAACATCTAAACCCATACATATAGAGACCCATCTTTCTGCTTCTGCTGCATCCTCAATCGTAATTTTTTTCAAAATTCTTGTTTTTGGATTCATAGTAGTTTCCCAAAGTTGCTCTGGATTCATTTCACCAAGTCCTTTATATCTCTGAATCATAACATTATCGCCTTTCAATTCTTGTAATATCTCTTTTAATTGCTCATCAGAATAAGCATATTTTACAATTTTACCCTTTTGAACTCTATATAAAGGAGGTTGAGCTATATAAACCATACCCGCTTCAATAAGATTATAAAAATACCTATAAAAAAGTGTTAATAATAATGTTCTTATGTGAGAACCATCAATATCCGCATCTGTCATAATAATAATTTTTCCATATCTTGCTTCCTTAGGATTACAATTATCCTTTATACCACACCCAATAGCAGATATAATTGCTTTAAGCTCTTCATTATCTAATGCCTTATCCAAACCCTTCTTCTCTACATTTAAAATTTTTCCTTTTAATGGAAGTATTGCCTGAAATTCTCTATTTCTACCTTGCTTTGCTGAACCACCCGCACTTTCACCTTCAACAATAAATAATTCAGCTTTCTCCCTATCCTTAGTTATGCAATCTGCAAGCTTACCAGGTAAACTATCATTTTCTATAAAGCTTTTTCTTCTTACAACTTCCTTTGCTTTTTTAGCAGCAAGTCTTGCCTTTTGATTTTCAAGGGCTTTATTTATTATAACTTGAGCAACTTTTGGATTTTCTTCAAGATATCTTGAAAACTTTTCATAAAACTGCGTTTCAATAAAACTTTTTACACTATCATTTCCAAGTTTAATTTTTGTTTGTCCCTCAAATATAGGATTAGATAACTTTACATGGATAATAGCAGTTAAACCTTCCCTTACATCCTCACCCTGAAAAGATTCCTTTACATTAAATTTTTTAGCAATATCATTTATAGACCTTGTAAGAGCACTTTTAAATCCCGTTACATGTGTTCCTCCTTCTTTTGTATTAACTGTATTTACAAATGATAATATAACTTCATCATAACCATCATTATATGAAAGAGCAATTTCAACTTCTATAAATTCATCCTTTGAACTTGAAAATTTCGTATAAAATATAGGAGTTATGTGCTCTCTTGACACATCTACATAATTTATAAAATCAGTTAAACCATTCGGATAATGAAAAACTTCTCTTTGATTTGTCCTTTCATCTATTAATTCTATTTTAACCTCAGGAACAAGGAAAGCTATTTCCCTTAATCTATTTGCAATATATTCATAATCAAATTCAAGCTTTGGATAATCTATAAAAATTTCAGGATCTGGTTTAAAACGCACAATTGTTCCAGTCCCTTCACTTTTTCCTACAATTTTTAGATCTTCAACTTTTTTCCCTCTTGAAAATTTAATTTTATATATATTTCCATTCCTTTTTACAAAAACTTCTGTAAATTCAGAAAGGGCATTTACAACACTTGCTCCTACTCCATGCAATCCACCAGAGATTTTATAAACATTTCTTTCAAATTTACCACCCGCATGTAATTCCATAAATATAACTTCAACAGCTGGTGTTTTTGTTTCTGGATGTATATCAACAGGGATTCCTCTTCCATTATCTTCAATAGAAATACTATTATCTTTATGAATTATTACTTTTACATAGCTTGCAAAACCTGCCAATACTTCATCAATTGCATTATCAATAATTTCAAAAGCAAGGTGATGAAATCCTTTTTTGCCTACATCACCAATATACATTGCAGGACGCTTCCTAACACCTTCCAATCCCTTTAATCTTTTTATACTTTCAGCAGTATATTCGGACTTTTGCATATTTTGAAATTTTAAAGTTAGGGGTCTTGACATTTTAAAAATTTTACCTTAAAATTTTCAATATGCCTCTTATTGTTATATATAATTTAACTGTGTGGCAAAATATATAT
>JAUQPS010000011.1 GCA_030550205.1 bacterium
GATTTTGAAAATTAAAAATTTTATCAAAACAATTAGTTTTAGTGTTAAAATATCCAATTCTATATTATTTAATTCTGGAATGTGCTTATTTATCAATTTTAAAAGTTCCTCATTAGTCTTTTTTAGAATTCTCTCATCTTTCATCTGTTTTTCAAATTTGTAGCAATATGCCATAAAAATTAAATTTTCAGATTTCTTCTTTTCAATTTGTTCTAAAACATTCACTTTTAAAATTCCTCAATACTTTAACTAATATCTTTCTTTAAGCTAAAAAACCGAAAGCTTTATATCCAAAAAGTAAAAATTATTTTCTTTATCTTTAAACTTAACTCTTATAAACAAATTTGAATTTTTCTTAACTTTCTTTAAAAATTTATATGTAAATGGAATTTGTGTATTTTGACTAATATCATAACTTCCTGATATATTAAATTGAATTTCGCTTGGTGCTTCTACACTTTCAACAGTTAAACTTATTGGTTTATTGGAAACATTTTCAAGAGTTATAAATCCTTTTTTCTTTTTTGTTTCAAAACCTACAATTTTAATAGGAATTTCAAATTCTAAGGAATCTTGTATATTAAATTCTATTGTTTTTGAGCTTATAACTGCCTTATATTCACCTTCTAATTTAGCTTTATAAACTCCCGCTTCATTTAAAAGGGCAATACCACATGAATAATCTCCATAATTTTTTAGCTTTACACTAATTGGTGTGCCACTTGGACTGGTTATTAAAACATTATAATTTTCAAAGGTGGTATTTGGTAATTTATTGTAAATTTCAAGACAAAAATAAACTGGTTGATTTGAAAATCCATAAGATTTTGAATAAAATTTATAAATAGGTTTATAAACGATATTTAAAGGTCTATATATTCTAATTTCTAAAAGTTGTTTTGGATGATTTATTACAAGAGCAATTCTATAATTGCCAATTTCATCTATGGGATTTAATGTTCTTCCAAGAACATTCATTTTATATGGGTTTTGCTGTAATAAAAATGCTTCACTTTCTCCTTGATCTGAAATTATATAAACTCTTGGCACATCAAAATCACTTATAGGAAATCCTAAAAAGTCAAAAGCAACATTTATAGATTCTCCAAGAGCGACTTCTAAATTTTTTGGTTCTAAAAACTTTGGAATTGGAATAATTTTTTCAATTTTTGTTTTTTTGTCATATATTAATATATCAAGTGCTTCAAGGCTATTTACAGTAGTATCTATACTATAATACACTTTCCTATCTATCTTTGCTTTTGTAATTCCATAAGGTGATCTTAAATAAATTTCTTTGTTCTTATCATAAGATGATATAATTTGGATGTTGTATAAAATTTCACTCTGAGATAAAATTAAAAATATCATTCTAACCCCTCCTTTTCTTCTATAAGTTTTATAAGCCTTTCTATATTTTTTCTATCTTGTAAAATTTCCACAAATTTATCATAAGTATTAGGACTAAAATAAACACTTATGAAAGGTCTTAAAAATATAAGAAATTGAGATGAAAGAAAAGATATCGGTTTTGAACTTTCTAAAAGAAAAATAGCGACATCTGATAATCTCATTTTAACAATTCGCTCTGCTATACTATTTAGCAATGTTTCCTTCTCCTTTTCCTCTAACATTTCTAAAAATCCTGATGTTTTTAAATTGATCATCACTTTCAAAGCCTATTCCATAAAGCTCTCTCTTATTTTTCGCATCATAAATATATACACTATCATCTGTATATATTCTTCTTGCAAAATCATTCCAATATAGTTTATTTGTTTTTAAGAATGAGCTATCTTTTGACTTAAATAAAACATTTCCAAAAGCCCTCATATTTTTACTAACTTTATCCATATCTCCTGAATCTCCACTTAAAATAGCTGAAATTCCATTATTATCATAAAAAGTCAAAACAAAATTATAAACAATGTAATAATTACCCCTTAAAATAATTCTTTGAGCTTCGAGTTTCCAATTTTTCTTATCATTTTCATATTCAATAATATTTCCATTTTCTATTTCTTGCTCATAATTTGGCATATTTAAATTTTCAATATAATTATGCTTTTTTTGGCAAGCTATAAGTATTAAAATTATAACTAATTTTTTTAATATCTGAAAGCTATTGCCCCCCATGTAAAACCTGCTCCAAATGAAACAATAAGCACATTTTGGCCTCTTTTTAGGAGATTTGCTTCTATCATTTCATCTAAGGCTATACCTATGGATGCTGCGGAAGTATTACCATATTTATGGATATTAACATATACTTTTTCTTTTGGAATATTTAATTTCTCGGCAGTTGCATCTATAATTCTGATGTTTGCTTGATGTGGCACTAACCAATCTATGTCCTCAGGTTTCATATTTGCTTTCTCTAAAACTTTTATACAACTTTCCGCCATATAGCTTACCGCATATCTAAAAACTTCTCTTCCTTGCATCCTTATACCATGCTCTTTATTTTTAATGGTATATATACTTGCTGGCTCTTTACTTCCACCTGCTGGAAATTTTAATAAATCACCTAAATTTCCATCTCCACTCAAATAACTTGAAATAATACCAGGCTCATTGCTTCTTGTTAGTATAAATGAGCTTGCTCCATCTCCAAATAAAACACAAGTGCTTCTATCAGTCCAATCTAAATATCTACTTAATGCTTCTGTTGTAACTAATAATATAGTTTTATATAATTTTGCTTCTATTAATCCTCTTGCTATTTCAAGAGCATAAATAACACTTGGACATCCTGCTTGAATATCAAAACAAGGAACTCTTATATTTAATAAACCTGCTATTAAGCATCCAGTAGCTGGAAATTGCATATCTGGTGTATTTGTTGCACATATTATTAAATCAATATCTTTTGGGTCCAAGTTTGCTTTTTGTAGAGCTTTTAGAGCAGATTTATAGCCTAAAATTGATGCAGTCTCATCTTTACTTGCTATTCTTCTCTCTTTTATACCACTTCTCTCTGTAATCCACTCATCACTTGTTTCAACAATTCTTTCTAAGTCATAATTTGTTAAAATGTTCTCTGGAACATAAGAACCAATTGACAAAATTTTAGCATAAGGCATAAAGAAAATTTTAAAGTTTAAAATTTTCAAACTTATGAAAATAATTGCAGGAAACTGGAAGATGAACTTAACTTTTGATCAAGCTAATACTTTGGCAAATTCAATAAAAAGCTCAAATAAAAATGAAATAATTTTATTTCCACCAAGTATTTATGCATTAAAAGTAAAAGAGATAGTTAAAGGGAAAAATATAAAAGTAGGTGTTCAAAATATATTTTATGAAGATTTTGGAGCATATACAGGGGAAATTTCAGCAATTATGGTAAAGTCAATGGATTTAGATTATGTATTAATTGGACATAGTGAAAGAAGAAAATATTTCTTTGAAAGTGATGAAATTATAAATAAAAAGTTAAAAAAAGCAATAGAATATAATTTAGATGTTATACTTTGTGTTGGAGAAACCTTAGAAGAAAGAGAAAATAATAAAGCTTTTGAAGTTGTAAAAAATCAAGTTTTGAGAGCAATTGAAGGATTAAATAATTTAAATAATGTTAAAATTGCTTATGAACCTGTATGGGCAATTGGAACAGGAATAAATGCAACACCTGAACAAGCTAATGAAATGCATCAATTTATTAAAGAAATTATAAATATACCTGTTCTTTATGGAGGAAGTGTAAATGAGAAAAATGCTTATGAATTATTAAGCCAAGAATTCATTGATGGTTTATTAATTGGTGGAGCAAGTTTAAAAGCAGAGATATTTAATAAAATTATTGAAATTGCTGAGCTTTTATAAGAGCTTTATAAACATTCACTAAACCACATCCCGTTTTTTCGTCAAATCCAGGGTCTCCTACATCTTCTGCACTTGTGCATAATATATCTCTTATTTGATTAAAATTTAAATTTGGTTTTATAGATAAAATCAAACCTATAACACCAGAAATAAATGGTGTAGCCATAGAAGTCCCGGTTAAACATCCATAACCAATAAAAACTTCATTCATACCACAACTATTATTAGCTTGTAAATTTGAATTTATTGTAGATAATATCCATACACCGGGAGCCATAATATCAAGCTCTTTGCCCCAAGAGCTAAAATTTGCCTTTTGACTTGTAGTATCCCAAGCTCCAACAGCAATAACACTATCATAAGCTGCTGGATAATTTACAAAGCTTCCATCATTTCCAGCAGCAGCTACTACAATTTTATTATATTTAATAGCACTATCAATAGCTTCCTTAATAGTATTTGAACCAATTGGACTTCCAAGACTTAAATTAATAACTCTTACATTTGGATTTTTTGAAGCCATAATAATACCACTTGCAACATTATAATCTGGACAATTTCCAATAGTATCACAAACTCTATAAGAATATAACCTAAAATTTCCAACCCCCGCTATTCCAATTAAATTATTCATAGTAGCAGATATTATTCCTGCAACATGTGTTCCATGAATTTCTGTTGTAATATTTTTATTAGGCAATGGGTCATTATCGTTATTAACAAAATCATATCCTTTATTAACTGGATCAAATTGTAATGCTAAATCTGGATGTTGATAATCTACTCCTTGATCAACAACTGCAATTCCTACGCTTAAAGAGCCCTGTGTTATATCCCAAGCTTTGTCTAAGTAAGTTATATAAGCATTATATTGATATTTATAAAGTGAATCGTTGGGGTTAAAGAAAATTTTGTAATTTATAGCATTTTGAATATATAGAATATCGGATGTTTTTTGAATTTGAGAAATATCTTTTGTTTTAATTACAACTGCATTTAAACCATAAACTTCCTTTTTTACTATTTGCCTATAATTTCTAATAAACTTCTCTTTTGAAGCACTATCCTTAAATCTAATTATGTATTCATCAGGTATTATTTGTGAAAGAATTAAAAAAATCATAGCTTTTTAATCCTTATAAAAACTTTTTGTTTTTGTGGGCTATTCACAATAACAACATAGTATTTTTGAGATTGAGCTATTGGATATTTTAAATCAATCTCATTTATGTTATCATAACTTATTAAGAATTGAGCAGGTTGATTATTTTGCCACTTATTGAAATTTTCTTCATCTGCTATAAAGAATTTTGAAATAGTTGAATTTAATGTCCTAAAACCTATATCTATGGTATCACCCTCATTTAAAAAACCCCCTATATAAAATGAGCTATCAGGTTTTAAGGTAATAGCTCCAAAAAACTTACCAAACTCTCCACTTGGTCCTTCGATTTTTTGACAACCAACAAACAAAAGCAAAAATACAAAAAAGATAAACAACTTAAAATTTTAAAGGATACTTTAAACTTTTCAATTAATTATTAAATTCATTCTCCTAGGGGATGGCGTCCCCCTTTAACCGCCGAAAGGCTGATGACGCCTACCAAAGCATAGGAGGATACTATGTTGGAGCTTTGGTGGGCTATTTTTGTATGGTTTAGCCTGGCACTTTTATCAAGCCTTATATCTTTGAGACTTGGAATATCTGCTGTTCTTGCTGAGCTAATAGTGGGAATAATAGTTGGAAATCTCTTCTATATACCTTTAACTGAGTGGATAAATCTTCTTGCTAATTTTGGAGCTGTTGTAATTGCTTTTTTGGCTGGTGCAGAGCTTGAAAGTAATGCTATAAGGAATTATTGGAAAAGTTCTTTAATTATAGGAATAGTTGCTTTCTTACCAGCACTAATAGGAACTGGATTATTAGCTTATTTTTTGCTTGGTTGGAATATAAAACAATCAATTTTAGCTGGAACAGCACTATCTTCTATTTCCATAGCTATTGTATATGCTTTACTTATAGAAACGAATTTAAATGAAAAACCTATTGGAAAATTACTTTTATCCGCTTCTTTTATAAATGGACTTGGAACACTTCTTATATTAACTATTTTGTTTGTTAAGGTAGATAAAACATTTTGGATTTTTCTCTTTATCACAATAATTTTATTCATTTTATTACCACCTTTTACGAGAGCTTATTTCTTTTATGTAAGAAATCATCCAAGTGAGCCAGAGGTTAAATTTATATTTTTATTGTTGGCTTTTTTGGGTTTTTTAGCTAGTTATTCGGGAAGTGTTGCGGTTTTGCCTGCATATTTAATAGGTGTAAGTTTAGCGGATGTTTTTGCAAAAAATAGAGAACTTACAAGACGAACAAGAATTTCTTCTATTGCTTTACTTACTCCATTTTATTTTCTCAAAGCTGGAAGTTTAATTGATATAAATGCAATAATTACAAGCCTCGGGTTTATAATTTTATTCTTTATGATAAGAGCTATTTTAAAGTTAAGTAGTTTATCCATTGTTGGATTTTTCTTAAAGTTTCCAAAAAGAATAAATTTATTTATAGCTATGATGATGACAACAGGTCTTACATTTGATACAATAGTTGCCCTTTATGGTTTAGAGCATAAAATAATTAGTAAGGAACAGTATTCTCTTTTGGAAGCGGTGGTTTTATTATCTGCAGTAATACCAACTTTTATAGCACAAAAATTTTTATTTCCAAGGGAGGGAGATAATGTTTAGCAGAATTTTGCTTGCTTATGATGGTTCAGATGGAGCAAAACTAGCTCTTGAAAAAGCTCTTGAACTTGCAAGTCAAATGAAATCAAAACTTTTTGTTCTATCTGTTGGAAGAATTCCAGAATATGCTGGAAGTATTTCAGAAATAGAAGAAGCCAAATATCAAGCACAAAAATATTATTCAAAAATGCTAAATGAAGTATCAGAAAGAGCAAAGGAAAAAGGGATAGATGTTGAAACAATAATAAGGTATGGCAAACCAGGTGATGTAATTGTAGATGTTGCTAATGAAATAGGAGCTGACCTTATAGTTATAGGAATAAAAAAACATCATCCATTAAGAAGGCGCCTTTTAGGGGCTACTGCTGATAAAGTTGTTGATTTTGCAAATTGTTCTGTTTTAGTTGTGAGATAATTCCCTTACTCCTTGATTAATTATGCTTTAAAATTTCCATTATGCTTTGGTTAATAGTTTATAGTGAGTTAAGTGAAAAGTTTATATTGAAGTTTCAAGAAAGATATAAGGTGAGCTATGAAGAGGTTGTTGATTTTACAAGAAACTCTGATTTATATATACTCACAAATTACTTAATGGAACTTTTTAAAATAACTTCTCAAAAAGAAGCATTCCATTATGCTGAACTAATAAAAGATGATATAATGAATAGTAAGTCCTTTAAAGATAAAGATAACACTCCAAAAATAAATGTAAGCTATATAGGATGTGGTTCTACTACTGCAAGATGGCAATGGGGAAATGATAATGGAGGACCTGCTTGCACTGGCTCTAATAGATGCTGGGGAACGATATTAAATGGAAACTATGTTCCAAATATGGAAGATACATTATATTCACCTATTATAAATGCTTCTGGATATAATAATCTTGTATTAAAATTTAGACATTGGTATTATACAGAAACTAATTATGATCAAGGTTTTGTTTTGTGCTCTGGTGATGGAGGAGCTACTTGGAATCAAATTGCGGGACCAATTCAAGGAAACTCAGGAGGATGGTTAAATGCAACAATTTTTTTACCTTCACAATGTCAAAACACCTCTCAACTAAGAATAGCATTTAGATTTAAGAGTGATGGTTCAGTTCAATATTATGGATGGTATATAGATGATTTTTCAGTTGAAACGCAAACAGGTGTAGTTTTATATGCAAGTAGTTTTGAGGGAGGTGATAATGGAGATTTACAAGTAGTTGCAATTGGAGGACCCGCACCTTGGCAAAGAGGAACACCTACAAGTGGCCCAAATAGTGCATATGATGGTTCTAATGTATGGGCAACTAATTTAAGTGGTAATTATAATAATAGTGCTGATGAAGCAATAGAAAAAGTCAATCCAATAAGTTTAAGTTGTCCCGGTTGCACAAACTATTATCTTAGATTTTATCATTGGTATCAAACAGAAAGTTGCTGTGATAGCGGATGGGTTGAGATAAATACAGGAGCAAGTTGGGTAAAAGCTTCACCAGGTTATAAAGGTTCTAATACAACTTGGTCTTCCCAAGCAATAGATTTAACACCTTATGCTGGCAGTAATATAAGATTCAGGTTTAGATTTCAAAGTGATGGTTCAGTAATTTACGCTGGGTGGTATATAGATAGTGTTAGTATCGTTGGAACTATTCCTGGTTCTGTAATTATTTCTTATGACTTTAATAGTAATGATGGTGGTTTTACTGCAACTCAATCCGTGAATATAACTGATCCTTATATGCTTTCAAATAATTATCTTGAATGGTATATAGATATATTAACAAGTAATGATTTAGGAACTTATACTGCAAGAACAGGACCTGCTCATCCATTTGGTATTATTTCGGTTTTATATGGAGCTCAGTTTTCACCAGTATCTGCTTGGTCTTCTTGGACAACAATTAGATCAGTTGCTACACTTATAGATTATATTACTAAAAATGGTTCTGCAACTGCTCCAGCTCCTTATACCTCAGTTCAACTAAAATCATACGCAAGCACTGTAATATGCGAGCCAGCTGTTCCAAGATTAACAATTATATATGATGTAAATGCTAATGGTGATAATTTTAGAGTAAAAGAGATATTTTGGATAACTGGAAGCGATGTAAATAGTTCAAGATTGTGGCACAAAACAGTTGTTATAAATAATGCAAACACATCAAGAGCTTATGGTGTAAGATGGCAATACGATACCCATGTTGGTAGCACGGATCATCCTGCTCATTTTCAATGTGATTTTTATCCCTCAAATAACTTGGTTTGTGGTTCTCAAATTACAGCAGAACAAACAATAAATCCTGTTCCAACTACATTTGACTTTTTAAGGGAAAGCGATTCTGACCCTCCATCGGCATATCACTTATTTGCAGTATATGCGGATGGTGGTGCCCAAACAGGTGTAACACCTCCAAGCTTTGTGCAACATATAAGATGGATTGATGCTCATGGATATACTTGGGACCAAGGAGTAAATGGAGAGAATATAAGTCTTAGCACCGGCAGTGATAATGCATTTAATTACTTTTTCAATCCAGTTATTGTAAATCCAGGCGATAGCATAGTATATCAACACTTCATAGGTTCTCCTATTACTATAACACCTGTTAATTATGATGAAGTTAGGATTGGAAAAAATATAGTAAAAGTTTATAGAACTGCACAAGGATTTAATATATATTATACTGGAAATGTTGAAATTCCTATAAAAATTTATAATATAAGTGGAGCACTAATAACAGAGCTTAAATTAAGAAAAGGAAATAATTTTGTAAAAGTTTCAAGAAGTGGAATTTATATAATAAAGGGTAATAACTTTGAACTAAAAGCAATAAGATAGGCTTTAAACTTTTGAGATTTGGTAAGAGTAAGATTTGCTCCCTCCCCAACGGGTGAATTACATGTTGGGGGGGCAAGAACTGCTTTATATAATTATCTTTTTGCAAAACATAATAATGGTAAATTTTTATTAAGAATAGAAGATACTGATAAGGAAAGAAGTAGGGAAGAATTTACATATGGAATTTTTGAAGGATTAAAATGGCTTGGTTTAATATGGGATGAAGAAGTTGTATATCAATCAAAAAGACTTGAAATTTATAAAGAATATGCTTATCAATTAGTCTCTGAAAATAAAGCTTATTTTGATTATTATAATGCCCAAGAATGGGAAGAAGTTAAAGAAAAATATATACCAAAAGATATTCCAATAAATGAAAAGAAACATATTGAAAGAAATTTAATTTTAGAACCACCAAACGGTTATAAACATATAAAGCAAAGGGGAATTGGAGCAATTAGATTATTTGTAGAAGATGGAATGTTAATTAGCTTTGAAGATAAAATTAGAGGAAAAATTGAAATTTTAAGTGATTATATAAATGATATAGTGATTTTAAGAAGTGATGGAACACCTACTTATAATTTTGCAGTTGTAATAGATGACCACTTTATGGAAATTACTCATGTAATAAGGGGTGATGACCATATTTCAAATACACCAAAACAAATTTTAATTTATAATGCTTTTGATTGGAAAATTCCAGAATTTGCACATTTACCTATGATACTTGGAAAAGATAAGAAAAAACTTTCAAAACGACATGGGGCTTTAAGTGTTCTTGAATATAAAAATATGGGTATATTAAGTGAAGCATTATTTAACTTTTTGGCATTACTTGGTTGGTCTCCAAAAGATAATAGAGAAATTATTTCAAAAGAAGAAATGATAAGAATTTTTAAAATAGAGGATGTAAATAGCTCACCTGCGGTATTTGATATAGATAAATTACTTTGGATGAATTCAGAATACATAAGGATGAAAGATGAAAGAGAACTTTTAATTTTATTAAAAGAAAAGGATAATAAATATGATGAACAAAAACTTTTAAATTGCATAAGACTTTTAAAAACAAGAGTTAAAACATTAAATGAATTTTTTGAATTTGGAGATTATTTTTTAAGTGAAGATTTTAAGGTTGATAAGCAAGCATTTGAAAAGTTAATAAATGAAAAAACATTAAATTATTTAAGTTTATTGTATGAAAGGTATAAAGCTGTTCAAGAATGGAAAAAAGAGAATTTGGAAATAATTTTAAGAAGTTTGGCAAATGAGTTAAATATAAAGCCTGCAGAAATTATACATCCTTTAAGAATTGTAGTAAGTGGAAAAACTGTTGGACCAAGTTTATTTGAACTACTTGAAACCCTTGGAAAGGAAGTAGTTTTAAATAGGATTAATAAAGCACTTGAAATGCATTTGTAATTGGTTCATCTGTAAAAAGTAATTTATACCTTATACCACTTCTTAAAAATGAAATTTTAATATCTTCAAGCCACTTATTTAAAATTTTTTTATAATCTTCAATATAATAAAGGGTGTTTAAAGAAATTGAGCTATTTGTTTCTGGATCAATAAATTTAAATGCTCCTTTATCCTGAATTTCTCGCTCTTGGGGTGATAAAATTTGAAATACTATAACATCAAAATTAGAATTATTTAATGCCCTTAAAATTCTAATTGTAGAATCTTTATTTGCTATTAAATCAGAAATAAGAATAATCATAGCTCTTCTTTTTAGTTTATTTGCAGAAATAATCAATGGATTTTCAATATATGTTTTTCCAGAAGGTTTTAGTGTAGATAAAGTCTTTAAAACTTTATATAATTGAATTTTTGAAGATGAGGGACTTAACATAACTTCAATTTTATCAGAAAATGCTATAAATCCAAAAGCATCTCTTTGAAGATATAAAACATAACTTAAAATAGCTGTTAAATTTTGAGCATAAATAAATTTATTAGGCTTTCCATAATCCATAGATTTTGAAATATCAAGAACTAAATAAACTCTTAAATTTGTTTCTTCAAAAAACTTTTTAATAAATAATTTATCTTTCCTTGCAAAAACTTTCCAATCTATAAATCTAATATCATCACCTTTTGAATACTGCCTATGCTCTGCAAATTCAACAGAAAATCCCTCAAATATACTTCTATGCTTCCCAGAAAGATAACCTTCAACAACTTTCTTTGCCCTTAAATATAAATTTTCAATTTTTAAAATTTCATCTAAAAGCATTTTGAAATTTTAAAACTGACTTTAAAATTTTCACACTATGGAATTAAAAGAGAAACTTAGAAGATACATTGAGATTTTAAGAGAAAATAACACTATTACAATTTCAACAATTTCAAAGGATGGCAAACTTTGGAGCACAAAAGCTTATTATGGTGAAGAAGATGGCTATATTTATGTAATTCTTGAAAATAAAGGCAAGGCATTTAATAACATAAAGGAAAATCCAAATATATTCTTTGTAATTGAAAAGAATGAGCCTATAAAATTCATACAAGGAGAAGGAGAAGTTGAAATTATTGGTCATGTAGATGAATTTGAAAAGGAAAGGACAATTGTAATAAGAAAGAATTTTCCCATTGTGCCCTTTTTAAAGGCGGTAAGAGATTGTTCTGTGATTAGAATTAAGCCAAAGAAGGTATATGTAAGTGATTTTTCAAGGGGGTTTATTCCAAGATTTGAAATAGAATTTAATGAAGAAACATTTAAATTATTAAGAGAAATGTTCCCAAAACCTTCAAAACTAAAAGCTTATATTCAAGCGACAAGACCTTGGGTAATTGGTATTACAATTTCTGCTGTTATTATAGGAACTTTACTTTCTCCTAAAATTGATATTCTTAAATTTATATTAACATTAATTGGAGCAATATTTATTCATCTTGGAGTAAATGCTTGGAGTGATTATTTTGATTATAAGAAGGGTGCAGATAGATGGGATACCCTTGGTTCTTCAAGAGTAATAGTAGATGGATTATTAAAACCAAAAGAAGTTCTATTAGTTGGTTCTACTTTAATAATCCTTGCTATGCTCATAGGTATTATTTTAACATTTATGACAAGTTTTGAACTATTAAAAATTTTAATTATTGGAGCTATTCTTGGATTGTTTTATGCATTTGTTCCAATAGGATTTAAGTATATCGCATTTGGTGATTTGGCAGTATTTTTAGCATGGTCATTAATAAGTCTTGGAAGTTATTATATTCAAACCCTACAAATGTCATATGTTCCATTTTTAGCATTTATTCCAATTTCATTACTTGTAGTTGGAATTTTACATGGTAATAATATGAGAGATATCCAAGATGATGTAAAGGCTGGTTATAGAACATTTGCCGGGATTTTAGGAGTTAGAGGTTCTCAGTTTTATTATGCTTTTTTAGTAATATCATCTTATATTGTGCTTATTATTTTAGTAGCATTTAAAATTCTTCCTATTTGGACATTAATTTCTTTACTTACAATTCCAAGTGCTTTAAGGAATATAGAATGGGCATTTAAGCCAAATTATATTCAATTTGGAATGCTTGATTTTTATACTGCACAACTTTCAAATAGTTTAAGTGTTTTTATAATTATTGGGCTTATATTAAACAGGTTAGTTTAAAATGAGAGAAATTTTTGCTTTATTTAAAGGTTTGTATATCACTTTTAAGCATAATATCAAAAATATGTTTAAAAATCCTTTTACAGTTCAATATCCTGATGAAAAGCGCATACTTCCTGAAAGAGCAAGATGGATTTTAAGATTACAAAGGCATGAAGATGGAACAGAAAGATGTATAGCATGTCAATTATGCGCAGCTATTTGTCCATCTGAAGCAATTTATATTGAAGGTGATGAAAATCCTGTTGATAATCCAATAGGTAAAGGTCAAAGGTATGCAAGTGTTTGGATGTGGGATGCTGGAAGGTGTTTATATTGTGGATTTTGTGTTGAAGCTTGTCCAGATGAAGTAATTATAATGAGTGATGTATATGAATTAGCAACAGATAAAAGGAAAGATTTAATTTTTGATAAAAATAAATTATTTGTTCCAATAGGAGTAATGCCAAAGCAAGCATGGATGGGATTTTATAGAAATAAGGAACAACTTGATGGAAAGCCTGTTTTATTAGCAAAATTAGTTCATGAAAAAGAGGAAAATGTTTATGCAAGGGAGAAAAAAGAGAAGAAAAGATTTTATGAGAATAAGAAATTTATGTTCTTAGAGGGGGAATATGAAGATATTATTAATCCAAAGCGATCCAAAGAGGAATAAATTTGAAAATTATAAGCAAGTTGAAGAGATAATAAATTCAATAAATGTAAAATTAGATTTTATTGCTTTACCAGAATTATGGACAACAGGTTATAAATTAAAGCCTTATGAAGAGCAATCAGAAAGTGAAAATTCACAAATTTTAAAAAATTTATCTAAATTAGCAAAAGAGAAAAGTTGTTATATTTTGGCAGGTTCTATATTTTATAAGGAAAACGATAACTATTATAATAGAAGTTTTTTGTTTGATAGGAATGGAAATATAGTTGGTTATTATTCAAAGATGAAATTATTTAAGGGTTTAAATGAGCATTTGATTTTTAAGGCAGGTGATAAATTGGGAATTTTTGATACGGAATTTGGTAGAATTGGAGTTATGATATGTTATGATTTAAGATTTCCAGAAATAGCAAGAAAATTAACATTTGATGGTGTTAAAATTATTTTTGTTCCATCTCAATGGCCTATTTCAAGAATTGAGCATTTTAAAGTTTTATTAAGGGCAAGAGCTATTGAAAATCAATTATTTGTAATTGGAATAAATAGATATGGTTTAGAAAATGAAAACTTTTTTGGAGGGAATAGTCTTGTGATATCTCCGAAAGGTGAAATTATTTTAGATATGGGAATTGGTGAAAAGTTTAGTGTTATTGATATTGATATAAATGAGGTAGATGAATATAGAAGGAGTTTTCCTGTTTTAAATGATTAGAGTTATTCCAATTAGCCTTTTAACAATCTCCATTATCTTTACTTATATCTTTAAAAATTTTTTAACTTTAAAAATTCCAAAATTTTTTGGGCTTTTAATAATTTTTCCTTCACTACTTTTAATATTCCTTGGACTTTTTACTCTTCTTTTAAATAAAACTACTATAATTCCAGGAGAAAAGCCAAAGAGACTTGTAAATTTTGGAGTTTTTGGGATTTGTAGGAACCCTATTTATCTTGGAGATTTGCTTTTAATAGTTGGATTTTCAATATATTTTCAAACATTAATAGGTATTATTTTTGCTATATTGTTTTTCTTAGTTATGGATAAATTTGTAATTCCAAAAGAAGAGGAAATCCTTGAAAAAACATTTGGTGAGAGTTATGTTGAATATAAAAAGTGTGTAAAAAGATGGGGAATTTTTTAATAATTTAATATACTTTAAAATTTTGATATTATGAAAAATGCAATTATTACAGGAGCAAGTAGGGGGATTGGAAAAGCGATTGCTTATAAATTTGCACAAAATTCCTATAATCTAGGACTGATAGCAAGAAATGAAGAAGCTTTAAGGTCCATTAAACAAGAGCTTGAAAAGAATTATAATATAAAAGTTGAAATATATTGTGCAGATGTCTCAGATTATAAGAAATCAGAAGAAATTGTAGATGATTTTTATAAGAAATTTAATAGAATTGATGTGCTTGTAAATAATGCAGGAATAACTGATGATAAATTCTTATTAAGAATGACTGAACAAGATTGGGATAATGTTATAAATGTGAATTTAAAGAGTGTTTTTAATTTTTCAAAGTTTGTTTCAAAGTATATGTTAAAGCAAAAATTTGGAGTTATTATAAATATATCATCAGTTGTAGGTATTATAGGGAATGCTGGACAAACTTCTTATTCTGCAAGTAAATCTGCGATTATTGCCTTTACAAAATCCTTAGCAAAGGAGCTTGGAAGTAGAAATATAAGAGTAAATGCGGTTGCTCCTGGCTTTATATTAACTGATATGACAGAAAAATTAAATGAAGATATTAAAAACTATTATTTAAGCCAAATAGCATTAAGAAGATTTGGAAGTGTTGAAGAAGTTGCAAATGTTGTATATTTCTTAGCTTCTGATGAAGCAAGTTATATTACTGGTCAAGTGATAATAGTTGATGGTGGAATGGTATAAATTCATGACTTGTAATAACTATAATTTTTTCTTTTGATAGTCTTTCTATTAAACTAAAAAATTTTTCTTTTGAAAATTCATCCAAGGATACAGTAGGTTCATCAAGTAAATATAACTTACCTGGTTTTGATAAGGCTCTTATTATTGCAAGCTTTTGTAAATTTCCACGAGATAAATTTTTTGTTTTATAATTTAAAAATTTTTCAATTTCAAAAATTTTTAAAAATTGCTCATTTACAGGAAAAAGTCTTAAATTCTCTTCCACTTTTAGCTCTAAATATATTCCAAGTTTATGTCCAAGATATGAAATTTCAAATTTTTTTATATCATCATATATTATCTCACCAGAAGTTTGCTTTTCAAATTGAGCCAAAATTTTTAATAGTGTAGTTTTTCCAGAACCATTTTTACCTTTTATTAAAAGAATACCTTTTTCAATCTCAAAGCTAATATCTTCAAAAATTATTTTATTGTTGATCTTCTTGCTTATTTTCCTTGCTATTAACTTCATTTCCCTTTTTTCTTTGTAAAAGTAAAATTATTAATACAATAATTAAGACAAATATCCCAGCAAAAACATATCTATATTTATCAATTAAACCAAACATATCGAACTTTAAAGCAACGCCTGCTTCAATAATTGGTGGTTTATTACCCCTATATAATTGAATATCAATATTTCCCATCTTTTGAACATCTGCTTTGGTTAAGTTCTTTACATTATGCTTCAAATCCTTCCTTATTGCAACAGTATAGTTTATATTTCCAAAATTTCTTTCAAGTTTTAGATTTTTATTAACTATATAAACAAAATTTACAACATTATTAACCCTCGGAATTATGAATGGTTTTATAATTACTTCATTTCCAATAACTTGAACACTATCTTGTGGAAGTCCATTATATTGAAAATTACTAAAATTGTTTGGTAATTTTAATTTTATAGGTTCCTTTGGAATAATAGCATTTTTTGAATCTGTTGATATAAGGATTTCTTCTGCTATCATTATTAAACTATCTTGATTTATAACGAATGCTGAATAATCTTTTATATTATAGCTACCATCATTACTCACTTCATATACAAATAAAGTTTCACTCTTTATAGGGATATTAAGAATAGGACTATAAAAACTATAACCCTTATACCTTGTTTCAATACCAATCATCTTTGTTGAAGTATCTTTAATTTCAAGTTTTAAGGTCCCATTTTTAACCACAATACTATCCATTAAATCTACTTTATTGGGAGATATTTTGAAAATATAGGAAATTGCAGAATCCACAGGGCTATTTGTTGTTCCATTTATGATATTAATCTCATATAAAAAAGTTATTAAAAGCATGCTGAAAGTTTAAAGTGTGAAAAGTAAAGCTAACTTTAAAATTTTCTATGTATAAATTCCTTCTAAGATACTCATCTGAAATTTTTACGAAATCCGAAATTACAAAGAAAAAACTTTTAAAAATTTTAGAGAACAATTTAAAAACTGCTTTTGAAAATTCAAAAATAACTTTAAATAGAGATAGGGGATTTATTGAAAGTGAAGAAGATATTTCAAATAAATTAAAAAATGTTTTTGGTATTTCAAGTTTTTCAAAAGTTCAAGAAATTGAATTTAATAGTTTTGAACAATTGATTGAAAAAGCTTATGAGTTTTTTAAGGAGAAAGTAAAGGATAACTTTAAAGTTATATGCAAAAGAGTTGGAAATCATAATTTTCACTCATATGAGGTTGAGAAAGTTCTTGGAGAAAAATTATCAAAACATAAAAAAGTAAATGTTAAAGAACCGGAATATATTGCATATATTGAAATTAGAAATAATGTGGCTTATTTATTTGATGAAAAAATAAGGGGTTTTGGGGGATTTCCCATTTCAAGTCAAGGAAAAGGATTAGTATTAATTTCAGGGGGAATTGATTCTGCGGTTAGTGCATTTTTGTCATATAAGATGGGTTTAGATTGTGAATTTTTGTTTTATGATTTAGGTGGAAATACAATTGATTATGCATTTAATGTTTATAGATTTTTAATTGAAAATTATGGAATTTCAAGTAAGGGCAAGTTTTATTATGTTGATTTTAAGGAAATTATGTTTTATATTATTAAGGAAGTTAAGGATAGTTATAGAAATATTGTTTTGAAAGCATTCTTTTATAAAATAGCAAATGAGATTGCTAAGAAATTAAATTTAGATGTAATTATAACAGGTGAAAGCATGGGTCAAGTATCTACACAAACCTTAGAGAATTTGATAATTTTAAACTCATTTTCAGAAAAATTTATAGTAAGACCACTTATTACTTTTACAAAAGAAGAAATTATATCAAAAGCTATGGAAATTGGTGTTTTTGATATATGTTATAAAGGTAAAGAGTATTGTGCATTGTCAAAGCATAGCGCAATTACAAAAGCCAATAAAAGTAAATTGCTATATTATATTGAGAAAATTCCAAATGATATTATTGAGAGTGCAATAAATAATTATAAAATAATTGAGGAGTTAAATCAAAAGCCTGAAATTTCTAAAAATTATGATATTTTAATAGACTTGGATAGATTAAACATAGAAGACTTTATAAATAATCTAAATAAACTTGATAAAAGTAAAGTTTATTTTCTTAAATGTCAAAAGGGTCAATTAAGCTCTATTATTGGAAAGGAAATGGAAAAGCTCGGATTTAAAGTAATATTTTGAAAACTTTTAGTTCTCAAAATTGAAACAACTTAAATTTTTTTGTAAAAGAATTTTCATACTTTTAAAATGCTAATAAAATCATATTATCTGAAGACTTGAAAATGGATATGTTTATAAAGTAAAATTTCAAAATGCCCGAAATAACCAAAAAGGAGGTGGGGGCATGAGGTGGTTGGTAGGGAGCTTGTTTATTTTGTTAGTATGTGAATTTTTATATGCCCAAATGTCAAGATATGGACCATCTTCTACTGAATGGTTACAAAGTGGTCATGATTATAAGAAGACAAGAAGAGCTCCATTAAAATGCACAAGTCCTGCAAATGTAAATAGAGTATGGACAAGTGAAGATAGTCCTGGGAATTGGTTTGCTTCTGGTGGTGCGGTATATAATAATACATATGACTGGGATAATAATGGATATGTTGAGGTTTCTGGTGGTGGAGAGGATTGCGATCAGTGGGACTGTGATATATTATGGAGATTGCATAATGCGGGTAATGGTAGTAATATATTTCAGAGAAGTTGGGGTGAAGAAGGATATGCAACGTATTGGGCTACTGGTTATACATCAACGAATCAATCAAGGGTAGCATTTCATACATCCTATGGAAATAATTTTAGACTTACAGATGGTTCTGGAAATCAGATATATGCGGTAGGTACCTGGGGTTCAGATATGACTGTTGCTGATGTAAATAATGATGGATGTGCTGAAATTTATGTTTCGCATAGCAATAACTTTAGGGCCCTTAATATATGTGCTAATAATTATAATAGTGCTATAATATGGTCAGTTGGAGAAGGTGGTGTTATTGGTTCTGCAATAGGTAATATACAAAATACAAACTCTTGGGATATTGCTATTACTAAAAATAATGGTACTGTTGTTATAAGAGATGCAAGTAATGGTGCATATAAAAATACACTCAATATTGAAACTAATTGCTCACCAACATTACCAACACTTTCTGATGTAAATGGTGACAATAGAGATGATATAATTGTAGGTTGCGTTAAATCTTCTACTACTGGTCCTTTTTTTGGATGTTATAACAGTAATGGTAATCCTTGTAATCCTGATGATTGGGGGTGCCAATGCACTAATTGGTGTCAAACAACGTTCAGTATAAGAAGAAGTGCATTTACTTTCAATACAACAATTTGGAGTATAGGCACAAGTAGTAGTTCTCTTTATCCTCCTACATGTGGCGACTATGATTGTTGGTGCGACAGTTACAGTTATTCTCCTCGTTTTTCTAACATAGCAATAGGTAGGATTTTACCAAATAATCAATTGGGTATAGCATACTTATTAAATGGACAGTTATATGTTCATAGAGCAAGTGATGGTGCTTTAATAGCAGGACCAATTGGAAGTTATTTTGGTTCTCCAAGTATTGCCGATTTAAATGGAGATGGTATAGAAGGTGTTATAGTATCTGATGTTTGCGGAAATCCAAAAGAACATTCTTATGTGAATGGTTGGACAAATCCTGTATGGTCAGCAAGTGGTTGTGCGGATGAACCTCCAATAACTTCTGATTTAATTATATCTAAATGGTATATGTTTGGAAATCCACCGCAAGGAAAGCTTATGATTGTAGAAGGTGATGCAAGTTGCTTTACAAATGTCTGGCATTGTCAAAGTGCAGAACAAATAACACCTGTTGATATTTCAGAGACAAAGAAAATTGAACCATACGTTTATTATGAAAAGGGATATGTAAAGGTTTTAAATTATAGTGGGAATGTTGAAATTTATGATATTGCAGGAAATAGAATAATAAGCAATAGGATTGATAATAAGGGAGAAATAAAGTTAAAGAAGCAAGGTGTTTTTATAGTTAAGCTTCAAGATAAGACATATAAGTTAATAGCAAATGGGAGGTGATAAATATGTTAGCACTTATAATAGGAATATCAGCAGATGATATTATAAATGCGTATAATAGTTATAAATTAGTAAAGTCAGAAATTTTATCATATAAGCGCTATGTCCATTATAAGGATTTACATAGTGCTGGCTTTCCTGATATTGTAAAAACTAAATTTCAGCTAAAAGGTGTAGTTTTGTATAACCTTTTAGATAAAAGAGATGAAGGTGAATTGAGCAAACTTGACAAGTCAGGTAATGTAGAATTATCATTTAAAGTAATTACAACTTATGATGAAATATCTAAAAATGCTCAATCTCAAATTATTTTTGATAATGGTAGAGTTGAAAATGATAACACTCCATTTATTTATGTGAATCCCTACTTTGTAATAAAATACCTCCTCTCAAATAATTATGGATATAATATAATTGAACAAAATGATAAGATAATTCTTAAAGTTTTAGCAAGTGATAAAGATAAAATTGAAGCTATCTTAAATCCAGGAGATTATACAATAAAGCATATTAGCTATTTCAAAAATGACAAAAAAATAATAGAAATAGAATATACAAACACTCAAATTGTTCAATAAGGGGAATCTTCCCCTTTAAAGCTATATTTTGAGAAATTAAGATCGGGGCACCGGGACTTGAACCCGGGACCTCTGCCACCCCAAGGCAGCGCGCTACCACTGCGCTATGCCCCGAAGTTTAAAATTTTAAAGCAAGTAATAAAATTGAAATTTTTTTGAAGTGGAAAATTAGAGCTTTCTTATCTTTCTTATCTCTTTTATTCCATAACTTAAATCAATCGTTGTAGCTCTCAATTTATCAATCCTTTTGTGAAAATTTAGCTGAAAGCTTCCTTGATAATAACAATATGAATGTTTTTACTTTTTAATAATCTCTTCAATGTTAATTTTTTGACTTTGGAAATTTCTGTCTATAAACAATCCAAACCACAAAAAATCTTTCTCTCTTATTTCCTTGATCTTGTTACAGATTTCCCTTTATAGCGTTGATCTACTACTTTAAAAGCGCCTTTCAATTGCTCCATTCTACTTTCAATATCATTAATACTTTTTAAAGGTAGTGTTTTCTTGACTTTTATTAAGTATTCTGTATCTACACGAATACCCGTTCTTCTCCCAATTTCCTTAGCAATTTCTATAACTGGTTGAAGTTTGCGTTCTTGTGACGGAGGTACTGGAATGATGGCTTCTAGGTATTGATAAAAGTGTCTTGTTTTTAAAAAATTAACTGTTTCTTGAGCCAAATTATAAATTAGATTATTCGTTTTAGTTGAAGGTTCACAATATTTCAACTGATATAGATACGCGCCAATCAGGGTATGGAATAACTTGCCAATAATAGTAATCTTGTATCCATCTTCTCTATGCCAATCAAGAGCCCATCCTTCATCCCAATTACCTTCTAATTTAATTCCTTTACCTTTTCCAATCATAAATATAAAAATTTTAAAGCAATAATTAAAATTTTCCTAAGCCAAAACCCTTTTAAAAAACTCAAAAGCATTCTTATAAAATAACTTTTCAATAAGTTCATCGCTTAAATAATTTTTAAGGTGATTATATAAGTTTATAAAGTGAGAAGGTTCATTTAAGTTTTCAATTTGATGTTCTTTTGGAACACCAAAGAAATCACTTCCGATAGCAATAGTATTTGGAAATTTTTCAACTAATTTAGCAATATACTCTGAAACTTGCTTTAAATTTAAATTTGATAAAAATATATCTCCAAATGCTATTCCAACAATGCCATTTATTTTAGAAATTTCATAAATCATATCTTCACTTAGATTTCGCTTTATATTGTTAAGCTCTCTTATACCTGTATGCGATACAAATATATTTCTCTTAAAATGATTAATAACATCAAAAAATGTTTTATCACTTGAATGTGCTAAATCAACTGCCATTTTTAAATTTATTGCATTCTCAACAATTTCAAATCCTAAATCTGTAAGTCCAAAATCATTCTTACTATTAAAATATGAGCATATTAAATTATCTTTATTCCAAACAAGTCCAATACTTCTTACACCAAGCCTATGAATTATCCTTAATTCATAAACACTCCTTACAAAATATAACCCCTCAATCCCAATTATTATATTTCCATCTTCTAAATCCTCAAAGCTTCTTATAATTTTTAAATTGAATTTATTACTAATATCATAAGCAATTTCAATACCTCTTAATGTAAAAAGTAAAGGTTCTTCAACATCATAAAAACTAAAAAAACTTCTAAATGGAAATATCGCAAATATGAACTTTTCAATTCCAAAATTTTTATAATTTTCCAAAATTTTTATATCATTTGGATTTGACAAAATATGATATAATAAATCCTGATGTAAATCAAAAACCCTCATATATTTCAAAAATTTGAAACTTATTAAAAATATAACTTTTTTTACAATACCTACAAACAACTTCAATTATTGAATTTCTTTCAACTTCTTCTAAAATTTCCTCTTTTGGAATACTCAAAATTGCTCTTTTAATACTATCTAAATTACACCAACAATTATATTCAACGCTACTTTCTTCTAAAAACTGCCAGCTTTTTGTAATTATAGAGATTAAATCATATTCATCTAAATTTGCATCTATAAGGGTTGTAATTGATTTAATGTTTTTAAATTTATTTTCCATATCAATCAATTCACTTTCAGATATACCAGGTCTGCTATATACAAATATCCCACCAGCATTTTTAATAGAACCATCTTTATTAACTAAAACTCCAAGAGCAATTGCACTTGGAATTTGTTCTGAATTATATAAAAAATATGCAATATCTTCTGCAATTTCTCCACTTATTATTTCAGATACACTTTGATAAACTTCATTATTAAAATATCTATAAAAATATAATAATCCTTTCCCTACTACATCTCCAACAGGAAGCTTATTTGATTTAATTTCATAGTGTGGATTAGGATTTCTTATAAATCCTCTAAATTGCTTTTTCATATTTGTTTCAACAGTAATTTCAGAAATTTCACCATCTGTTAAAAATTGCATTATAAGTTTTTCAACTTTCGTCCCTTCAAAAGCGGAAGATAATAAAACTAATCCTGTTAAAGCTCTTCCAAAAGCCGCTGATGCAGGAGGATTTGTTTGATGTATTTGACATGCTTTTGAAACTAAATCCGTTGTAATGGTGCTAATAATAACAAAATTATTATATTTTGCTTTTACAATTTTTGACATTCTAAAATTTTAAGGCTTATATCATTTATTTTTATCCTTTAAAATTTTGGCAATGACCGAGAAGTCATTAAAAAGGGAAATTATATTAGAAACCGCAAGAAAACATTTTATTGAAAAAGGTTATTATAAAACAAATTTAGATGAAATTGCAAAAGAGTTAAATATAGCAAAGGGAACTATTTATTTATATTTTAAAAGTAAAAGTGAGCTTTTTGTTAATGTGGTTGAACAAGACTTAAAAGTCATATGTGAAGATATTAAAAGTATAGTTAATTCAAATTTAGAACCAAAAGAAAAACTTGAAAAATTTATTGATATTTTATGGGATAAATTATATGAATTTAGAAACTCCTTAGGAATGCCAGAGATTTCGCAAAAGGAATTTGTATTTGATAATGAAATTTTTCCTTATTATATGGAAAAAATTTATCCAATTATTTCAGAAATGAAAATTCTTACAAAAAAGTTAATTATGGAAGGTATTCATAAGGGGCAATTTAAAAATCTTGAAATAAATGCTATGAGTTATTTTATAGGGCTTTCTATTAAAGCCTTCTTTATGCGTTTGGAAGACCCTGTTAGATATGAAGATAAGGAAGTTATAAAGGAAATTATATTAAAAGGAGTTTTAAGGCATGATTAACATTATCTTTAATCTTTTAGAGCTTGATATAGAAAAGGCTGTTGAGATAGCAAAAAAGAGCAATATCCAAATTTTACAAAATCAAGAGAATATAAAACAATACAGATCTGACTATATAAAAGCTCGCTCTCAGATATTTCCTCAATTTAATATAAATGGTATTTATACTTATACTGCTAACCCGGCAGTTATAAGATTTGGAGCTCCAACAAAATATATAGGTTATCAAAATCCACAAAATCCAAATGAATTTATAATATATCCAGATCCAAATTCTATTGTATATTCAGAAATCCCATTTAGACCATATAATAGCTATAATATCCAATTTACATTAAGACAATCTATATTTTCTTGGTTTAGGGAATTTAATGCAATGCAACTTGCTAAGGAACAAATTGAAGTTCAAAATCAGAACATAGAGCTATTACAGTATAGACTTTCAAGTCAGATAAAAAGTTTTTATTTGGATATCTTATTTTTTAAAGAAACATTTAAAGTTTATGAAGAAACTATAAAGGATTTAGAATTGGTATATAATGCTACTAAAAAGCGCTTTGAAAGTGGGTTAGCATCAAACTTAGAATTACTTCAAGCACAAGTAAATTATGAAAATGCAAAGTTTAATTATGAGAATGCTAAAAAAACATATAATGATTTATTAAGCAATCTAAAAATTTTATTAAATTTACCAGAAGAGGAAGAAGTTGTAATTATTGATAGTCTTGAAGGGGTTAAAATTGATACAAACTTCATTATAAATGAGAATAAACTAAAATTGAGGAAAGATTTGTTATTGCTTGAAAATCAAATGAAAATATTACAAAAACTCGCCCAAATCCAAAGCACATTAAATAAACCTAATATATTTGCACAAGTTCAATATTTAGCTTCAAGACCCGCTCCTAACCTCGAGGATAAATGGGGAGGAACTTGGACATTTTCAATAATTTTTAGTTGGAATGTATTTGATGGATTTTCTACAAATGCAGATATTCAAAAAATAAATAATCAAATTGATCAACTTAAACTAATATATGACTTTCAAGTTCAAACTTCAAAAATTCAATTACAAAATGCTTTAAATAGTATATCTATTGCTAAAAATAACCTTGAAAATACAAAGAGAAATGCTAATTTAGCCCAAGAATTATTAAAAACTGCTAAAATTCAATTTGAAAATGGTTTAATATCAAACTTACAATTATATGATATTCAAAGAAGTTATATATCTGCTCAAATTTCATATAAACAAGCTTTAAGAGATTACTATAAAGCTATTATAGATTTAGATTTAGTTTTAAATGCTGGTAAAGTTCAATAAGGAGGGAATTATGAAAAACCTTAAAAACTTTTTTCTTTTGTTTATACTCATAGCTTGTCAAAACAAAACTGATATTAAAACGACAAATCAAGAAAATATAATACCTGTTTCTATTACTACACCCAAAATTTCTTATATTGAATATAGTGAAAATTATACCGCTAATATAAGTGGAGATCCATTGACTTATGTTTTCCCAGAAGTTCCTGGAAAATTTATAAGATATGTAGTTTCAGAAGGTCAATATGTGAAAAAAGATGATATTATTGCATACTTAGATAGATCAACAGTTGGACTTGAATTTAATGAATATCCTGTAAAATCCCCTACAAGTGGCAAAGTTCATTTAATGAATATAAATGCAGGACAACTCATTTCTCCATCAACACCAATAGCTCAAATCTATGGAATTCCAGTAGCAATTATAAAACTGCCTTCGATCTATTATAACAAAGTAAAAATTGGAGATAAAATTCAAATTTATTCAAGTGAGCTTTCAATTAGTGAAGTTTCAACAATTTATTACAAAAGCTCAATTATTGACCCGTTAAGTCAAACATTTGAAATAAGGGCAAGAGTAAATAAGTTTCCAATTGGAGCATTTGCGAATGCAAAAATTACCTTAGAAAAAAGAGAAAAAGCAATTGTAATTCCAACATCAGCAATTCTTGGATTGGATAAAAAATATGTATTTATTTTAGATGGGGATAGAGCATATAAGAGAGTTATTAAAATAGGAATTTCAAATGAAGAATATACTGAAGTTTTAGAGGGTTTAAACCTTAATGATAAAATTATAGTTGAAGGTCAATATAACTTACAAGATGGCTCAAAAGTGAGGGTTATAAAATGATAAGGTTAGCGGTAAAAAGACCCATTTTAACATTCGTTGTTTTTGCTGTTTTAACATTATTTGGTTTGTTTTCACTTTTTAATTTAAAGATAGATTTATTCCCAAAAGTAACACTTCCAAGTATTTCTATAATTACATTTTATAGGGGGGCAAGTAGTGAAGATGTTGAAAAGCTTGTAACAGAGCCACTTGAAAGAGGTTTATCTACTATACCGAATTTAAAGAAAATTAGGTCTTTTTCGCAAGAGAATATATCTACTGTTATTCTTGAATTTGAACAAGGAACAAATTTAGATGTTGCTACAAATGATATAAGAGATAGATTAGATTTTACTCTTAGACTTCTTCCAAGAGATATTGAAAGGCCAGTTATATTCAAATTTGATATCTCACAATTTCCAATAATGCTTGTTTCAATTTATTCAGAAGATAGTTTAAGAGATATTAGAAAAGAGTATGAAGATTATATTCAAAATGAAATTGAAAGAGTTCCGGGTGTTGGACAAGTTATGTTATTTGGAGGTGGGAGAAAAAGACAAGTTAATGTTTTAGTTGATAAAACAAAACTTGAAGCTTATGGTTTAACATTAGACCAAGTAATAAATGCTATTAGTTTAAATAATTTTAATGTGCCTGTTGGTAATATCAAGTATGGGTTAATAGATTATACTATAAGGGTTAAAGGTGATATAGAAGACCCTATGGAAATTAAAAATTTGCCAATAATAAAAAGGGATGGAAATGTTATTAAAATTTCAGATATTGCTAAGGTTGATTATTCATATCAAGATAAGATAAATCAAATAAGTGCTATGGGAAAAGATGCTATATTCATTGGAATTTTCAAACAAGCGGATGCAAATGCTGTTGAAGTTGGAAATAAAGTTAAACAAAAATTAGAAGAAATTTCAAAGAAGTATAATTTGAAAGTTCTTATACCTCTTGATTTTTCAAAAAATGTATTAAATTCAATTAATAGTTTAAGGAAAGACTTGATTTTTTCTGCCATATTTGTAATTTTAGTAACTTACTTACTTTTAAGAAATATTACCGCATCTATTATTATATCCATAGCAATTCCTACTTCACTTGTTGTCGCATTTATATATTTATATCTTTCTGGAACTACAATAAATTTGATTTCTCTTTCAGCATTAGCCCTTGCTATTGGATTAGTTGTAGATGATGCAATTGTAGTAATGGAAAATATATTTTATCATAGAGAAAAAGGGGAAAATCCAATTAGTGCTTCTATATTTGCTACTGAGGAAGTATCACAAGCAGTTATAGCTTCTACTCTTACAAGAATTACTGTTGTTTTACCTTTATTATTTGCTGGTGGCTTTATAGGATTGTTTTTTAAAGAGCTTGTATTTTCAATAGCAATAACATTACTTATATCTCTTTTTGTATCATTTACTTTAACACCTATGCTTGCTTCAAAATTCCTAAGAAATCCAAATCCTCCAACAACTATCATAGGAAAATTCTTGGAAAATGCATTTAAAAGCCTTGAATATGCTCATAAGAAATTATTAAGATGGTCAGTTAAGCATAAATTTCTTGCTCTTTCAATTGGAGTTTTAATTTTTATAATTGGATTTTCATTGTTTAGATTTGTAAAAACAGAATTTATACCTGCTCAAGATACATCTGATATTAGAATAACCGCTCTTCTTCCACCTGGAACTAAACTTGAAAAAACAGTTGAAATTATGAAAAAATTTGAAGAGATATTATCCAAAAATAAATATGTTGAATATTATGTATTTAGAGCTGGTCCTACGGAGAGTGGATTTGCATCAACATCTGGTTTTGTAGAAGAAAGTAATTTCTTAGGAGGACAAATTAAATTAGTCCCCATAGAGAAAAGGGATAAAAGTAGTAGAGAAATTGCAAAAGAAATTGAAAATGAATTTAAGAAGATTCCTGGACTTCAAACTCTTGAAGTTTTACCAGGAAATGTTGCAAATCAATTTTTATTTGGTGGTGGAAAGCCCATTTCTATTGAAATATATGGGGATAATATAAATAGAACTGATTCTATTGCTAATTTAATTAAAGAGAAAATTGAAAAGATACCTGGAATTATTGGAATTACAATATCAAGACAATCTTCAAATCCAGAAATTAGAATAAAATTTAAAAAGGATGTTTTAGCAAAACATGGTTTGACAATTATTCAGGCAAGTAGCTATATAAGGAATGCAATTTTTGGAAATACTGCAAGCACTATAAAACTTGAAGGTTCTGATATTAGTATAGTTGTGAGACTTGATGAAAATTATAGAAATACTATTTCAATTTTGAATAATTTGCAAATTCCATCACCATTTGGTTATAGCGTTTACCTTTCAGATGTTGCAGATATTAGTTATGGATATGGACCACTTGTAATTGAAAGGATAAATAAAAGAAGAGTTGTAAAGGTTGAAAGTGATTATTACAATAGAGCATTAAGTGAAGTTATAAATGATATTCAAAAGGTTTTAAAGGATATTACATTACCACCAGGGGTTGATATTAAAATAAGTGGTTCTTTTGAAAGTCAAAGAGAAGCTTTTGGTCAATTATTCCTTGCATTAATTTTAGGAATAGCTCTTATGTATCTTGTAATGGCAGGTCAGCTTAGCTCATTTTTATATCCTGCTATTATTATGCTTTCTGTTCCATTTTCATTTGTTGGTGTTGCAATTATATTTGCAATAACCCAATATCCATTATCTGTTAATGGGTTTGTAGGGGTTATATTAGTTAGTGGCACTGTTCTTGCTAATGCTATATTGATGACAGATTATATGAATATATTAAAGCAAAGAGGTTATGATTTAATTACTGCTATTGTAGAGGGAGCAAGTAGAAGGCTTAGACCAATTCTTATTACTACATTAACTGTAATTTTTGGAGCTTTACCTCTTGCTTTATCAAAAGGTGAAGGTTCAGAACAATTTAAACCCCTTGCTATTGCAGTAATCGGAGGGCTTG
Organism: bacterium; assembly: GCA_030550205.1. GTDB lineage: Bacteria > Hydrothermota > Hydrothermia > LBFQ01 > DSFT01 > DSFT01. The sequence goes on from JAUQPS010000011.1 coordinate 29,206, forward strand.
CATTCTCTACTATAATTACCCTATTTTTTATACCAACAGTTTATTCAATTTTTGAAAGCTTTAAACAAAGGAGAAAGAAATGAATACTTACTTTATATTTGTTGATGCTGCATATGAAATGGATTTTAGGCAAGA